>NZ_JBEOWI010000011.1:0-140284 GCF_040296005.1 Kitasatospora sp. NPDC002551 | reverse complement strand
TCGTGTGCCGGTGGCGGCTCTTGACTTTCCGGCCGGGGGCGCTCTGCTGGCGCTGCGCGGGGGGCTTGTTCCGGGGCCCCCCCGCCCCCCCCCCCCACGGCAGGGGAAAGGCCTCAGGAAGGGGCTTGGTAGGAGGGGGCGCGTTGTCCGGGCCGGACAACGCGCTCTGTCTGGCCGTCCGCGCCCGCACCGAGGCCGGCCCGCCGACACCTGGTTCGGCTACTCCCTCCAGAAACACCACGTCCACCTCTCCCAGGCGTTCACCCTCCCTGGGACAGACCCGCGAGGCGTGCGCCGAGCAGGAAGCCGCCCTCGCCCTCACCCACTCGGCCTCCGTGATGACCCGCGCCCTGCTGGCCATGGACACCGCGATCTGCCTCAACACCGATGGCGACCCGACCGCCGCGGCCACCATGGCCGTCGACGTCTGGGAACACCTGCCGAAGGCGTACCGCGACGGGCTGGTGCGCACCCGGGCCGAAGGCCTCCGCCACGCTCTGTCCGGCCCGGCCCACGCCCGGCTCGGCGAAGCCCTGGCCGGCTGACGGCCAGCTGATCCCAAAACCGCCGAGCGGGCAGTGGCGCTGGACTTCCCGGCGGAGCTGGACGTGCACAACGGGGGCGCCTACGGTGTCGGCCATGACCGAACCCGGCCCCGGCGCCTGGCCCCCGGCCCCGATCAGGACCGAGCGGCTGGTGCTTCGTGCGTCCGAGGCCCGGGACCGTGCGGCGTTCATCGAGCTGTTCGCCTCGCCGGAGGTGGGTGCGTACACCGGTGGCGCCCGACCGCGTGACGAGCTTGAGTGCATGGTGCCCGCGGTGCCGGGGCGGCGTCCCGGCTTCTTCGTGATCGAGCTCGACGGGGCGATGATCGGCACCGTCGAGCTCAACCGGCGGGCGGTGGAGCACCGGAGCCAGGTCCGTCCGGACACCGGGGAGGCCGAACTCGGCTATCTGTTCCTACCGGAGGCGTGGGGGTTCGGGTACGCCGCCGAGGCGTGCGAGGCGGTGCTCGACTGGTACGCCGACGCGCTTCCCGGCGAGCCGGTGGTGCTCACCACCCAGACCGCCAACGACCGCTCGATGCGCCTCGCCGCGAAGCTGGGGTTCGCCGAGGTCGCGCGGTTCGAGGAGTGGGGCGCCGACCAATGGTGCGGCGTGCGGCCCCCCAAGGGGCTGCACGACTATCTCGCCCGTCGCTGCGAGGAGGTCGCCAAGGTGGGCTTCACCTGCCGCGACGGGCGGGAGTTCCTCGGCTGGATCGCGGAGGTCGCCGGGGACCGCGTCCTGCTGACCTGGGCCCCCGGCCCCCTCGACGACCGCGACCCCGACGACGAGTGGCTCCCCCTCACCGCCCTCCGCCCGGAAACCGCCGCCCACTACGACACCGTTTCTTCCGGCTGGATCCCTTACCCGGGCCGACTTCCTGCGCCGAGGTGGGGGTAGCGCCGGGGTCGTGGTGCGCAAGGGAGCCGGGCTCTCGGGAGCCCGGCTCGCTGGGGCGGGGGTCCGGCCGCCTTCGTCATGTGTGACGAAGGCGGCCGAGGGAGGTGTTCAGCGCAGGTGGTCGACGGCGCCGGACTTGGCGCCGTCGAGGAGGGAGGCGATCTCGGTGCGGGTGTAGACGAGTGGGGTCTGTGTGGGGTTCTTGGAGTCGCGGATGGCGACGTACTGGCCGATCACGCCGAACTCCACGCAGTTGCCGCCGCCGCTGAACGGGGACTTCGCCCAGGAGACGCCGGAGAAGTCGAGTTCGGCGGGATCGGGCTTGTTGATCACTTTCGCGTCTCCTTGAGCAGCTCGTGCAGGTGGGCATGGGTCTCAGGCGGCCCGCGGGCTCGGGGAAGCTCATGATGACGAAGGGGCCGTCCAGGCCGGGGTGAAGACCAGCGCTGAATGGGAGGACTTGCATGGTGATGTTGGTCCGCGCGCCCATGTCCAGCAGGTGTTGCAGTTGGCCGCGCAGAAGCTCGGGTGTTTCTGCGAGCCGACGAATGGCTGCTTCGTCGATGACGGCCCAGAGCTTGACGGCCTGCTCCCCCGCGAGCAGGTCGCGGCGCATCATTCTCACCTTGACCAGCTCTTCGATCTGAGGCAGCTCCAGATCGAAACGCATGACGGTCAGGACGTGGCGGGCGTACTCCTCGGGTGGGCAGGTCGTTGGCATCGGGGTTCGGGTGGCCAAGGCGGGGGCGGTGGTGATTCGGGTCAGTGATTCGCACCCGGGGTTCTTCGGTGGGCGAGTGTCGCGGGAGCCCGGGGAGCATGGGCGGGGGCTCGTCATGGTGCGGCGGTTGGCGCGGTGCTGGTGGTGGGAGCCGTTGCCGGAGGGGAAGGTGGTCTGTGCCCTGGTGGAGCTGGGCGGGGGAGGATGTGGGGGTGACGAGGATGAGTGATGGGCGGTATGCGCCGGCGGGGTCGTTGATCGGGATGGTGCAGCGGGGGCGGGGGTTGGGGGCCCGGATGGCTGTGGAGGATCCGGTGGGGGTGGCGGAGGTCGTCCATGGGTGTGTGCGGTGGGACTGGCGGTGGGACGGGCTGGATGAGCGGGGGGTGTATCTCGCGCGGCTGGTGAGGGATCTGGGGTTGCCGCTCGGGCCGGTGGTGGAGGGGTTGGCCGGGAGCCAGGAGCGGTGCGAGCGGGCGGCGCGGGTGTTGGGGTTGCTGGCGCTGAGCGGGTCGGGGGAGGCGCGGGAGGCGCTGCGGAGGTACGTGGGCGAGGGGGAGCACTGGCGGGATGTGCTGGAGGAGATGGCGCGTGGATGGCCGGTGGAGTGGTGGGAGGACCTGGGGGAGACCGCGCGGGCGCGGTTGAAGGGGGACGAGACGGATCTCTGGGGGGAGCCGTGGGTTCGGTGGGGAATGGGGACGAGGCCCCCGGAGGACGGGCCCGGGCCGGCGGATCCGCTGGTGGCGGAGACGAACGCGCGGTTGTTGGAGTTGCTGGCGGATCCGGGGGAGAGGCGGCAGTGGGGGGACGCGGTGCGGTTGTTGGCCGGGCGGGAGCCGGAGCCCGGGTTGCTGCCGTTGGTGCCGTCGTTGGGGTCGGCGGACGGGGAGCGTCCGATGCCGTTGCTGCCGCGTGCGGTGCGGCGGCTGGGGCCGGTGGCGGTTCCGGCCGCGCGGGAGTGGGCCGGGTCCGGGACGGGCTGGTTGGCGGAGCTGGGGTGCCGGGTGTTGACCGAGCACGGGGAGGTGGCGGACATCCCCGTCCTGGTGGCCGATCTGGAGCGGGACTGGGTGGAGAAGCGGTGGTGCGGGCCGGTGCACACGGCGCGGGGGTTGGCGCGGTTCGGCGTGGAGGCGCGGCAGGCGGTGTCGTTGCTGCGGCGGTTCTGGTTGTGGACTCCGCACTCGTACGAGCGGGCGGGGTATCTGGAGGCGTTGGCGGCGATCGAGCCGGCGGGGTTGGACGGGATCCATGTGGAGTGTCTGTGGGACTGTGAGGAGGCGGCCCGGTTGCTGGGGGTGAGGAAGGCGAAGGACGGGGTGGAGGTCAGGGAGAGGTTGGCGTACCTCAGGGACGACGAGATGGAGACGGCGGAGGTCAGGGCCGCCGCCGGGGAGCGGCTGGCGGCCCTGACCGGGCAGGGCTAGAGGCCCGGGATGCGGTTGTTGCGGTAGAGGTCGACGAAGAGCTGGTGGTCGGCGCGGGCCCGGGCGCCGTAGGTGTGGGCGAAGTCGACCAGCATCTCGGTGAAGCCCTTCGAGTCGCGGGCGATGGCCTCGTGGATGGCGTGCTCGGTGGAGAACGGGACCAGGGTGTGGCCGCTGGAGGACTCGTCGGCGGCCGCGTGCATGGTCGCCGTGGCGCGGCCCAGGTACTCGGTGACCGTGAGCAGGTCGGGCAGCTCGTTGAGGTCGCGCCAGTCGAGGTCGGTCGCGTACGGGGACACCTCCGCCACCAGCTGGCCGCGGCCGCGCAGGGTGGTGTGGCCGAGCCACGGGTCGCTGTGGGCCTGGAGGGCGCGCTGGGAGATCACCGTGCGGTGGCCCTCGTGCTCGAAGTAGCCGGCGATCGCCGGGTCGGTGACGTGACGCGAGACGGCCGGGGTCTGGCCCTGCTTCATATAGATGATCACATCGTTCTCGAGGGCGTCGGTGTGGCCTTCGAGGAGCAGGTTGTAGGAGGGGAGACCGGCGGAGCCGATGCCGATGCCCCGGCGGCCGACCACGTCCTTGACCCGCAGGGCGGCCGGGCGCACGAGGGAGGACGGCGGCAGGGTGGCGAGGTAGGCCTCGAAGGCGGCGAGGACCTCCGCCTTGGTGGGCTCGTCCAGCTCGATCGCGCCGCCCCCGAGGCGGAAGCGGCGGTCGTAGCCCTCGATCACGGTGTCGCCGTCGAGCAGGGAGACCCGGGTCTGCAGCCGGGCCTGCCGGAGGGTGGCCAGGATCGGGCCGCCGGTGGTGTCCAGGGTGTACGGGTCGGCGTCGCCGGTGGTGACGTGGGCCGAGATCCGGTGGCGGTAGGCGTCGGCGAAGGAGGTGACCAGCTCGGTGATGGTCGCGTCGGAGAGCGCCTTGGCGTAGCCGATCAGCGCGAGCGAGGCGGCCAGGCGCTGGACGTCCCAGGTGAAGGCGCCGACGTAGGCCTCGTCGAAGTCGTTGACGTTGAAGACGAGCCGGCCCTCGGCGTTGAGGTAGGTGCCGAAGTTCTCCGCGTGCAGGTCGCCGTGGATCCAGACCCGGCTGGTGCGCTCGTCGAGGAAGGGCTCGCCGAAGGAGGAGAAGGGCGCGGTGGTGAGGTCCGCGTAGTAGAGGGCGGCGGTGCCCCGGTAGAACGCGAAGGCCGAGGCGGCCATCTTGCGGAACTTCACCCGGAAGGCCGCCGGGTCCTGGGCGAGCAGGTCGCCGAAGGCCGTGTCGAAGACTCCGAGTATGGCCTCGGCGCGGTCCGTGGCGGGGAGCGTCTGGTGGGACATCGTGGCGGTTCCCTTGCGGTGGGTGAGTGCGGGCGGTCGAGGGGCCGGGGGCTAGAGTAGGGAGCGTGAACGCGTGAGTGACGGTCCGGGTCGGGTTGGCGACTCGGACCTCATTCATTTTCCGGCGCATCCGCCGTGACCTGCGCGTTCACCGGCCCACCTGCCAGCACGAGCCTACGGAGGCCCCGCCTTGAGCGATCAGCCGTTCGCGCATCTGCACGTTCACACCGAGTACTCGATGCTGGACGGTGCCGCCCGGCTGAAGCAGATGTTCAAGGAGGTCGAGCGGCTGGGCCAGACCCACGTCGCGATGACCGACCACGGCAACATGTACGGCGCGGCCGAGTTCCACAAGCAGGCCACGGCCGCCGGCATCACCCCCGTGATCGGCATCGAGGCGTACGTCGCCCCGGAGTCCCGTTCGAACACCAAGCGCATCCTGTGGGGCCAGCCGCACCAGAAGAAGGACGACGTCTCGGCGTCCGGTGCCTACACCCACAAGACCATCTGGGCCCGGAACAAGGAGGGCCTGCACAACCTCTTCAAGCTGACCTCGCGCTCGTACTCCGAGGGCTGGCTGGTCAAGTGGCCCCGGATGGACAAGGAGCTGATCTCCGAGCTGTCCGGCGGCCTGATGGCCACCACCGGCTGCCCCTCCGGTGAGCTGCAGACCCGGCTGCGCCTCGGCCAGTTCGACGAGGCGCTGCGGTCGGCCGCCGAGTACCAGGAGATCTTCGGCAAGGAGAACTACTTCCTGGAGCTGATGGACCACGGCCTCGACATCGAGAAGCGGGTCCGCGACGGGCTGATCGAGATCGGCAGGAAGCTCGGCATCCCGCCGGTCGTCACCAACGACTCGCACTACACCACCGAGGCCGACGCCGGCGCCCACGACCTGCTGCTCTGCGTGCAGACCGGCAAGAACCTCTCCGACCCGGACCGCTTCCGGTTCGACGGCACCGGTTACTACATCAAGTCGGCCGCCGAGATGTACGCGCTCGACCAGTCGGACGCCTGGCAGGAGGGCTGCCGCAACAGCCAGCTGCTGGTGGCCTCCCGGGTCGACACCGAGGGCATGTTCCAGTTCCGCAACCTCATGCCGCGCTTCCCGATCCCGGAGGGCTTCGAGTCCGAGGCGGACTTCTTCAAGTCCAAGGTCTGGGAGGGCATGGACTGGCGCTTCCCGCACGGGTACGACGAGGAGCACAAGAAGCTCGCCGAGTACGAGATGGACACCATCATCCAGATGGGGTTCCCGGCGTACTTCCT
The DNA here is from genome assembly GCF_040296005.1 of Kitasatospora sp. NPDC002551. NCBI lineage: Bacteria > Bacillati > Actinomycetota > Actinomycetes > Kitasatosporales > Streptomycetaceae > Kitasatospora > Kitasatospora sp. NPDC002551. The sequence goes on along the minus strand of NZ_JBEOWI010000011.1, from coordinate 134,093 downwards.
CGTGGTCGCCGACTTCATCATGTGGGCGAAGAGCCAGGGCATCGCGGTGGGCCCGGGCCGCGGTTCGGCGGCCGGCTCGCTGGTCGCGTACGCCATGGGCATCACCGACCTCGACCCGATCCCGCACGGCCTGATCTTCGAGCGCTTCCTCAACCCCGAGCGCGTCTCCATGCCCGATGTCGACATCGACTTCGACGAGCGCCGGCGCGGTGACGTGATCCGGTACGTGACGGAGAAGTGGGGATCCGACAAGGTCGCCATGATCGTCACCTACGGCACCATCAAGGCGAAGGCCGCCATCAAGGACTCCTCGCGCGTCCTCGGCTATCCCTACGCGATGGGCGACCGGATCACCAAGGCGATGCCGCCGGACGTCATGGGCAAGGGCATCCCGCTGTCCGGCATCACCGACAGCAGCCACCCGCGCTACAGCGAGGCCGGCGAGATCCGCGGGCTGTACGAGACCGACCCCGACGTGCGCAAGGTGATCGACACCGCGCGCGGCATCGAGGGCCTGATCCGCCAGCCCGGCGTGCACGCGGCCGGCGTCATCATGTCCGCCGAGCCGCTGACCGACCACATCCCGGTCTGGACCCGGCACACCGACGGCGTCACCATCACGCAGTTCGACTACCCCACCTGTGAGGGCCTCGGCCTTCTCAAGATGGACTTCCTCGGCCTGCGCAACCTGACGATCATGGACGACGCCGTCAAGGCGATCGAGAAGAACAAGGGCATCAAGATCAACCTTCTTGAGCTGCCCCTGGACGACAAGCCGACCTACGAACTGCTGGCGCGCGGCGACACGCTCGGCGTCTTCCAGCTCGACGGCGGCCCGATGCGCTCGCTGCTGCGGCTTATGAAGCCCGACAACTTCGAGGACATCTCCGCCGTACTGGCGCTCTACCGGCCCGGCCCGATGGGCGTCAACTCGCACACCAACTACGCGCTGCGCAAGAACGGGCAGCAGGAGATCACCCCGATCCACCCGGAGCTGGAGAAGCCCCTGGAGGAGGTGCTCCGGCCCACCTACGGCCTGATCGTCTACCAGGAGCAGGTGCAGAAGGCCGCGCAGATCCTGGCCGGCTACTCGCTCGGCCAGGCCGACCTGCTGCGCCGCGCCATGGGCAAGAAGAAGAAGGAGATCCTGGAGGCCGAGTTCGTCCCGTTCCAGAAGGGCTGCCGGGAGCGCGGCTACTCGGACGCGGCGATCCAGGCGGTGTGGGACGTCCTCGTCCCCTTCTCCGGCTACGCGTTCAACAAGGCGCACACGGCGGGCTACGGGCTCGTCTCGTACTGGACGGCGTACCTCAAGGCCAACTACCCGGCCGAGTACATGTCCGGCCTGCTGACCTCGGTGAAGGACGACAAGGACAAGTCGGCCGTCTACCTCAACGAGTGCCGCAAGATGGGCATCAACGTCCTGCCGCCGGACGTCAACGAGTCGGACGCGGACTTCACCCCGCACGGTGACACCACCGTCCGGTTCGGCCTGACCGCCATCCGCAACGTCGGCGGACCGGTCGTCGAGTCGATGATCCGGACCAGGAAGACCAAGGGGAAGTTCTCCTCCTTCCCGGACTTCCTGGAGAAGGTGGAGTCGGTGGTCTGCAACAAGCGGACCGTCGAATCGCTGATCAAGGCCGGTTCCTTCGACTCGCTCGGGCACACCCGCAAGGGCCTGACCGCGCAGTTCGAGCCGATGATCGACAACGTCGTCGGGATCAAGCGCAAGGAGGCCGAGGGCCAGTTCGACCTGTTCGGCGGCGACCCGGCGAGCGACGAGCCGAGCTTCGGGCTGGACGTGGTCTTCTCCGAGGAGGAGTGGGAGAAGTCCTTCCTGCTCACCCAGGAGCGGGAGATGCTCGGCCTGTACGTCTCCTCGCACCCGCTGCACGGCATCGAGCACGTGCTCGCCGACAAGGCGGACTGCGCGGTGGCGGACCTCGCCGAGCGGCCGGACGGGACGATCGTCACCATCGGCGGCATCATCTCGGGCCTCCAGCGGAAGATGACCAAGCAGGGCAACGCCTGGGCGATCGCGACCGTCGAGGACCTCGCCGGCTCGATCGACTGCATGTTCTTCCCGGCCAGCTACCAGCTGGTCTCCTCGCAGCTGGTCGAGGACGCGGTGGTGTTCGTCCGCGGCAAGCTGGACAAGCGCGAGGACGTGCCGCGGCTGATGGGCATGGAGCTGTCCGCCCCGGACCTGTCGAACGCCCACGCCGAGGCGCCGATCATCATCAGCATCCCGAGCGGCAAGGTGACGCCCCCGCTGGTGGCGCGGCTCGGCGAGGTGCTGAGCAGCCACCGGGGGACGACCGAGGTGCGGGTGCGGCTGGAGGAGCGGAACAAGACGACCGTGCTGCGGCTGGACCGGCACCGGGTGAAGTCGGATCCGGCGTTGTTCGGCGACCTGAAGCAGCTGCTCGGCCCGAGCTGCCTGGCGGGCAACGGGGCGGCGTAGCGCGATCGGCCGCCCGTACCCGGTCACCGGTACGGGCGGCCGTCGGCTACGCGGAGTTGCGCAGCGGGGCCGGGACGGCGGTGTGCAGGGCGGAGACGAAGGCGGAGATCGCGGGGTGGGCGCCGGCGCCCGCGCGGAACGCGGTGCGGGTGCGGCGGTACATCGGCAGCCGGGTGAGCACCACCCCGGGCGGGAGCGGGTCGATGCCGAGGTGCGGGACCAGCGCGACCCCCTGACCGGCCGCGACCAGCGCGAGCACGGTGACGAAGTCGTCGATCTGGTGGCGGATCCGGGGCGCGAAGCCCGCGCTCTCGCAGGCCCGGACGGCCATGCTGTGGCACAGGGTGCCCGGCGGGGCGAGGATCCACGGCTCGGCGCGCTGGTCGGCGACGGTGCCGGTGGCGCGGGCCGCCAGGTACATCGGCTCGGTGAAGATCGGCCGGGTCAGCGCCAGGCCGGGCTCCGGGTCGGCGGGCACCAGGTCGTACTCGTGCACCAGCGCCACGTCCAGCTCGCCCGCGCGCAGCGCCGCCGCCACCGCGGCCGGGTCGACCTCGGTGACCATCGGCTCCAGCCCCGGGTGCCAGCCGGCCAGCTCGGCGAGGACGGCGGGGATGATCGCGCGGGCCGCCGACGGGTAGGTGCCGATCCGCAGCGGGCCGGCCAGCCCCTCGCGGGCGTGGGCGAGTTCGGCGTCGGCCTGTTCCAGCCGCTCCAGCACGGCCTCGGCGTGCCGGACCAGGTTGCGCCCGGCCGGGGTGAGGGTGACCCGGCGGCCGGTGCGCTCCAGCAGCGGGACGCCGGCCTCCTTCTCCAGGACGGACAGCTGCTGGGAGACCGCCGAAGGGCTGAAGCTGAGGGCCTCGGCGACGGCGGCGATGGTGCCGAGGTGGGCGAGTTCGCGCAGCAGGCGCAGGCGTCGGACGTCGAGCATCGGCTCAGCTTACGAGAAGCTTCGGAAACGTGAACTGGACCTGGGGGATCGGCGGGCCCGAGGATCGTGGGCATGGAACTCAAGGGCATTCTCGTCCCGCTGGTCACCCCGTTCGCGGCCGACGGCTCGGTGGCGCTGGACGCGCTGGAGAAGCTGGCCGGCTCGGTGCTGGACGACGGTGCGGCGGGGCTGGTCGCGCTCGGCACCACCGGGGAGCCGGCCGCGCTGAGCGCGGACGAGCGGCGCGCGGTCACCGAGGTCTGCGCGGCGGTCTGCGCGGCGCGGGGCGTGCCGCTGCTGGTCGGCGCGGGCGGGCCGGGCACGGCCGCGGCCGCCGAGGAGCTGGCCGCGCTGGCCGGGCGGGTGCCGGGGGCGGCGGGCGCGCTGGTCACCGTGCCGTCCTTCGTGCGGCCGGGCGAGGCCGGGACGGTCGCGCACTTCCGGGCGCTGGCCGAGGCCAGTTCGGTGCCGCTGGTGATCTACCACATCCCGTACCGGACCGGGCAGCCGCTGTCGGGCGCCGCGCTGCTGGAGCTGGCCGCGCTGCCGAACGTGGTGGGCGTCAAGTACGCGACCGGCGGGGTGGACCAGGCGGCGGCGGAGCTGCTGGCGGCCGCGCCGGCCGGGTTCTCGGTGCTGGGCGGGGACGACGCCGTCCTGGCGCCGCTGCTGGCGCTGGGCGCGGACGGCGGCATCCTGGCCTCCGCGCACCTGGCCACCGCGCGCTTCGTGGAGCTGGCCGCGGCCTGGCGGGACGGGGACGTGGAGCGCGCCCGGTCGCTGGGGCACCGGCTGACCGCGCTGGCGGTGGCGGCCTTCGCCGCGCCGAACCCGGCGGTGGTCAAGGGTGTGCTGCACGCGCGGGGGCGGATCCCGACGCCGGACGTCCGGCTGCCGCTGCTGCCGGCCGGACCGGCCGAGGTCGGGCGGGCGCTGGAACTGGCAAATGGTCTGGACCACTGAGGACCACAGGATGGAATGCCGGGCCGTCCGGTGCCGGTGACAAGGCATGATGGGCGGAGTGCGGCTGTGAGCGGCAAGATCAAGAGGAGTAGTCGGATGAAGATCGGCATTGTCGGGGCCACCGGCCAGGTGGGCGGCGTGGTCCGCGAGATCCTGGCCCAGCGCAACCTTCCGGTGGAGCAGCTGCGGCTGTTCGCCTCGGCCCGTTCGGCCGGGCGCACGCTGCCCTGGCAGGGCACCGAGATCACCGTCGAGGACGCGGCCACGGCCGACTACGCCGGCCTGGACATCGTGATCTTCTCGGCCGGCGGCGCCACCTCCAAGGCGCTCGCCCCCAAGGCCGCCGCCGCCGGCGCCGTCGTCATCGACAACTCCTCCGCCTGGCGCCGCGACCCCGAGGTCCCGCTGGTCGTCTCCGAGGTCAACCCCGGGGCGATCGCCGACCGCCCCAAGGGCATCATCGCCAACCCGAACTGCACCACGATGGCCGCCATGCCGGTGCTGCGCCCGCTGCACGAGGAGGCCGGTCTGGCCGCCCTCGTCGTCTCCACCTACCAGGCCGTCTCCGGCAGCGGCGTGGCCGGCGTGGCCGAGCTGCGGGACCAGGCGGCCAAGGTCGTCGACGGCGCCGCCGCGCTCGCCCACGACGGCTCGGCGGTCGACTTCCCCGAGCCCAAGGTCTACCAGCGCCCGATCGCCTTCAACGTCGTCCCGCTGGCCGGCTCGATCGTCGAGGACGGCTCCAACGAGACCGACGAGGAGCAGAAGCTCCGCCACGAGAGCCGCAAGATCCTCGGCATCCCCGGGCTCAAGGTGGCCGGCACCTGCGTGCGCGTCCCGGTCTTCTCCGGCCACTCGCTGCAGATCAACGCCCGCTTCGAGCGCCCGATCAGCCCCGAGCGCGCGGTCGAGCTGCTCACCGGCGCCCCCGGCGTCGAGCTGAGCGACATCCCCACCCCGCTCCAGGCCGCCGGCCAGGACCCGAGCTACGTCGGCCGCATCCGCGTCGACGAGACGGTGGAGAACGGCCTGTCGCTGTTCGTCTCCAACGACAACCTGCGCAAGGGCGCCGCGCTCAACGCGGTGCAGCTCGCCGAGCTGGTCGCCGCCGAGCTCAAGGGCTGAACCGCCGCACGCCCCGCGAGGGCCCCCGTCCCCGATCCCCGGTACCCGGAATCGGACGGGGGCCCTCGTCGTGCTGGGGGAACAGTGGCGACGGCCGGGGTTCGGCGGGCGGATCCGGGGGAAAAAGCTGACCCAACGATCGGGCGGCTGCGGGCACCCCCTCACCCCACCCGCCCGGGCGCCGGGCGTACGCGCCCACCCCGGCACCGTCGGTCCCGGCGGAGCCCCACCCCGAGGGCGAGCGGAAAGAGGTGCGCGATGGACCGCTGTGTCGTCCTGGTGGACGCCGGATACCTGCTGGGCGCCGCCGCCAGCCTGCTCGCCGGTGACCCGTCCCGCTCCAAGGTCACCGTCGACCACACCGCGCTGATCGCCGCCCTGCGCGAGCGCGCCGAGGCCGAGACCGGCCTGCCGCTGCTGCGGATCTACTGGTTCGACGCCGCGCCCGAACGCCGCCCGATGCCCGAGCACCGGCGGCTGCGCGTCCTGCCCCGGGTCACCGTGCGGCTCGGCGCGCTCACCCGGGCCGAGGGCCGCTGGGTGCAGAAGGGCGTCGACGCCGCGATGCACGCCGAGCTCTCCGAACTCGCCCGCAACCGGGCCTGCGCCGACGTGGTGCTGATCACCGGCGACGGCGACCTGCTGCCCGGCATGATGTCCGCCAAGGAGCACGGCGTCGTCGTCCACCTCTGGGCGCTGCAGGCCGCCGACGGCGACTTCAACCAGTCCGAGGACCTCGTCGGCGAGGCCGATGAGCGGCGGGTGCTGGACCGCGAGTGGATCGAGGGGTCCTTCAGCCTGCGCGACACCTCCAGCGTCTTCCCCGGCCCCGGTGCCCGGCACGACATCGCCAAGATCCTCGCCGCGCCGCCCGCCGCGCCCCCCGGCGCCCTGCCGGGCCCGCTGCCCGCGGCCCAGGTGCCCGGCCGCCCGGCCGCCGAGGAACCCGCCGTGGCCGTCGCCGCCGTGGCGGCCCCCGCCGTCAACGGGCGCCCCCAGCCGGCCGCCGCCGGGCTCAAGGTGGTGCCCACCCCCAAGGACCTCGCCGGGCGCAGCGCCGACCGGCAGGCCGCCGTCGCCTCCCAGCCGCAGACCGGCCCGGTGCTGCGCTGGTCCTCCGACCGGGGCTGGATCGACCGGCCGGTCGCCGAACCCGCCGTCACGGCCGGGGACGGCCTGCCCACCCTCGCCCAGCTCACCACCGCCGAACAGCGCTGGGCCGACCGCGAGGAGGACATCACCTCCATCGGCGGCGACGCCCACGAGGTGGGGCAGGTCTTCGCCCGCCGCTGGACCAGCCGGATCGGCGACGCCGAACGGCTCGCCGTCCTGTGGCCCGGCTACCCGCGCATCCCGCACCGGGTGGACGGCGAGCTGCTGCGCTACGCCGCGCGCTTCGGGCTGCTCGCGCACAAGGACGACCAGATCGACGAGCACGACCGGTACGCGATCCGGGCGGGCTTCTGGAAGGAGCTCGCCGCCCGCGTCCCCGGCGGTGACCTGCTGGTCGACGACTAGAAGCCCTCTCCCGGGGGCGGGGCGGGGCCCCGTTGTCCGGTTCGCCCGTCGCACCGCGTAGAGTCGTCGGTCGTGAGTGAGACGGCCGGGCGGGCACCCCAGGAGACCTCGCCGTGCTGTGCCGTACGCGACCTTGTACGGACGTACCGCGCCGGGCGCGGAGCCTCCGCCACCGAGATCCGGGCCAACGACGGCATCAGCCTGACCGTCCGGCAGGGCGAGATCTTCGGCCTGCTCGGGCCCAACGGCGCGGGCAAGTCCACCCTGGTCCGCCAGCTCACCGGCCTGCTGCGGCCCGACTCCGGCAGCATCGAGATCCTCGGCCACGACGTGGTCCGCCACCCCGAACGGGCCGCCCGGCTGCTGGGCTACCTCGGCCAGGAGTCCACCGCGCTGGACGAGCTGACCGTCGCGCTGGCCGCCGAGACCACCGGACGGCTGCGCGGCCTGGGCCGGGCCCAGGCCCGCGCCGCCGCCGACGAGGTGATCACCGAACTCGCCCTGGAGCCGCTCGCCCACCGGCCGCTCGCCAAGCTCTCCGGCGGCCAGCGCCGGCTCGCCTGCTTCGCCGCCGCCCTGGTCGGCGACCGGCCGCTGCTGGTCCTCGACGAGCCCACCACCGGCATGGACCCGGTCGCCCGGCGCGCCGTCTGGTCGGCGGTCGAACGCCGCCGGGCCGAGCGCTCCGCCACCGTCCTGCTGGTCACCCACAACGTGATCGAGGCGGAGACCGTGCTGGACCGGGTCGCCGTGGTCGACGAGGGCCGGGTGATCGCCTGCGACACCCCCGGCGGCCTCAAGGCGCTGGTCGACGGCGACGTCCGGCTGGACCTGGTCTGGCGGGACGAGGCGCCGCTGGCGGTGCCCGCGGTGGCGGCGCTCGCCGAACGGGCCGAGCGCACCGGCCGCCGCTGGACCGTGCGCACCACCCCCGAGCAGGCCCGCGAACTGGTCGCCGCCGTCACCACCGGCCCGGCCTTCGCGGCCCTGGACGACTTCACCCTGGCCACCCCGAGCCTTGAGGACGCGTACCTCAAGCTGGGCGGCCGCCACGGAGGACTGGCCAAGTGACGCTGCTCTCGGCACCGCCGCGGACCACCCCGGACGCGGCCGGCGGGCCCGCCCCGCTGGCCCCGGCCGCCCGGCTGCTGCCCGCCCTCGCGGCGGTCTACCGGGCGCAGCTGGCCCGGGCCCGGGTGGCGCGGATCCCGCTGCTGTTCGTGGCGACCTTCCAGTCGCTCGGCATCCTGGTGATGATGCGGGGCGTCGTCGAGCCCGGGCAGACCTCGGCCGCCCGGTACGTGGTGTCCGGCTCCAGCGTGCTGGTGGTCGCCTTCGTGGCGCTCAACCTGCTCGCCCAGTACTTCGGCCGGCTGCGGGCCAGCGGCGGGCTGGACCACTACGCGACCCTGCCGGTGCCGGCCGCCTCGGTGGTGCTCGGCGCGGCGGCCGCGTTCGCCTCGTTCACCCTGCCGGGGACGCTGGTCACGGCGGCGGTCGGCGCGGTGATGTTCGGGCTGCCGCTCGGGCAGCTGTGGGTGCTGCTCGCGGTGGTGCCGCTGGCCGGCGCGGCGCTCTCCGGGCTCGGCGCGGCCTGCGGGCTGCTGGCGCCCAAGCAGGAGATCGCCACCATGCTCGGGCAGCTGGGCATGTCGGCGGCGCTGCTGCTCGGCGTGCTGCCGGTGGACCACCTGCCGCAGCCGGTGCTGTGGCTGCGCGACCTGCTGCCCTCCACCTACGCGGTGGAGGCCTTCGCCCGGACCTTCCACCCCTCGCCGGACTGGGCGGCGGTGGTCGGGGACCTCGCGGTGTGCGCCGGGGTGGGCGTGGTGTCGCTGGCCGTCGCCACCTGGGCGTACCGGCGGGCGACCCGACGGTAGGGCCCGACTCCTGGATTCCGCGGCCCGGCATGGCGCGGCCCCGGAGAGGAGCCGCGGGACAGGCCCTGACGGCGGGGGGACGGTCATCCGGTCGGTGGGCGGCCGGGCCGCGGGGGCGGTGACCGTGAAACGATGGGGGGTGTGACCGTACCGAACACACCTCCGGACCCCGCGCGCGCCGACGGCACCGATGCCGTGGCGGACGCCGTGCCCGCGGACGCCGTGCCCGCCCCGTACGCCGCGCCCGGTCCGCACGCCGCGCGTGATCCGTACGCACCGCCGGCCGGGCCGGACCTGGTGACCGGGAAGGCGGGGCCGGCCCAGTCGCCGGCGCAGCGGCTGATGCCCGAGCTGAGGGTCGGGGCGGCCACCCTGCTGGCCTGCCTGGTGCTGGGCGTCGTGATGGGCGGGCTGTGGGCCTGGCTGGCGCCCAAGGTGCCGCTGGTGGTGGACGGCAACAAGATCCTCTACGGCGACCCGGAGGGGGAGCAGCGGGCCGGGGCCGACAGCGTCTTCGTGCTGATCGGCCTGGGCATGGGCATCCTGACGGCGCTCGGGGCGTTCCTGGTCACCCGCAAGCGGGGCGGCGGGATCGCGGTGGCGGTCGGACTGGCCGTCGGCGGACTGCTGGCGTCGGCCGGGGCGTGGGGGCTCGGGCGGTGGCTCGGGCCGAGCCGCGATTTGATCGGCGAGGCGCGGCGGGTCGGCAACGGCGGACACTTCCAGGCGGACATCGACCTCGGGGCGTACGGCGCGGTGCTGGCCTGGCCGATGGCGGCGATGGTGGTGCTGCTGGCGCTGTCGGCGGCGTTCGGGAAGCGGGAGGAGGACCCGCCGCCGTACTGGGTGCCGGGGCCGCCGGCCGTGGACGCGGGTGCGGGCGCCGTCCCGGGCACGGGAGCGGGTACGGCCACGGGCGTCCCGGCGGAGGACCGGCGGGACGCCTGAGGATCCGGGGCCGGTGCGCTGCGCACCGGCCCCGCGGCGTGTCCGGGCCCGGTCAGCGGGCGATCGGGGCGGTGCTGGCGCTGGTGAGGCCGACCAGGTGGGCGGGGGAGAGCTCGACCTCCAGACCCCGGCGGCCGGCCGAGACGTAGACCGTGGGGTGGTCGAGGGCGCTGGCGTCCACGACGGTGCGCAGCGGGCGCCGCTGACCGAGCGGGGAGATGCCGCCGCGGACGTAGCCGCTGCTGCGCTCGGCGGCCGCCGGGTCGGCCATCGCGGCGCGCTTGCCGCCGACCGCCGCCGCCAGGGCCTTGAGGTCGAGCTGGCCGACGACCGGGACCACGCCGACGGTGAGGACGCCGTCGACGTCGGCGACCAGGGTCTTGAAGACCCGCTCGGCCGGGACGCCGAGCGCCTCGGCGGCCTCGGCGCCGTAGGAGGCGGCGGCCGGGTCGTGCTCGTAGGAGTGGACGGTGAACGGCACGGCGGCGGTCTCCAGGGCGACCGTCGCGGGCGTGCCCTGGCCGCCCTTCTTCGGCTTCTTGGCCACGGGGGCTCCCGCAATCGGTGGGCTCGGTGGGTGGGCTCGGTGGGTGGGCTCGGTCAGTTGGGGCTGAAGGACTGGCGGGTGAGGTGGACGGCGGGCAGCGAGGGCAGCCAGCCGAGCACCGCCGTCTCGCGGCGCAGCAGGTCGAGCTCGGTGCGCAGCCGCTGGGCGTTGTCGGGGCAGGCGAGCAGCTGCTGCTTGAGCGGCACCTCCAGGACGGCGGCCGCGGCGACCAGGTAGGACAGCACCTGCGGGTCCTCGGGCAGCTCCTGGCGGCCGACGGTGCTGGCCTCGCGGGCGCCGGCGAGGCGGCGCTGGTAGGTGCGGAAGACCCGCTCGACCTCGGCGGCCAGCGCGCCGGAGCCCTCGCCGGTGCGCTCCTCGATGGGTTCGAGCTCGCCGGTGAGGTACGGCCCGCCGACGTCGACGGAGCGGAGCCAGAACCGGGTGGTGCCGGTGACCAGCAGCTCGTACCGGCCGTCCGGCTGCGGCTGGACGGAGGTGACGTCGGCGACGCAGCCGACGTGGTGCAGCGCCTCCAGCGGGTCGCCGGTCGCGGTGCCCAGGCCGTCCAGCGGCCCGGCCGGGCCGTCCTCGGGACGGACCGGGGCGGTCTCGCGGCCGTCCTTGATGGCGAGCACGCCGAAGCGGCGCGGCTGGTCCTCGGGTTGTTCCAGCAGGTCGGCGACGAGACGGCGGTAGCGCTCCTCGAAGACGTTCAGGGGCATCACCAGTCCCGGGTAGAGGACCGTGTTCAGCGGGAAGAGCGGAAGCCGTTCTGTCACGGCGGACAGCGTAGTTCCCTTGACCCGCCGGGCGTCCACGGCCCTGGACCCGGCTGCCCGCGGCCCGGTCGTCCGAGGCCCGGTCACCGGCGCCCGGGTCGTCCCGCGCCCGGGTCGTCGCGCGCCCCGGTCGTCGCGCGCCCCGGCTATCCGCGCTGGAGCATCCGGCTGGCGCCGGCGGCGACCGTGGTGGCCAGCACCCAGCCGACGACGACCAGGCCGGAGGAGATCCACTGGGCGGTGCCGCCCGGGTTCCAGCCCTTCTGGCCGAGGTCGACGACGGGCAGCAGCTGGCCCAGCGCGTACAGCACCGGGTTCCAGTGCGGGCGTTCGTCGGCCTTCAGCGGCTGCGGCGCGTGGGTGGCGAAGTAGAGGCTGCCCAGGGCCCAGGCGAGCAGCATCCAGAGCGCGGCCCGGCCGGGCCGGAAGCCGTAGCCGACGGTGACGTCCTGGACCCGGCCCCAGATCCGGGCCGGCAGCGGCAGGGTCTGCCGGCGGCGGCGCTGCTTGGCGTAGAGCACCTCGCGGGCGTCGTCGTCGGCGCCGTCGCGGCGCAGGGCGGCGGCCAGTTGCTCGTAGGACTCGGGCTGGAACTCCACGGAGGAACGTTCCAGCCAGCCGATCCGATCGTGGACGGGGAACGGCACGGCCGGGCGCAGGCACTCGTAGGTGAACCCGGTCAGGCCGACCGCGCCCTCCCGGGGCCAGGAGCCGGGCGCGTCGACGAGGTTGCCGACCCGGGCCCGGGACAGCGAGACGGCGCCGCCGCCCGGGAAGCGGCAGGTGAAGCGCAGCTCCGGGGTCTGGATCCGGCGCAGGGTCACCTCGTCGCCGTCGGTCAGGTGGAACTCGGCGTCGGAGAGCAGACAGGCGTTCTCGAAGCGGCCGTCGGAGAGCCGGACCTGGCCGAAGGCGCGGAACGGCGTGCTCGGCGCGTCCGGCGGCGGGACCTCGCCGTACCCGGAGCCGTAGTAGGTCTGCGACCCGTACCAGCCGCCGTCGGCCGAGCCGCTCAGGTACAGGGTGTGGCCGACGGTGACCCGTACGGCGTTCAGGGCGTTGCGGTTGCCGGGCACGGCGCGCAGCTGGGCGCCGCGCAGCGAGAGCCGCCCGCCGATCCGGGCGGTGCGCAGGCTGACCTCGCCCTCGGCCTCCAGCCGGTCGGCCTCGCAGTCCTGGCTGACCGCGATGCCGTCGGCGGACAGCGCCCGGCCGAACCGGTCGCCGCCCAGCACGGCCTGGTTGATCAGCAGGTCGGTGCCGATCCGGGCGTCGGTGAGCCGCACGCCCTGGCGTATCCGGCAGCGGGCCAGGTGGAGGTCCCCCGAGGTGGCCAGCCGGGAGGCCTCCAGGCGGGGGATCAGGCAGTTGATGAAGCGCAGCGTGCCGGCCTCGGCCTCGGAGATCAGGATCTTCTGGTCGAAGCGGCAGTCGTGCAGCTCGACGTAGTGGCCGATGGTGCCGCCGGCGAGGTCCAGCGGGCCGGTGACCAGGGCGCCGGTCAGCTTGAGCGAGGCGACCCGGCCGGGGACGGGGGCGGGCCCGTCCAGCAGCAGCCGGGCGAGCACCCGGGCGCGGACCGTGCGCCCGGGGCCCCAGACGGCCTCGCCGAACGGGTCGTCCTCGGCGGCCTCGCCGCTGCGCAGGTCGTGGATCCGGCCGAGCCGGAACGCCTGCCAGAGTGCCTGCTCGGCCGCCGTCCAGTCCTCCGGTGCCCGATCCGTCATGCTTCCCCCCGAATCCCACGGCCTCCCCCGGGCCGTCTCGCCCTTCGTATCACGGACTGAAATGCGGGACCGTCGGTTCCGGCCACTCCTTACACTGGGTGGCGTGATCTCTCGAATCGATCTGCGCGGCTCGCTCGACGACCCGCGCGACCTGCTGCCCCGTGCCGACTTCGACGTCGCGGCCGCCCTGGAGACGGTGCGCCCGATCGCCGAGGACGTGCATCATCGCGGCGTCGCGGCGCTGATCGAGATCACCGAACGCTTCGACGGCGTGCGGCTGGAGTCCACCCGCGTCCCGGCCGAGCAGCTCGCCGAGGCCCTGGAGGAGCTGGACCCTAAGGTGCGCGCCGCACTGGAGGAGTCGATCCGCCGCGCCCGCCTGGTGCACGGCGACCAGCGCCGAGAGGGGCACACCACCCAGGTGGTGCCGGGCGGCACGGTGACCCAGCGCTGGGTGCCGGTGGACCGGGTCGGGCTGTACGTGCCGGGCGGACTGGCCGTCTACCCGTCCTCCGTTGTGATGAACGTGGTGCCGGCCCAGGAGGCGGGCGTGCGCGGCATCGCGGTGACCTCCCCGCCGCAGAAGGCCTTCGGCGGCCGGGTGCACCCGACCATCCTGGCGGCCTGCGCGCTGCTCGGCGTCACCGAGGTGTACGCGGTCGGCGGCGCCCAGGCGGTCGCCATGTTCGCGCTCGGCACCGAGGAGTGCGAGCCGGTCAACATGGTCACCGGCCCCGGCAACATCTACGTGGCCGCCGCCAAGCGCTACTTCGCCGGGCGGATCGGCATCGACTCCGAGGCCGGCCCGACCGAGATCGCCGTCCTCGCCGACGACAGCGCCGACCCGGTGGACGTCGCCGCCGACCTGATCAGCCAGGCCGAGCACGGCCCGACCTCGGGCTCGGTGCTGGTCACCGACTCGGTGGCGCTCGCCGACGCGGTCGAGGCCGAGCTGAAGGCCCAGGTCGCCCGCACCCGGCACGGCGAGCGGGTGGCCGAGGCGCTCGGCGGCCGGCAGTCCGGCGTCATCCTGGTCGACGACCTGGAGCAGGGCCTGGCCGTGGTCAACGCCTACGCGGCCGAGCACCTGGAGATCCAGACCCGGGACCCGCGCGCCGTGGCCGCCCGGGTGCGCAACGCCGGCGCGATCTTCCTCGGCCGGTTCACCCCGGTCTCGCTCGGCGACTACGCCGCCGGCTCCAACCACGTGCTGCCCACCGGCGGCTGCGCCTGCCACTCCTCGGGCCTGTCCGTGCAGACCTTCCTGCGCGGCGTGCAGGTCGTCGAGTACGACCGCGAGGCGCTGGCCGGCATCGCCGCGCACGTCGTCAACCTGGCGAACGCCGAGGACCTGCCCGGTCACGGCGACGCGATCAAGGCCCGATTCGGATGGAGTGTGCCGGGCGCGTGACGAAGATCGACGACCTTCCCGTCCGGGACGAGCTGCGCGGCCAGTCGCCCTACGGCGCCCCGCAGCTCGACGTCCCGGTCCAGCTGAACACCAACGAGAACCCCTACCCGCTCCCCGAGGAGCTGGTGGCCCGGATCGCCGAGCGGGTCGCCGAGGCCGCCCGCAACCTCAACCGCTACCCCGACCGGGACGCGGTCGAGCTGCGCGAGGGCCTGGCGGCGTACCTCACCCGCACCACCGGCCACGCCGTCGCCCGGGAGAACGTCTGGGCCGCCAACGGCTCCAACGAGGTGCTCCAGCAGCTGCTGCAGACCTTCGGCGGCCCCGGGCGCACCGCGCTCGGCTTCGAGCCCTCGTACTCGATGCACGCGCTGATCTCCCGCGGCACCGGCACCGGCTGGATCTCCGGCCCGCGCAACGCCGACTTCACCGTCGACCTGGACGCCGCCCTCGCGGCGATCGCCGAGCACCGCCCGCACGTGGTGTTCGTCTGCTCGCCGAACAACCCGACCGGCACGGCCGTCGAGGCCGACACCGTGCTGCGGCTCTACGAGGCCGCGCAGGCCGCCCGGCCCAGCCTGGTGGTGGTCGACGAGGCGTACGTCGAGTTCTCGCACCGCGCCTCGCTGCTGTCGCTGATCGAGGGCCGCCCCAACCTGGTGGTCTCGCGCACCATGTCGAAGGCCTTCGGCGCGGCCGGGCTGCGCCTGGGCTACCTGGCCGCCGACCCGGCGGTGGTGGACGCGGTGCAGCTGGTCCGCCTGCCGTACCACCTGTCGGCCGTCACCCAGGCCACCGCGCTGGCCTGCCTGGAGCACACCGACACCCTGCTCGGCTACGTCGGCCGGCTCAAGGCCGAGCGCGACCGGCTGGTCGACGCGCTGCGCGGACTCGGTCTCGAGGTGACCGACTCGGACGCCAACTTCGTCCAGTTCGGCCGCTTCGCCGACACCCACGCCGTCTGGCGGGCCATCCTCGACCACGGCGTCCTGGTCCGTGACAACGGCGTTCCGGGATGGCTGCGCGTCACCGCCGGCACCCCCGCCGAGAACGACGCCTTCCTGGAGGCCGTCGCCACCGCCCTCCCGTCGCCCACCCCCGCCCTTGAACGTGCGCGCTCCGCGCGCGCGGCCAGTCAGGAGCTGTAACCGCTGATGACCCGCATCGGACGCGTCGAGCGCACCACCAAGGAGACCTCCGTCCTGGTCGAGATAGACCTGGACGGCACCGGCAGGACCGACATCTCCACGGGCGTCGGCTTCTACGACCACATGCTCGACCAGCTCGGGCGCCACGGCCTCTTCGACCTCACCGTGAAGACCGACGGCGACCTGCACATCGACACCCACCACACCATCGAGGACACCGCCCTCGCGCTCGGCGCCGCCTTCAAGCAGGCACTGGGCGACAAGGTCGGCATCTACCGGTTCGGCAACTGCACCGTGCCGCTGGACGAGTCGCTCGCCCAGGTGACCGTCGACCTCTCCGGCCGCCCCTACCTGGTGCACAGCGAGCCGGACGGCATGGCGCCGATGATCGGCAGCTACGACACCACCATGACCCGGCACATCCTGGAGTCCTTCGTGGCCCAGGCCCAGATCGCCCTGCACGTCCACGTGCCGTACGGTCGCAACGCGCACCACATCGTGGAGTGCCAGTTCAAGGCGCTGGCCCGGGCCCTGCGCTATGCCGCCGAGCGCGACCCGCGCGCGGCCGGCATCCTCCCGTCGACCAAGGGTGCGCTGTGAGCAACTCCACGATGATCCTCCTCTTTGTCGGGCTGTTCCTGGCCGGCGGTGTCATCTCGTTCTGGAAGCAGAAGCAGTCCAAGGGCGTCATCCTCGTGCTCGCGCTGGGCTCGGTGATGTGCCTCGCCTCGGGCCTCATGCGCCTGTAACCGTCGAGCCAACGAGAGACTGGACACCTGAACATGGGCAAGAACGTCGTGGTGCTCGACTACGGCTCGGGCAACCTCCGCTCGGCGCAGCGCGCCCTGGAGCGGACCGGGGCGAACGTCACCGTCACCTCCGACTACCAGACCGCGATGGACGCCGACGGCCTGCTTGTGCCCGGCGTCGGCGCCTTCGAGGCCTGCATGCGCGGCCTGAGGTCGGTCCGCGGGGACTGGATCATCGGGCGCCGGCTGGCCGGCGGCCGGCCGGTCATGGGCATCTGCGTCGGCATGCAGATCCTCTTCGAGAGGGGCGTCGAGCACGGCGTGGAGACCGCCGGCTGCGACGAGTGGCCGGGCACGGTGGAGCCCCTGGAGGCGCCGGTCGTGCCGCACATGGGCTGGAACACCGTGGACGCCCCCGAGGACAGCCGGATGTTCGCCGGCCTGGACGCGGACACCCGCTTCTACTTCGTCCACTCCTACGGGGTGCGCAGCTGGGAGCTGGAGGCGCACAGCGCGCGGATCAACCCGCCGCTGGTCACCTGGGCCACTCACGGGCAGCCGTTCGTCGCGGCCGTCGAGAACGGCCCGCTGTGGGCCACCCAGTTCCACCCCGAGAAGTCCGGCGACGCCGGCGCCGCCCTGCTGACCAACTGGGTCAGCACTCTCTGACGACCCCTGACGACGGAAGTTGTGACACCATGAGCCGCCTCGAACTGCTGCCCGCCGTCGACGTCCGGGACGGCCAGGCCGTGCGCCTGGTCAAGGGCGCCTCCGGCACCGAGACCTCCTTCGGCGAGCCGCTCGCCGCCGCCCTCGCCTGGCAGAAGGCCGGCGCCGAGTGGCTGCACCTGGTCGACCTCGACGCCGCCTTCGGCACCGGCTCCAACCGGGACCTGGTGCGCGAGGTCACCGGCACCCTGGACATCAAGGTCGAGCTGTCCGGCGGCATCCGCGACGACGCCTCGCTGGCCGCCGCCCTGGCCACCGGCTGCACCCGGGTCAACCTCGGCACCGCCGCCCTGGAGAGCCCCGAGTGGGTCGCCAAGGTCATCGCCGAGCACGGGGACAGGATCGCCGTCGGTCTGGACGTGGTCGGCACCACCCTGCGCGGCCGCGGCTGGACCAGCGACGGCGGCCAGCTCTTCGACGTGCTGGCCCGCCTGGACGCCGAGGGCTGCGCCCGCTACGTGGTCACCGACGTCAACCGGGACGGCACCCTGACCGGCCCCAACCTGCAGCTGCTGCGCGACGTGTGCGCCGCCACCGACAAGCCGGTGGTCGCCTCCGGCGGCGTCTCCTCGCTGGACGACCTGCGGGCGATCGCCGGTCTGGTCGGCGAGGGAGTCGAGGGCGCGATCGTCGGCAAGGCACTCTACGAGCAGAAGTTCACCCTCGGAGAGGCGCTGGAGGCGGTTTCGGGATGACGGAACGTCGGATCGTACGCGGCCGGGTCGGCGGGTTCTCCGTCTGGGAGGACGTCCTCGGCGCGTCGCAGGCGGTCGCCGCCGGGGACCACGTCCACGTCGCCGGGGCCAGGCCCCTGGTGGAGGGCGTGCTGCACGGCGAGGGCGACCCCTACGAGCAGGCGGGGGCCGCCTTCCGCAACGGGCTGGAGGCCCTGGCCGCGTACGGTCTGACGGCGGACGACGTGGTCCGCACCCGGATGTACCTCACCCACTCCCGTGACATCGACGCGGCGGGCCGTGCCCACCAGGAGGCCTTCGGCGCGGTGCGCCCGGCGGCCGCCGTCGTGGTGGTGCAGAGCCTGGTCGACTCGCGGATGCTCGTCGAGGTCGAACTCGACGCCCACCGCGCCGGACTCGCCGCGACCCTCGAAGCTCTGGAAGGCAATCAGCCGTGACCCTCGCCGTACGTGTCATTCCCTGCCTGGACGTCGACGCCGGCCGTGTGGTCAAGGGCGTCAACTTCCAGAACCTGCGCGATGCCGGGGACCCGGTCGAGATGGCCAAGCTCTACGACGCCGAGGGCGCCGACGAGCTGACCTTCCTCGACATCACCGCCTCCTCCGGCGACCGCGAGACCACCTACGACGTGGTCCGCCGCACCGCCGAGCAGGTGTTCATCCCGCTCACCGTCGGCGGCGGCATCCGCGCCGTCGAGGACGTCGACAAGCTGCTGCGGGCCGGCGCCGACAAGGTCGGCGTCAACACCGCCGCCATCGCCCGCCCCGAGCTGGTCCGGGAGATCGCCCGGCGGTTCGGCCGCCAGGTGCTGGTGCTCTCGGTGGACGCCCGCCGCTGCCCGGAGGGCACCGAGACCGCCTCCGGCTTCGAGGTCACCACGCACGGCGGCCGCCAGGGCACCGGGCTGGACGCCGTCGAGTGGGCCGGGCGCGCCGCCGAGCTGGGCGCGGGCGAGATCCTGCTCAACTCGATGGACGCCGACGGCACCAAGGACGGCTACGACCTGGAGCTGATCCGGGCCGTCCGCAAGACCGTGTCGGTGCCGGTGATCGCCTCCGGCGGCGCCGGGAAGCTCGCCGACTTCGCCCCGGCGGTGGAGGCGGGCGCGGACGCGGTGCTGGCCGCCAGCGTCTTCCACTTCGGTGACCTGCGGATCGGCGAGGTCAAGGACGCGCTGCGGCAGGCCGGGCACCCGGTCCGCTGAGGTCGTCCGGCCCGTCGGCCAGTGCCAGCAGGCCGGGCAGCGAGAGCACGGTGGTGCTGCGCCGGCCGAGCCGGATCAGGCCCAGGCTGGCCAGTTCGTGCAGGGCGTGGTGGACCCGGCGCTCGCCGGCGCCGGTCAGCGCGGCCAGCTCCGCCTGGGTGAGCCGCGGGCGGACGGTGATGCCGGCGCCGCGCGGGCCGGGGACGCCGTAGCGCCGGGCCAGCTCGGCGAGCTGGCGGGCGAGCCGGCGCTGCACCGGCTCGGAGGCGAGGCCGACCAGCCGTCGGGTGGTGGTCCGGCCGCGGTGCACCAGGCAGCGGCTCAGCGCGATGCCGGCCGGTGCGTGGGCGCCCAGCCAGTGCAGCCAGTCGGGCTGGGAGATCCGGCGCAGGGCGACCGGTCCGGCCGCGGTCACCGTCGCCGAGCGGGGGCGGCCGTCCAGGGCGGCGGCCTCGCCGACCACGTCCCCGTAGGCGCGCACGTCCAGCAGGGCGGTCGCGCCCGCGCCGTCCTCCACGGTGGCCTTGGCGAAGCCGGCCAGCAGGAGCAGGACGAAGCCGCCGAGGTCCCGGTCGAGGATCAGCGTCTCGCCGTGGCCGTGCGCGCGCCGGGTGCCCAGCCGCAGCACGGCCCGCTCGGCGGCGAGCGCGGCGGGCGAGCCGTCGCGGTGCAGCTCGGCCAGCAGGGTGCCCTCGGGCCAGCCCCCGCTCGCTCCGTGCACGGCGTCCACCCCCTGCGCTGCGCTCGTTCGGGAGGCTAACGCAGGGGGTGCGGGCGCGGAAGGGGTCAGGACTCCTTCGGCGGCTCGCCCTTGATCAGGGCGAACGGGGCGCCGAACGGGTCGGCCAGCCAGGCGATCCGGCCGACGTCCGGGACGTTCTCCGGGCCCATCAGCACGGTGGCGCCGGCGCCGGTGGCCCGGGCGAGCACGCCGTCCACGTCGGAGGCGCCGAAGTACGGGGTCCAGCTGGGCGGCTGGGCGTCGCCCATCACCGGGGCGATGCCGCCGAAGGAGGTCTCCCGCAGGTCGCCCTCGGCCGGGGAGATCACCTTGTACGTCATGCCGGGCGCCGGGAAGTCCTCGGAGCGCCAGCCGAAGACCCTCTGGTAGAAGGCGAAGCCCGCGTCCACCGCGCCGGTGTGCAGCTCGACCCAGATCAGCGCGCCGTCCTCGGAGACGACGTCCAGCCCGGCCACCGTGCCGGGCTGCCAGACGGCGAACTGCGCGCCCTGCGGGTCGGTCAGCTGGGCCATCCGCCCGGCGTCCATCACGTCGAAGGCGGGGACCCGGACGGTGCCGCCGGACTGCTCGACGGCCTTGGCGGTGGCCCCGGCGTCGGGCGCGTGGAAGTACGTCGTCCAGGCGGACTGCGCGCCCTCCTCGGTGAGCGGGCCGACGGCCGCGGCCGTCCTGCCGTTCAGCTGGAGGAAGCCGTAGCCGCCGGCCTCCGGGCCGGCGGACCGGAAGGTCCAGCCGAAGACCGTGCCGTAGAAGCCGGCGGTGGCGGCCGGGTCCGGGCTGCCGAGGTCGATCCAGCAGGGGGAGCCGGCGGGGAAGGCGGTGGTGAGCATGGTGGAGCGTCCCTTCGGGGGAGAGGGAGCCGGTGTACGACGGGGACGGGCCCGGGCGGTGGCCCGCCCGGACCGCGCCCCCTGCGAGTCTGCACCCCACCACGGACATCCGCAGCCGGGGCGTTCTACGGAACCGGCAGGACGTGGCGCAGGGCCTCGACGGCTTCCCGGGGACCGTCCACCGTCAGCTCGGCGCGGGCGCCGCGGCCGAAGGCGAAGAGCAGCAGCTCGCCCGGCTCGCCGGTGATCCGCACGGTCGGCAGGCCGGCCGGGCCGACGGTCAGGCTCCGGCCGTCCGGGCGGCTCAGCTCCAGGCGCACCGGGGAGCGGCGCCCCGCCTCCAGCCGGGCGATCAGCGGCAGCCGGCGCCAGAGCGCCTCGGTCCGGCCGGGCGGCACCGGCCGCGGTGCGGGGCCGTCACCGGCCCGGGCGACGTCCTCGGCGTGCACGTAGTACTCGACGGTGTTGGCCGCCTCGTCCGCGCCGGGCAGCGAGAACAGCGAGAGCACCGGCGGGCCGGAGCGGAACAGCCGGACCAGCTCCTCGTAGGGCCGGTCGGCGTACGACTCCTGCACCCGGTGGGTCCAGCCGGCCAACGGGCCGATCCGGATGCCCGCGGCGGCGTCCGGCCGCCGCTCGCGGATCACCAGGTGGGCGGCGAGGTCCCGGGTGGACCACCCGGCGCAGAGGGTGGGCGCGTCCGGCCCGGCGGCGGCCAGCAGTTCGGCCAGGCGGTGGCGTTCGGCGAGCGCGTGGTTCGACATGCGCCCAGCCTAGGCGCCCCGCACTGACGGCGGCTCAGCGCAGCCGGCCGGTGAGCTTGGTGGAGCCGGGCCGGTTGCTCGCCGTCAGGATGCAGGTGTAGTCGCGCCAGCCCTGCTGGTAGAAGGTGAAGTTCGGGCCCACCGGGTAGCCGTAGTACGGCCCGCCGCCGTCCTGCCGGGCCTCGGCGGCGGCCTGCGCCTCCTTGCAGCCCTCCCGCATCGTGTTGGCGATCTGGTAGTCGCCGGTCAGCCCCTCCGGCAGCAGCTGGTCGGCGATCGCCTCGCCGTCGTGCTTGTCCTCGCAGGGACGGGCCTCCGGTTTGGTGACCGTCTTGTTCAGCTGCGGGTGGTCCAGGCAGGTGCCGACGGTGAAGAAGCTGTACGGGACCACCTTGGTCGGCGTGGGGGTCGGCGTCGGCGTGGGCGTCGGCGTCGGAGTCGGGGTGGGGGTCGGCGTGGCCGTGGTGGTGGAGGGCGGCGGCGGCTTGGGCGCCGGGTCGTCCTCGGGCCAGAGCAGCACCGTCGCCACCACCGCGAGCAGGAGCGCCAGCACCGCCGCGACGGCGATCAGCAGGCCCCGGGACGGCCGGGCGTCGGAGGTGCCCCCCGGGCGGGGGAGGTCGTCGTCGCCCGGCGGCTCGGCGGGGCCGGCGGCGCGCTGCTCGGAGGTCATGGGCACGAGAATGGCGCAGAGCGGGGCCCTCCGGCAGGCGGTTTGCACAACTCGTTCGATCGGATGGTCTGCCCGGCCCCCGCCGCACCCGCCCCCGCGTCCGCCCGCCGCGTCCGCCCGCCGCCGCCCACGGGGACGGCCGCGATCCGGACGGCGGCCCGTCCGGGCGGACCGGGCTGACACAATGGGCCCCATGCCCACCTCACCCGCCGCCCCCGGTTCCACCGCACTGGCCCCCGAGATCGCCGCCCGGCTCAAGCGCACCGCGGACGGCCTGCTGCCGGCCGTCGCGCAGCAGTACGACACCGGCGAGGTGCTGATGCTGGGCTGGATGGACGACGAGGCGCTGCACCGCACCCTCACCACCGGCCGCTGCACCTACTGGAGCCGCAGCCGCCGCGAGTACTGGGTGAAGGGCGGCACCTCGGGCCACGTCCAGGCGGTCAAGTCGGTCGCGCTGGACTGCGACGGCGACACCCTGCTGGTGAAGGTCGACCAGACCGGCGCGGCCTGCCACACCGGCGACCGCACCTGCTTCGACGCCGACGTGCTCCCGCTCGGCTGACCGCTCCCTGCTAGCCCCTTCCGCCCCCTTCCGCCCCTCCGTCGTAAGGTGCCGCTCGTCATGGACCTGGAAGCCTTCCGCAAGCTCGCCGTCGACACCCGGGTCATCCCGGTCACCCGCAGGCTCCTCGCGGACGGCCTCACCCCGATCGGCCTCTACCGCAGCCTCGCCGACGAGCGCCCCGGCACCTTCCTGCTGGAGTCCGCCGAGCAGGGCCGCAGCTGGTCGCGCTACTCCTTCGTCGGCGTCCGCAGCGCCGCCACCCTGACCGCCGGACCGGACGGCGGCGCCCGCTGGCTCGGTACCCCGCCGGTCGGCATCCCGACCACCGGCGACCCGCTGGAGGTGCTGCGCGCCGCGCTGCGGGCCCTGCACACCCCGCGCCACGCCGACGACGGCCTGCCCCCGCTCACCGGTGGCCTGGTCGGCTACCTCGGCTACGACGTGGTGCGCCGGCTGGAGAAGCTGCCCGACCTCAACCCGGACGACCTGAAGCTGCCCGAGCTGACCCTGCTGCTCGCCACCGACCTCGCGGTGCTCGACCACGCCGACGGCACCGTGCTGCTGATCGCCAACGCGGTCAACCACAACGACCTGGCCAGTGGCGTGGACGAGGCCTACGCGGACGCCGTCGCCCGGCTCGACGCGATGGAGGCCGACCTGCTCAAGCCGGTCGACCCGGGCCTGGCCACCTTCACCCCGAGCGGCCCCGGCGAGGTCCGCTCGCCGTTCGGCGGGGAGCCGTACCGGGCCGCGGTGGAGGAGATCAAGGAGCGGATCCGGGCCGGCGAGGCCTTCCAGGTGGTGCCCTCGCAGCGCTTCGAGGCGCCCTGCCCGGCCTCCGCGCTGGACGTCTACCGCGTCCTGCGCACCACCAACCCCAGCCCGTACATGTACCTGTTCCGCTTCCCCGGCCCGGACGGCGGCGCCGAGGGCGGCTTCGACGTGGTCGGCTCCAGCCCGGAGGCGCTGGTCAAGGTCACCGACGGCGCGGCGATGCTGCACCCGATCGCCGGCACCCGGCACCGCGGCGCGACCCCGCACGAGGACGCCGAGCTGGCCGCCGAGCTGCTCGCCGACCCCAAGGAGCGGGCCGAGCACCTGATGCTGGTCGACCTCGGGCGCAACGACCTCGGGCGGGTCTGCGAGCCGGGCAGCGTCGAGGTCGTCGACTTCATGCAGATCGAGCGCTACAGCCACGTCATGCACATCGTCTCCACGGTGACCGGCCGGGTCGCCGAGGGGCGGACCGCCTTCGACGTGCTGACCGCGTGCTTCCCGGCCGGCACCCTGTCCGGCGCGCCCAAGCCGCGGGCGATGCGGATCATCGAGGAGCTGGAGCCCACCCGCCGCGGCCTGTACGGCGGCTGCGTCGGCTACCTGGACTTCGCCGGCGACTCCGACACCGCGATCGCCATCCGCACGGCGGTGCTGCGCGACGGCACCGCCTACGTCCAGGCCGGCGCCGGTGTGGTGGCCGACTCCGACCCGCACGGCGAGGACACCGAATGCCGCAACAAGGCCGCCGCCGTCCTGCGCGCGGTCGCCACCGCGAATACGCTGCGTAGGCCGTAGAACGCCGGCCCCCGCGCGGGTCGCGGGGGCCGCCGCAGCGGAAGGGACAGCAGGATGCCGGAGGTGCAGCGGCGGATCGTGACCGCCGCCAGGGAGCAGCTCGTGCGGCAGCCGGGCGGCCACGGCGGCGTCCTCGCCGACGTGCGGCTGGAGGGGCAGCCGGCCGCGCTGGTGCTGCTCGCCCCGGGCGCGGTGCCCGACCCCGCCGGGCACTACCGGGCCGGGGACGCGCTGGTGGTGCTGGACGTGCTTCCGGCGCCCGAACCGGTCGACCGCCACCGCTTCCACGCGGCCGCGGGCGTCCCGCTGTACGTCGTGGTGGATCCGGGGGAGGGCGTCTGCACGGTGCACAGCCGTCCGCTGCGCGGCGCCGGGTACCGGGAGGCGGAGCGGGTGCCCTTCGGGAACGATCTCTTCCTGCCGCTGGGGGAGCGGACGCTGGTGCTGGAGACGGGCGATTTCCCCACCGAGCCGCCCACCCCGGGTGCGGCGGCGGGGTGAGGGCGGGGGACACTGGTGGGGTGAGCGCTGAAGCCCCTACCGACGCCGTGTCCGCCGACCCCGCCGCCGCACCCGCGCCCGCCGCGCGGGCCGGGCGGCGCACGTTCGCGGTGATGCTGCTGCTCACCGTGCTGGGCGCGGTGCTGGTGCTGACCGCCGCCGGCCGGGTCTGGGCGGAGGGGATGGCGGGCACCCTGGAGGTCTCCGTCACCGGCGGGAAGATCTCCGAACTGCCCGCCGGACTGGCGCTGGTGGCGATGGCGGCGGCGGTCGCGGTGTTCGCGGTGCGCGGCGCCGGCCGGCTCGCCGTCGGGGTGCTGACCGTGCTGGCCGGGCTGGGCGCGGCCGCCGCCGCCGCGACGGGCGCCGGGGACACCGCGGCGCTGGACGCCGAGGCGGCCCGCAAGCTCGCGCTGACCGGGTCGGCCGCGACCGGCGTCGGGCACACCGCCTGGCCGTGGGTGGCGCTCGCGGGCGGGCTGCTGCTGGCCCTGGCCGGGCTGCTGACCGTCCTCCACGGGCGCGGCTGGCCGGCGATGGGCAGCCGCTACGAGGCACCGACCGGCAAGGCGCCGGCGAAGCGGCGGGCCGCCGCGCAGAGCCCGGCCGACCTGTGGAAGGCGCTGGACCGGGGCGAGGACCCGACGGCGGGCTGACCGGCCGGGCGGGCGCGTGCCGCACTGTGACGCGATAGACCCGCCACCCCCTTTGGGGGCCCGGTGTGTGGCCCGGCACAATGGGACACGTCAATGGGACACGTCAAGCGTAGGAGCACCATCCGATGGCAGCAGCAGCACACGGCCACACCCCCGCCGCCTGGACCGGCGTGACCATCTCGTTCATCGGCTTCGGCGTCGCGGGTGTCGCGATGATCCTGCCGTCGGTGCTCCTCACCTGGGTGGGCCTGGCGGTCGTCCTGCTCGGCGGCGTGGTCGGCAAGGCCATGTCGATGGCGGGCATGGGCAAGCAGCCCAGCACCATGGTGTACACCCCCGAGGAGCAGGCCGCGCTGGCCGCCGCCGCTGCCTGACCGACCGGTACTTCGCGTGAACGGCGGCCCACGGGCCGCCGTTTCGCTTCTCCCGCGCGGCCGCCGGGACGGGCACAATCATGGGCGTGAACGCCGCCCCCGCCTCCACCGCCTCCGCCCGGCCCTCCGCGCCGCGCCGGCTGGTGCCGCCGCTGTCCGCGGCGGCCGCCGTGGCCCTCCCCGCCGGGTACGTCGCCGCGGTGGACCCGAACGTCCCCGGCCACTACCCCGACTGCCCCTTCCTGGCGGCCACCGGCTGGTGGTGCCCCGGCTGCGGCGGGCTGCGCTGCGTGCACGCGCTGACCCACGGGGACCTCAGCGGGGCGCTGCACGACAACGCGGTGGCGGTGCTGCTGTTCGCCGTGCTGGGGGTGCTCTGGGCCCGCTGGCTCTGGGCGGCGCTGCGCGGCCGGCCCGGCCCCCGGCTGGCGCTCGGGGCGCGCCGCTGGGTGCTGGTGGGGCTGCTCGTCCTCGTCTTCACGGTGGTCCGCAACCTGCCGGTCGGCGCCGGTCTGGCCCCGCCACCGGTCTGATCGTCGGCGTGGCGGGGGTGTGAAGCCGCAGCTCGCGGCGGGTCCGGGGGGTCCGTACGGTGAGACGCGCGCCGGGCGGATGCGCTGTGCGCTCCCCCTTGCCGATACCATCGAAGGGCCGGAGGCCTGGTGGCCGCCGGCTCCTCGCTAGCAGAATCAGGACTAGCAGACATGATGGGGGCGCCCGAGTGAGTGTGCTCGACTCGATCGTCGAAGGGGTCCGCGAGGACCTCGCCGAGCGGCAGGCCCGGGTCTCGCTGGACGAGCTCAAGGAGCTCGCCGCCAAGGCCCCGGACGCCAAGGACGGCGTGGCGGCCCTGCGCGGCGACGGTGTCCGGGTGATCTGCGAGGTCAAGCGCTCCAGCCCGTCCAAGGGCGCGCTGGCCACGATCGCGGACCCGGCGTCGCTGGCGGTCGACTACGCGGCCGGCGGTGCCGCCGCGATCAGTGTGCTGACCGAACAGCGCCGCTTCGGCGGGTCGCTGGCGGACCTGGACGCCGTCCGGGCCGCGGTGGACACCCCGCTGCTCCGCAAGGACTTCATCGTCACCGCCTACCAGCTGTGGGAGGCCCGCGCGCACGGCGCCGACCTCGCGCTGCTGATCGTCGCGGCCCTCGACCAGCCGGCCCTGGTGTCGCTGATCGAGCGGGCCGAGTCGATCGGCCTCACCCCGCTGGTCGAGGTGCACGACGAGGAGGAGATCAAGCGCGCGGTGGACGCCGGCGCGCGGATCATCGGCGTCAACGCCCGCAACCTCAAGACCCTTGAGGTGGACCGCAACACCTTCGGCAACGTCGTCCACGCCATTCCGGACGGCATCGTCAAGGTCGCGGAGTCCGGGGTGCGCGGCCCGCTGGACGTGATCTCCTACGCCAACCTGGGCGCGGACGCGGTGCTGGTCGGCGAAGCGCTGGTCACCGGCAAGGACCCGCGGGCCGCGGTGGCCGACCTGGTCGCCGCCGGTGCCCACCCGGCGATCCGGCACAAGGACTGATCCCGCCGCCATGAAGATCGCCACCCGTCTCGCCCCCGGCTGCCGCCCGCGCGGCTGCCGCGCGCCCGCACGCCGGGTGCTGGGGCGGCGGGTGCGGTACGTCATCGGCTGCGAGCCCGGGCAGGTGCCGGGGCGGCGATGGCGCGCGACGTCCGGCTGACCGCAGCCGACAGACGTCACCGTCAACCGTCGTCATCTTCCCGAGGGACTTCACCATGTCCGAACGGTCCGACAAGGACTACCTGCCCGGCGCCGAGGTGCCGGACGCGCGCGGCTACTTCGGCGCGTACGGCGGCCGCTTCATCCCGGAGGCGCTGGTCGCCGCCGTGGAGCAGGTCGCCGAGGAGTACGAGAAGGCCAAGGCCGACCCGGCCTTCGCCGCCGAGCTCGACGCGCTGCTCAAGGACTACACCGGCCGGCCCAGCCCGCTGACCGACGTGCGGCGGTTCTCCGCCGAGGCGGGCGGCGCCCGCATCCTGCTCAAGCGCGAGGACCTCAACCACACCGGCTCGCACAAGATCAACAACGTGCTCGGCCAGGCGCTGCTCACCAGGCGGATGGGCAAGACCCGGATCATCGCCGAGACCGGCGCCGGGCAGCACGGCGTGGCCACCGCCACCGCCTGCGCCCTGTTCGGCTTCGACTGCACCATCTACATGGGCGAGGTCGACACCCGGCGCCAGGCGCTGAACGTCGCCCGGATGCGGATGCTCGGCGCCGAGGTGGTGGCCGTGAAGTCCGGCAGCCGCACGCTCAAGGACGCCATCAACGAGGCGTTCCGCGACTGGGTCGCCAACGTCGACTCCACCCACTACCTGTTCGGCACCGTGGCCGGCCCGCACCCCTTCCCGATGATGGTCCGCGACTTCCACCGGGTCATCGGCGTCGAGGCGCGCGAGCAGGTGCTGGAGCGCACCGGGCGGCTGCCCGACGCCGTCGTCGCCTGCGTCGGCGGCGGCTCCAACGCGATGGGCATCTTCCACGAGTTCATCCCGGACGCCGGGGTGCGCCTGATCGGCTGCGAGGCGGCCGGCGAGGGCGCCGAGACCCCGCGGCACGCGGCCACCCTCACCAAGGGCGACCCGGGCGTGCTGCACGGCTCGCGCACCTACGTCCTGCAGGACGAGGACGGCCAGACCATCGAGTCGCACTCCATCTCGGCCGGCCTGGACTACCCGGGCGTCGGCCCGGAGCACGCCTGGCTGAAGGACACCGGCCGGGCCGAGTACCGCCCGGTCACCGACGACGCCGCCATGCAGGCGCTGCGGCTGCTGTCCCGCACCGAGGGCATCATCCCGGCCATCGAGAGCGCCCACGCGCTGGCCGGCGCCCTGGAGCTGGGCCGCGAGCTCGGGCCCGAGGCCACCATCCTGGTCTCGCTCTCCGGGCGCGGCGACAAGGACATGCACACCGCCGCCGAGTACTTCGGCCTCTACGACGAGCCGGGCGCCGGCTCCGCCCACGGGGGTAAGTGACCATGGCTTCGAAGCTCAGTGGCATCCTGGCCGCCGCCAAGGCGGAGGGCCGCGCCGCGCTGATCGGCTACCTGCCGGCCGGCTTCCCGTCGGTGGACGGCGGCGTGCGGGCGGTCGACGCGCTGATCGAGGGCGGCTGCGACATCGTCGAGATCGGCCTGCCGCACTCCGACCCGGTGCTGGACGGTCCGACCATCCAGACCGCGGACGACATCGCGCTGCGGGCCGGCGTGCGGATCAAGGACGTGCTGCGCACCGTCCAGGAGGCCGCCGCCGCCCACCCCGCCGCGGCGGTGCTGGTGATGACCTACTGGAACCCGGTGGACCGCTACGGCGTCGCGCGGTTCGCCGCCGACCTGGCCGCGGCCGGCGGGGCGGGCTGCATCCTGCCGGACCTGCCGGTGGAGGAGTCCGAGGAGTGGCGCAAGGCGGCCGGGGAGCACGGTCTGGACACCGTGTTCGTGGTCGCGCCGAGCAGCAAGGACAAGCGGCTGGCCGAGGTCACGGCGGCCGGCAGCGGCTTCGTGTACGCGGCCGCGGTGATGGGCGTGACCGGCAGCCGGGCGCAGGTCGGCGAGCTGGCCGAGGACCTGGTCGCCCGGACCAGGGCCACCACCGAGCTGCCGGTCTGCGTCGGCCTCGGGGTGTCGACCCGTGAGCAGGCCGCCCAGGTGGCCGCCTTCGCGGACGGTGTGATCGTCGGCTCGGCCTTCGTGCAGCGGATCCTGGACGCCGACGGGGACGAGCAGGCCGCGCTGGCGGCGGTGCGCTCGCTGGCCGGCGAGCTGGCGCAGGGCGTCCGCGGGCGGTAGCCCCGCCGCGGCGCGGGAGGTCCGACGGCCCGCCACCCCCTCCCGGGGTGGCGGGCCGTCGTCGTCACCGGGTCCGTCCGGTCAGCCCGTCGACCCGAACGGGTGAACAGTGCGGGGCAGGCGTACCAGCGGTGGTTGACCGGCGTTGACTGGAGGGACGAGTGCACCCAGCACGTGCCCGAGGGCCCAGCGAGCGGAAGGGGTCGGCCGATGCCCGGTCTTCAGCGAGCCGTCCTGCTGCGGGCGGCCGCGGCCGCGCTGGCGCTCGGCGCGGCGCTCGGGGCGCAGGGCGCGGTCGTCCCGGCGCTGGCCAAGCGGGGGGTGGAGCGGGCGGAGCGGGACGCGTACGTGTGCGCGGAGGCGGTCCGGATGGAGGCGGTGGCGCGGGCCACCCGCTCGGGCGCGGCGGGCCGGGCGGAGCTCGCGGGGCCCGCTGGGGGCGACGCCGACCGCCGTGACCTCGACCGTCACGACCTGGGATGGCCGCCCGGCTGCGATCCGGCCACTCGTTAGGGTGAAAACGCCTCGGGTCGGATTAACTTTCACTCTTTCGGAGTGACTCCGGAAACCGGAGAAACCCGGCGCTCCCGGGAGCGGTTCATAGGGGCGTGACGGTGTTTCCCGAGGGGGTTGTCCGGACGGCCGGGCCGGCGACCGAGTGGATCGGCACGGCCGCCCGGCTGGCTCTGGCCGTGGTCTGGGCCTGGGCCGGGCTGGCGAAGATCGCCGACCCGGCGGAGGCCGCCCAGGCGGTGCGCGCCTACGAGATCCTGCCCGAGTCCCTGGTCAAACCGGTGGGCCACGGCCTGCCCTTCCTGGAACTGGCGCTCGCCCTGCTGCTGGTGACCGGCCTGGGCGTGCGCCTGGTCGCGGGCGTCTCGGCGGTGCTGCTGCTCGCCTTCGTCGGCGGGATCGCCTCCGCCTGGGCGCGCGGCATCTCGATCGACTGCGGGTGCTTCGGCGGCGGCGGGGCGGTCGACGCCTCGCAGACCGAGTACCTGCAGGAGATCCTGCGCGACACCGGGTTCCTGCTGCTGGCCGGCTGGCTGCTCTGGCGGCCCCGCACGAAGTTCTCGGTGGACGGCCTGCTGGCGAGCTGAGCGCACCCCGCCGCCTCGTCCCGACCCACCGCACCCCCACCCCCGAACCTGGAATTCCAAGGCTGATGAGCGAGAAGAACCGAGAAGGCAAGCGCACCGCCCGTGAGCGGATGCTGGCGGAACGGGCTGACGAGGAGGCCCGCGGCCGGCGGAACAAGAAGCTGATCGTCGGCGGCGTGGCGCTCGCGGTGATCGCCGCCGCCGTGGTCACCGGCGTGGTGGTGCAGGACCAGCGGTCCACGCCGGAGACCCCCTCCGCCGCCCCGGCCGGCACGATCGGGGACAAGAACCTGATCGTCCCGGTGGGTTCGGACAACGCGCCGTCCGTCCTCACCGTCTACGAGGACCCGCGCTGCCCCGCCTGCGGCATCTTCGAGCGGGAGTTCTCGCCCACCATCAGCCAGCTGGAGGACGCGGGCAAGATCTCCACCAACTACCACATCGTCTCGTTCATCGACCGGGCGGTGCCGGGCAAGGGCTCCAAGTACGCCGCCAACGCGCTGGGCTGCGCCCAGGACGCCGGGCGCTTCCGCGACTACCACGACGTGCTCTACCGCAACCAGCCGGACGAGACCAACGACGCCTTCGGGAACAAGGCGGTGCTGATCAACCTCGCCAGGCAGGTCGACGGGCTGGTCACCCCGGCCTTCGAGGACTGCGTCAACGACCTGAAGTTCGCCGACTGGGTGTCGGCGGTGCAGCAGGACTTCGACAAGTCCGGCTTCAAGTCCACGCCGACGGTGCTGCTCAACGGGCAGCCGATCTACCCGAAGTACAACAACGAGGAGATCACCCCGGCCAACCTGGTGAAGTGGGTGGACGCCGCCAACCAGGGCAAGCCGCTGGGCACTCCGGGCAGCCACGGGCAGTCGCCGGCGCCCACCAGCACCGCCTCGGAGAGCAACAACCCCTCGCCCAGCGCCGGCTGAGCGGGCGCGTACGCTGCGGGGTGGCCGCCGCCCCTCCCCGTCCGGAGGGAGCGGCGCCGTGTCGTGCCCCGGCCCGCGCGCCGATCTGTGCCCGACTGTGACCCGCCGGGGTGTCCTGGACGGGCCGCCGACCCTGTAGCGTCGGAGCTGCCATGGATATCGCCTACATTCCCAGCCCGTCGCGGGGGGTCCTGAACCTCGGACCGATCCCGCTGCGCGCCTACGCCTTCTGCATCATCCTCGGTGTCGTCGTGGCCGTCTGGCTCGGCAGCAAGCGCTGGGTCGCCCGGGGCGGTGGCCGACACACCGTCGGTGACATCGCCGTCTGGGCCGTGCCGTTCGGCCTGGTCGGCGGCCGGCTGTACCACGTGATCACCGACCACCAGCTGTACTTCGGCGAGGGGAAGAACCCCTGGAACGCCTTCAAGATCTGGGAGGGCGGCCTCGGCATCTGGGGCGCGATCGCGCTGGGCGCGGTCGGCGCCTGGATCGGCGCCCGCCGGCGCGGTGTCCCGCTGCCCGCCTACGCGGACGCGATCGCCCCCGGCATCGTGCTCGCCCAGGCGATCGGCCGCTGGGGCAACTGGTTCAACCAGGAGCTGTACGGGCGGGAGACCACCCTGCCGTGGGGCCTGGAGATCACCAGGACGCTGCCCGGCGGTGAGGTGGTCACCACGATCCACCACCCGACCTTCCTCTACGAGTCGCTCTGGTGCGTGGGCGTCGCGGCGCTGGTGATCTGGGCGGACAAGCGGTTCACCCTGGGCCACGGCCGGGCCTTCGCGCTGTACGTGGCCGGGTACACCGCCGGCCGGTTCTGGACCGAGTGGCTGCGGGTGGACGAGGCGCACCACATCCTGGGCCTGCGGCTGAACGACTGGGTGGCGATCTTCGTCTTCCTCGCCGCCGTGGCGTACCTCGTGATCGTCGGCAGGACGCGGCCCGGCCGGGAGGACCCGGCGACCATCGATCCGGCGGCGAACGCGGAGGCCGAGCGGGCCGCCGGGGCGCCGGCCGACAGGACGGGCGACGGGCCGGCCGACAAGACGGCCGACAAGGCGGGCGGCAAGGCGGCCGACGAGCCCGGCGACCTGCCGACGGCGGGGCCGGAGGGGAAGTCCGGCGGCAAGCCCGCGGACGGCCTCGCCGAGAAGCTCGACAAGCTGGAGAAGGGCGCCAGGCACCCGGCCTGACCTGCGCCGACCCCGGTCCCCGGCCGCCCCCCGCACCCCGTGCGGAGGGCGGCCGCCGCCATGTTCGGACAGCCTTACTTTGCTGGAAATGCCCAGCTCAAGGGGGCTACGGTCGATCAGTAAGACGATCGGACCAACGGGATGGAGGGGGATCGGCCGTGACTGCGACCGCCCTGGAACACGAGAGCGGGCACCAGCCCCGGATACCCGCGGCCGGGCACCACCGGGACGTCAACGGCGGCTGGCTGCGGCCGGCGGTGTTCGGGGCGATGGACGGCCTGGTCTCCAACTTCGCGCTGATGACCGGTGTCGTCGGCGGCGCGGTCTCCACCAGCACCGTGGTGCTCACCGGCCTGGCCGGCCTGGCGGCCGGCGCCTGTTCCATGGCGGCGGGCGAGTACACCTCGGTGGCCTCCCAGCGGGAGCTGGTGCAGGCCGAGATCGAGGCGGAGCGGCTGGAGCTGCGCCGCAACCCGCACGGCGAGCTGGCCGAGCTGGCCCAGCTGTACGTCGAGCGGGGGGTGGACCCCGCACTGGCCCACGAGGTGGCCCGGCAGCTGTCCGCCGACCCCGAGCAGACCCTGGAGATCCACGCCCGGGAGGAGCTGGGCGTCGACCCCAACGACCTGCCCTCACCGTGGGTGGCGGCCGGATCCTCGTTCGTCTGCTTCGCGGTGGGCGCGCTGCTGCCGCTGCTGCCGTACCTGCTGGGCGCGACCTCGCTGCTGCCGGCGCTGCTGCTCTCGGCGGCCGGACTGTTCGCCTGCGGCGCGGTGGTGGCCCGGGTGACGGCGCGCAGCTGGTGGTTCAGCGGTCTGCGGCAGCTGGCGCTGGGCGGGGTGGCGGCCGGGGTGACCTACCTGCTGGGCGCGCTGATCGGCGGGCAGGTCGGCTGACGGGTCGGCTGACGGGACGGCGGGCGGGTCGGTGGCCGGGCCCGGCGGGCGGGCCGATCGGGCACTGTGCAGTTGCATGGATATGCGGCCGAGCGGGTGAGCTTGCACACATGCCGGCCCGGCCGCGCCTGGCCTTGTCTCGCGATGTGGGCTCAATGGCCGAGGAATCGCATCCGCGGATCGATTTCCGAGATGGAATCACAGGCGGCTTTGATCGACTTCTGTGATCGCGGGATTTCGCCCCTGTTTCGGCCCGCGCGCCGCCGGGCACAATCGTCGGGACGTGCGCTGTGGCGCGTCCCCTCACCACCCGCGTGACCTGCGGATCCGTCCGCGATGTGGACGCAATTTTCCGCTTCCCGGGATCCCCGGCATCATGTAACGTGCGTGCCTCAATCGCATCAGGGCCAACGTCGTCCCTACTGCACCAGTTTCGAAAGACGACGACGGGAGAGCCGATGCTGTCTGCATCCATGCACTCCGCCAACGAGCCCCAGGCCGGCGCCGCCCGCCCGCCGTACGCGCTCGTTCCGGATGCGCGACCTGCTGCTCAGGGCCTGTACGACCCGCGAAACGAGCACGACGCCTGTGGCGTCGGATTCGTCGCCACGCTGACCGGCATCGCCGACCACACCGTCGTCGAGCAGGCGCTGACCGTCCTGCGCAACCTGGAGCACCGCGGCGCCACCGGCGCCGAGCCGGACTCCGGTGACGGCGCGGGCATCCTCACCCAGATCCCGGACGCCTTCCTGCGCGCCAAGGCCGGCTTCGACCTCCCGGCGGCCGGCGACTACGCCGTCGGCATCGCCTTCCTGCCGGACGCCGACGACGAGGACGCCGCCGCCGTCGCCCGGATCGAGGCGATCGCGGACGAGGAGGGCCTGACCGTCCTCGGCTGGCGCGACGTCCCGGTCACCCCCGACCTGCTGGGCGCCACCGCCCGCGGCGTCATGCCGCGCTTCCGCCAGCTCTTCCTGGCCGGCGAGGGCAAGGCCGGCATCGAGCTGGACCGGATCGCCTTCGTGGTCCGCAAGCGCTCCGAGCGCGAGGCCGGGGTCTACTTCCCCTCGCTGTCCGCGCGCACCATCGTCTACAAGGGCATGCTGACCACCGGCCAGCTGGAGCCCTTCTTCCCCGACCTGTCGGACCGGCTCTACGCCTCCGCGCTCGGCCTGGTGCACTCGCGGTTCTCCACCAACACCTTCCCGAGCTGGCCGCTCGCCCACCCGTACCGGTTCGTCGCGCACAACGGCGAGATCAACACGGTCAAGGGCAACCGGAACTGGATGACCGCCCGGGAGTCCCAGCTCGCCACCGACCTCATCCCCGCCAACAGGAACGGGCAGGGTCTGAGCCGGATCTTCCCGGTCTGCACCCCGGACCACTCCGACTCGGCCTCCTTCGACGAGGTCCTGGAGCTGCTCCACCTCGGCGGCCGCTCGCTGCCGCACGCCGTGCTGATGATGATCCCGGAGGCGTGGGAGAACCACGCGACCATGGACCCGGCCCGCCGCGCGTTCTACCGGTACCACTCCAACCTGATGGAGCCCTGGGACGGCCCGGCCTGCGTCACCTTCACCGACGGCAACCAGATCGGCGCCGTGCTGGACCGCAACGGCCTGCGCCCCGCCCGCTACTGGGTCACCGAGGACGGCCTGGTCGTCCTCTCCTCCGAGGTCGGCGTGCTCGACATCGAGCAGACCCGGGTGGTCAAGAAGGGCCGGCTGCGGCCCGGCCGGATGTTCCTGGTCGACACCTCCGAGCACCGCATCGTCGAGGACGAGGAGATCAAGTCGGCGCTGGCCGCCGAGCACCCCTACGAGGAGTGGGTCGAGGCCGGGCAGATCCAGCTCGCCAAGCTCCCCGAGCGCGAGCACATCGCGCACACCCACGCCTCGGTCACCCGCCGCCAGCAGACCTTCGGCTACACCGAGGAGGAGCTGCGGGTCATCCTGGCGCCGATGGCCAGGACCGGCGCCGAGGCGCTCGGCTCGATGGGCACCGACTCGCCGATCGCCGCGCTGAGCGAGAAGCCGCGCCTGCTGTTCGACTACTTCGTGCAGCTCTTCGCGCAGGTCACCAACCCGCCGCTGGACGCCATCCGCGAGGAGCTGGTCACCTCGCTGCTGTCCAACCTCGGCCCCGAGGGCAACCTGCTGGCCGCCGAGGCCGCGGCCTGCCGCTCCGTCGGCATCACCTTCCCGGTGATCGACAACGACGAGCTGGCCAAGCTGGTGCACATCAACGCGGACGGCGACCAGCCCGGCCTCAAGGCCGTCACGCTGTCCGGCCTGTACCGGGTCGCCGGCGGCGGTGAGGCACTGGCCGCCCGGCTCGCCGCGATCGCCGCCGAGGCCGACGCGGCGATCGCCGACGGCGCCCGGATCATCGTGCTCTCCGACCGGCACTCGGACGCCGAGCACGCCCCGATCCCCTCGCTGCTGCTCACCTCGGCGGTCCACCACCACCTCATCCGCACCAAGCAGCGCACCCGGGTGTCGCTCCTGGTCGAGGCGGGCGACGTCCGCGAGGTGCACCACGTCGCGCTGCTGATCGGCTACGGCGCCGGCGCGGTCAACCCGTACCTGGCCATGGAGTCGGTCGAGGACCTGGTCGGGCAGGGCACCTTCCTGACCGGGATCGAGCCCGAGAAGGCGATCAAGAACCTGATCAAGGCGCTCGGCAAGGGCGTGCTCAAGGTGATGTCCAAGATGGGCATCTCCACCGTCGCCTCCTACCGCGGCGCGCAGGTCTTCGAGGCGATCGGCCTCTCCCACGAGCTGGTGGAGGCCTACTTCGCCGGCACCACCACCAAGCTCGGCGGCATCGGCCTGGACGAGATCGCCCGCGAGACGGCGGCCCGGCACGCCAAGGCGTACCCGGCCTCCGGCATCCCGGCCGCGCACCGCGCGCTGGAGATCGGCGGCGAGTACCAGTGGCGCCGCGAGGGCGAGCCGCACCTGTTCGACCCGGACACCGTCTTCCGGCTGCAGCACTCCACCCGCAACCGCCGGTACGACATCTTCAAGCAGTACACGGACCGGGTGAACGAGCAGTCCGAGCGGCTGATGACGCTGCGCGGCCTGTTCAAGCTCGACGCGCTCGGCCGCACCCCGGTGCCGGTCGAGGAGGTCGAGCCGGTCTCCGAGATCGTCAGGCGCTTCTCCACCGGCGCCATGTCCTACGGCTCGATCTCCCGCGAGGCGCACGAGACCCTGGCCGTCGCGATGAACCGCCTCGGCGGCAAGTCCAACACCGGCGAGGGCGGCGAGGACCCGGACCGCCTCTACGACCCGGAGCGCCGCTCGGCGATCAAGCAGGTCGCCTCCGGCCGGTTCGGCGTCACCTCCGAGTACCTGGTCAACGCCGACGACATCCAGATCAAGATGGCCCAGGGCGCCAAGCCCGGCGAGGGCGGCCAGCTGCCCGGCCACAAGGTGTACCCGTGGGTCGCCAAGACCCGGCACTCCACCCCGGGTGTCGGCCTGATCTCGCCGCCGCCGCACCACGACATCTACTCGATCGAGGACCTGGCGCAGCTGATCCACGACCTCAAGAACGCCAACCCCGAGGCCCGCATCCACGTGAAGCTGGTCTCCGAGGTCGGCGTCGGCACGGTCGCGGCCGGCGTCTCCAAGGCGCACGCGGACGTGGTGCTGGTCTCCGGCCACGACGGCGGCACCGGCGCCTCGCCGCTCACCTCGCTCAAGCACGCGGGCGGCCCCTGGGAGCTCGGGCTCGCCGAGACCCAGCAGACCCTGCTGCTCAACGGCCTGCGCGACCGGATCGTGGTGCAGACCGACGGCCAGCTGAAGACCGGCCGCGACGTCGTGATCGCCGCCCTGCTGGGCGCCGAGGAGTTCGGCTTCGCCACCGCCCCGCTGGTGGTCTCCGGCTGCATCATGATGCGGGTCTGCCACCTGGACACCTGCCCGGTCGGCGTCGCCACCCAGAACCCGGTGCTGCGCGAGCGCTTCTCCGGCAAGCCGGAGTTCGTGGTCAACTTCTTCGAGTTCATCGCCGAGGAGGTCCGCGAGATCCTGGCCTCGCTGGGCTTCCGCTCGATCGAGGAGGCCGTCGGCCACGCCGAGCACATCGACGCCGAGGCCGCCGTCGACCACTGGAAGGCCGCCGGGCTCGACCTGGCCCCGCTGTTCCACGTGCCCGAGCTGCCCGAGGGCGCGGCCCTGCACCGCACCACCACGCAGGACCACGCGCTGGACAAGGCCCTGGACAACCAGCTGATCGACCTGGCCCAGGACGCCCTGGAGAACGGCGACGCCGTCCGCATCCAGCTGCCGATCCGCAACGTCAACCGGACCGTCGGCACCATGCTCGGCCACCACGTGACCAAGCGGTACCGCGGCGAGGGCCTGCCGGAGGGGACCATCGACGTCACCTTCACCGGCTCGGCCGGCCAGTCCTTCGGCGCCTTCGTGCCGCGCGGCATCACGCTGCGCCTGGAGGGCGACGCCAACGACTACGTCGGCAAGGGCCTGTCCGGCGGCGTCATCGTCGTCCGCCCGGCCCGCGACGCGGCGGCGATCGGCGCCGACGCGCAGAACCACGTCATCGCCGGCAACACCATCGGCTACGGTGCCACCGGCGGCCGGATCCACCTGCGCGGCAAGGCCGGCGAGCGGTTCGCGGTCCGCAACTCGGGCGCCACCCTGGTCGTCGAGGGCGTGGGCGACCACGGTCTGGAGTACATGACCGGCGGGCGGGTCGTCGTCCTCGGCGAGACCGGGCGCAACCTGGCGGCCGGCATGTCCGGCGGCATCGCCTACGTGCTGGACCTGCGCCCGGCGAACGTCAACAGCGGCATGGTGGGCATCGAGGCCCCCGGCGCCGAGGACCGCGACTGGCTGCGCGAGACCGTGCAGCAGCACTACGAGGAGACCGGCTCCACCGTCGCGGCCGAGCTCCTGGCGGACTGGGGCAGCGGGGTCTCCCGCTTCTCGAAGATCATGCCGACCGACTACAAGGCCGTGCTCGCCGCCAAGGACGCCGCCGAGCGCGATGGCCTCTCCGAGGCCGAGACCACTCGCAAGATGATGGAGGCGGCACATGGCTGACCCCAAGGGCTTCCTGACCACGCCCAAGCAGCTGGCCGAGCGGCGTCCGGTGGACGTGCGCCTGCGCGACTGGAACGAGGTCTACGCCGAGCGCAGCCTGCTGCCGATCATCACCAAGCAGGCCGGCCGCTGCATGGACTGCGGCATCCCGTTCTGCCACAACGGCTGCCCGCTCGGGAACCTCATCCCGGAGTGGAACGACCTCGCCTACCGGGACGACTGGAACGGCGCGATCGAGCGGCTGCACGCGACCAACAACTTCCCGGAGTTCACCGGGCGGCTGTGCCCGGCGCCCTGCGAGTCGGCCTGTGTGCTCGGCATCAACCAGGACGCGGTGACCATCAAGAACGTCGAGGTCACCATCATCGACAAGGCCTGGGACCGCGGCGGGGTCATCCCGCAGGTGCCGGAGCGGCTGTCCGGCAAGACGGTCGCCGTGATCGGCTCCGGGCCGGCCGGCCTGGCCGCCGCCCAGCAGCTCACCCGGGCCGGGCACACCGTGGTGGTGTACGAGCGGGCCGACCGGATCGGCGGCCTGCTGCGGTACGGCATCCCCGAGTTCAAGATGGAGAAGCGCCACATCAACCGCCGCATCGAGCAGATGCGGGCGGAGGGCACCCGGTTCCGCACCGGCGTGCACGTCGGCGAGGACATCACCGGGCAGCAGCTGCGCGAGCGCTTCGACGCGGTGGTCGTCGCGGCCGGTGCCACCACCGCCCGCGACCTGCCGGTGCCCGGGCGCGAGCTCAAGGGCGTCCACCAGGCCATGGAGTACCTGCCGCTGGCCAACAAGGTGCAGGAGGGCGACTTCGTGGAGTCGCCGATCAGCGCCAAGGGCAAGCACGTCGTGGTGATCGGCGGCGGCGACACCGGCGCGGACTGCGTCGGCACCGCGCACCGGCAGGGGGCGGCCTCCGTCACCCAGCTGGAGATCATGCCGCGGCCCGGCGAGGACCGGCCGGCCCACCAGCCGTGGCCGACCATGCCGATGACCTACAAGGTCACCTCGGCCCACGAGGAGGGCGGCGAGCGGATCTACTCCGTCTCCACCACCCACTTCAGCGGCGACGAGGACGGCAACGTCCAGCAGCTGCACCTGGTCGAAGTGGAATTCAGGGACGGGAAGTTCGAGCAGGTGCCGGGCAGCGAGCGGGCCATCCCGGCGCAGCTGGTCACCCTGGCGATGGGCTTCACCGGGACGGACGTGAAGAACGGCCTGGTGGAGCAGCTGGGCGCGGACCTCGACGCACGCGGTAATGTGGCCCGCGACGGCCGCTTCGCCACCAACGTCGATGGCGTCTACGTCTGCGGTGACGCCGGACGGGGCCAGTCCCTGATCGTCTGGGCCATCGCGGAGGGCCGCTCGGCCGCCGCGGCGGTCGACAAGTACCTGGGCGGCAAGACCCCGCTGCCCGCTCCGATCCGGCCGACGGACCGCCCCCTGGTGGTCTGATCCGGTCCAGGTGGCCCGGCGCCGCATCGCCGGGCCGACCGAGCCGCACCCCGTCAGCGTCGCCGGGCCACCGCGGTCCATGGCGCCTGCCCACATCCCCGACCAGTTTGGGGGCAGGCGCCTTTCGCGTTTCCCGGGGGCGGCCGGGTCCGTCAGTCGGCGGGGAAGAGGACGGGGTGGCCGGCGAGGTTGAGGACCACCCGGTTCCCCGGGGGGCCGGTGAGCCGGAACCGGGCCTCCCGCCCGGCGCCGTTCGGTTCGCAGTCGGTCGGCCGGCCGTCGGTGCGGCCGATCAGCACCAGGACGTCGGCGGTCCCGTACACCGCGCCCGGCAGCGGACCGGCGCAGTTCCCGGGGTACAGCAGGGCCCACAGCTCCTGTTCGTCGGTACCGCGACCGGCGTACCAGAGGTCCGTGACGCCTTCGGGGAGGTCCTTGTCCTCGACGGTGCGGGGGCCGGGGGGCTCCTGCGACTCCACGGCCGCGACCGCGTAGGGCTCGTCGAGCCCGGCGAACACGAACTCCCAGACCGGGACCGTCGCCGTCCCGCGGCTGGTGCTCTGGGGCCGGGTCGCGGGCCGGACGGCGGTGACGGTGAGCACGGTGTCGCAGGGCTCCCTGGTGCAGGGGCTGTCGCGGTAGCGGACGAGTTGCTCGTAGGCGGCGCGCGGGTCGGTCAGCGGCAGGGCCTGGGAGGTCCCGTCCGGGAAGGAGACCGTCCCCGGGCCGGAGAACGGGGGGAAGTCGGCCTCCAGGTCGATCCGGTCGCCGAGGAAGGCCGCGAACGCGCCGTCGTTCCCGG
Organism: Kitasatospora sp. NPDC002551; assembly: GCF_040296005.1. Classification (NCBI taxonomy): domain Bacteria; kingdom Bacillati; phylum Actinomycetota; class Actinomycetes; order Kitasatosporales; family Streptomycetaceae; genus Kitasatospora; species Kitasatospora sp. NPDC002551. The sequence goes on along the minus strand of NZ_JBEOWI010000011.1, from coordinate 93,323 downwards.
TGAAGTCCCGCGGCAGCCAGCTCTGTCCGTTCAGCCGGGCGTAGTAGCCGGTGTGCCAGATCCGGTCGGACTCGGAGCCGGGCCAGGCCCGTGCCACCTGGCGGGCCCGCTCCAGGGCCCCGGCGGGGACCGGGGGGCCGCCGCGCCCCGCACGGGCGGGGACCGGGGCGGCGGGCCCGGGGGAGGAGTCACCGGGGACGGTGAGGACGGCGAGCGCGGCGAGCAGGACCACGGCGGCGGGAAGTCGTCTCAGCACACGGTGGGGGACGCCCGGGGGCCCGCGCGAGTTGCGACAACTGCGCCGGATTCTGGCTGAGTTGCATCGCCCCCGGGCGGCTTCGGGGCGCCCGGCGGGGGGTTGGGGATGTCCATGGCGACGGCGGGGGACTAGAGTGCGTTCGGGGAGCTACGAGTCGGCTACCGCGCGTATCCGGACGGTGGTCGTCCGGGCGGTCACGGCGGGAGCCGGCGGCTCCACCGAGGGTGTTCCGAGGACTGTTGTTTGTCGGTCCCTGATGGAAGACTGCGGCCGGAGGCCGGGGGGCTGCGCGAGGTGCGGAGGGTGAGGCGATGGGTGCGACGCAGGCGGGTGGCGGTGCCACGGTGCGGCGTCTGCTGCTGGGGTCGCAGCTGCGAAGGCTCCGGGAGGCCAGGGGTGTCAGCCGGGAGGAGGCCGGCTACTCGATCCGGGCCTCCGAGTCGAAGATCAGCCGGATGGAGCTCGGCCGGGTCGGCTTCAAGGAGCGCGACGTCGCCGACCTGCTGACGCTGTACGGGGTCGACGCCGAGCAGGAGCGGGCCTCGGTGCTGGGGCTGGTGCGGGCGGCCAACGCGACGTCCTGGTGGCACGGGTACGGGGACGTCCTGCCGGGCTGGTTCCAGAACTACCTGGGACTGGAGGAGGCCGCCACCGAGATCCGCAGCTACGAGGTGCAGTTCGTCCACGGGCTGCTGCAGACCGCCGACTACGCCCGGGCCGTGATCACCCACGGCGGGCACGTCACCGAGCCGGCCGAGATCGAGCGCCGGGTGGAGGTGCGGCTCAAGCGCCAGGAGGTGCTGACCGCCGCGCGGGCGCCGCGGCTGGTCGCGGTGCTGGACGAGGCCGTGCTGCGCCGGCCCTGGGGCGGGCCGGAGCTGATGCGGGCGCAGGTCGACCGGCTGCTGGAGCTGACCGAGCTGCCGAACGTGGAGCTGCAGGTGATGCCGCTGGGCTTCGGCGGGCTGCGCGCCGAGGGCGGGGCCTTCTCGGTGCTGGCCTTCGACGAGCAGGAGCTGCCGGACATCGTGTACCTGGAGCAGTTCACCACCGCCCTGTACCTGGACAAGCCGGCGGAGGTCGCCGAATACGCCGGCGCGATGGACGGTCTGGTGGCGGACAGCCTCTCCCCCGAGCGGACACGAGAACTTCTTCGCTCCGTACGCCAAGAACTCTGACGGATAAGTACGATGAGGCCCGATCAGATCTGATCGCGAACGACCGCGAACGGTGTTCGTGCGTTCCCGTAGGCATGAGAGGGATCAGATGTCGTACCTTTCCGAGTTGGCGCTGCAGTACATCGACGGTGAGTGGCGCGAGGGCAGCGGCTCCTGGGACATCGTCGATGTCGACCCCTTCACCGGTGACAAGCTCGCCGCCATCACCGTCGCCACCGTCGAGGAGGTCGACCAGGCCTACCGGGCGGCGGCGCAGGCGCAGCAGGAGTGGGCGGCCACCAACCCCTACACCCGCCGGCTGGTCTTCGAGCGCGCGCTGCGGATCCTGGAGGACCGCGAGCAGGAGATCACCCGCGACATCATGGCCGAGCTCGGCGGCACCGCCGTCAAGGCCTGGTTCGAGCTCTCGCTCACCAAGGACATGCTGCGCGAGGCGATGCAGCTGTCGCTGCGCGCCGAGGGCCGGCTGCTGCCCTCCCCGGTGGACGGCAAGGAGAACCGGCTCTACCGGCTGCCGGTGGGCGTCGTCGGCGTGATCAGCCCGTTCAACTTCCCGCTGTTCCTGTCGATGAAGGCGGTCGCCCCGGCGCTGGCGCTCGGCAACGGCGTGGTGCTCAAGCCGCACCAGGAGACCCCGGTGGTCGGCGGCACCCTGATCGCCAAGATCTTCGAGGAGGCGGGCCTGCCGGCCGGTCTGCTGAACGTCGTGGTCACCGACATCGCCGAGATCGGCGACGCGTTCATCGAGCACCCGATCCCCAAGGTGATCTCCTTCACCGGCTCCGACAAGGTCGGCCGGCACGTCGCCACCGTGGCCGCCTCGCACTTCAAGCGGACCGTGCTGGAGCTGGGCGGCAACAGCGCGCTGATCGTGCTGGACGACGCCGACGTCGACTACGCGGTGGACGCGGCCGTCTTCAGCCGCTTCGTGCACCAGGGCCAGGTCTGCATGGCCGCCAACCGGGTCCTGGTCGACCGCGCGGTGGCCGAGGAGTTCACCCGCAAGTTCGTCGCCAAGGTCGCGGGCCTGAAGGTCGGCGACCCCCGGGACCCGGCCACCCACATCGGCCCGCTGATCAACCCCGTCCAGGCCGACGGCCTCACCGCGCAGGTCGACCAGGCGATCGCCGCCGGCGCCACGGCGCTGCTGCGCGGCACCACCACCGGCAGCCTGATGGAGCCCGTGGTGCTCGGCGACCTGCCGGCCGACGCGCCGATCCTGCGGCGCGAGCTGTTCGGGCCGGTCGTGCTCCTGGTGCCGTTCGACGGCGAGGACGAGGCGGTGCGGATCGCCAACGACACCCCGTTCGGGCTCAGCGGCGCCGTGCACACCGCCGACGTGGAGCGCGGCGTGCGGGTCGCCCGGCGGATCGAGACCGGCATGATCCACGTCAACGACGGGACCATCGCGGACGAGCCGGTGGTGCCGTTCGGCGGCGAGAAGAGCTCGGGCGTGGGCCGGCTGAACGGCGAGTCCACGGTCGACGCGTTCACCACGGTGAAGTGGATCTCGATCCAGCACGGGCGCAGCCGCTTCCCGTTCTGACCGCTCCGCGGACCGCTCGGGCACCCGGCCGTTCCCCTTCGTGCCGGAGGGGACGGCCGGGTTCCGGTTGCCGGCGGGGGCTGCCCTATGCTGCGCCTGTCGGATCGTAGGGGGACTGTGTTCGACCGTGTTTGACCGGAACGGATCGAAGGGGTGGCAGGGGTGACCGGGTTTCAGGACATCGGCCGGGAGTGGCTCGTCGGCGACGGGGGCGACGAGGTACGGCCGCCCGCCGACCTGCGCCCCGAGATGCCGCACCCCGCCCGGATGTACGACTACTACATCGGCGGCAAGGACAACTTCCCGGCCGACCGCGAGGCCGCGGAGCGGGTGCTCGCGATCAGCCCGATGGTGCGGCTCAGCGCGCTGGCCAACCGGGCCTTCCTCGGCCGCGCGGTGCGCCACCTCGCGGGCGAGGGCATCCGGCGGTTCGTCGACATCGGCACCGGCATCCCCAGCGCCGGGAACACCCACGAGGTCGCCCAGCGGGTGCGGCCGGACGCGCGGGTGGTCTACCTCGACAACGACCCGATCGTGCTGGTGCACGGCCGCGCCCTGCTGAGCGGCACCACCCCGGAGAGCACCTCGGTGGTCCAGGCCGACCTGCGCGACCCGGCCGCGATCCTGGCCACCCCCGAGGTCCGGCGGGCGCTGGACTCCGGCGAGCCGGTGGCGCTGCTGCTCGTCGCCGTCCTGCACTTCATCGACGAGCAGGACGATCCGTACGGCATCGTGCGCACCCTGGTGGACGCCCTGCCGTCCGGCAGCCGCCTCGTCCTGTCGCACGGCACCCTCGACTTCACCCCGACCGCCGACGCCGGCCGCGGCCCCGCCGTCTACCGCAACGCCTCCGCCCAGCTGACCATGCGCAGCCGCGAGCAGGTGCTGCGCTTCTTCGACGGCCTCCACCTCATGGCCCCCGGCCTGGTCACCGCCCCTCTCTGGCGCCCCGACACCCCCGAGCAGCCGACCGACTCCCAGATCGGCATCTGGGCCGCCGTCGCCGAGAAGTCCTAGCCGGCGGCGGGGTGGCGGAGCAGGCCGGCGGTCGCGAGCTCGAAGGAGAACGGGGCCGGAACGGGCACGCCGTCCCCGGACTTCCCGGTCCAGTGCCGGTGGTAGGTGCCGCCGTCCGGTCGTCACCGGAGACCTCGATCTTCCAGCCCGACGGCGGGGTCGGGCTCTGCGCGTAGGCCAGAAGTCGGGTGTTCCGTCCGGGAGCGTGGGAGCCGGTCATGAGGCCATCCTCTCGCCGGCGGGCCCGTGTTCCAGGTAGTTCGTGGTCCGAATTGTCCTGTTAGGCTGGGTGGGTGGACAAGAGCGAGGGTGACGGGATCGGAGTGGTGGGGGCGCTCGTGCGGGCGGCGTTCCTGGTGGACGCGGTGTATGCCGAGGCGGCGCGGGAGCAGGGGCTGACTCCGCAGCAGGGGCAGCTGCTGTGCGTGCTGATGGGGCGGCCGTACGTGATGGGGGAGCTCGGCGGGGTGCTGCGGCTGGCCAAGTCGAGCCTGACCGGGCTGGTGGACCGCAGTGAGCGCAACGGGCTGGTGCGGCGGGAGAGTTGCGAGGCGGACGCGCGGGCGGTGCGGGTCGTGCTGACGGAGGAGGGGGCCGTGCTGGCGGAGCGCTTCCACACCGAGACCTGCCGGCGGATCGACGGGCTGCCGTCCGGGCTCTCGGTGACGGAGCGGGAGGTGCTGGCCGGGCTGCTCGGGCGGGTGGTGCTGGACAACGAGACGCCGCCGGTCTTCGGCGAGCCGGGCTGATTCCCGCGGGCAGGGGTTGCAGTTCGCAGCGCGAACTAATATGTTCGTAGCGCGAACTGCAGCTCTTTTCTGCTTTGGGGGCAAGAGAACATGAGTCGTACCGTTGTCGTGGTCGGTGGGGGCTACGGAGGATCCGCGGTCGCCAAGGCGCTGGACGCCGAGGCCGACGTCGTCCTCGTCGACCCGCGCGACGCCTTCGTCAACGCCGCCGGATCGCTGCGGGCCCTGGCCCGGCCCGACTGGGCGGACAACATCTTCTTCCCGTACGAGACCCTGCTCGCCCGCGGCGCGGTGGTCCGCGACCGGGTGGTCTCGGCCGACCCGGGCGGCGTCACCCTCGCCTCCGGGCGGCGCGTGGACGCCGACTACCTGGTCCTCGCCACCGGTTCCGGCTACGCCTACCCCGCCAAGCCGGTCGCCGACTCCCGGGCCGAGGCGCTGGACCACCTGCGCGCCACCCACAAGGAACTCGCCGGCGCCGACCGGGTGCTGATCACCGGCGCCGGGCCGGTCGGGCTGGAACTGGCCGGGGAGATCAAGGACGTCTGGCCGCGGAAGCAGGTGACCGTGGTGGACCCGGTCGACCGGCTGCTGCCCGCCCTGCTGCCCGAGCTGCGCGAGGAACTGCACCGCCAGCTGGACGCCCTGGGCGTCACCCTGCGGCTCGGTGCCCGCCTGGCCGCCGACCCCGCCGTCGAGCCGGGCCGGGCCGCCACTTTCACCGTCGCGCTGGACAGCGGCGAGGAGCTCACCGCCGACCTCTGGTTCCGCGCCCACGGCGTGCGGATCAACAGCGACTACCTCGCCGACGGCCGGCTCGTCGAGCGCACCGCCCGGGGGCAGGTCCGGGTCACCGACACGCTCGCCCTGGACGCCCACCCGCACGTCTACGCGGTCGGCGACCTCACCGCCATCGAGGAGCCCAAGATGGCCGGCATCGCGCTCCAGCACGCCGAGGTGGTCGCCAAGAACATCGCCGCCCAGCTGCGCGGCGAGCCGGCCGGGGAGCGCTACGCGCCCCCGGCCGCCCCCTTCATGCTGGTGCCGCTCGGTCCGCGCGGTGGCGTCGGCCAACTGCCAGGCCCCGACGGCCCGGTGATGGCGTCGACGGAGGCCGTCGTGGAGTACAAGGGGACCGACCTGTTCACCGGCCGGTTCGCCGAACTCTTCGGCACGGCCTGAGCATCCGGAACGGAGGAGGGGCAACGATGGGCACCGAGCACCAGGGCGTCGTCTTCGGATTCGGCGCGCCGGGCGACCTCGCCGACACCGGACGGCTGCTGAGCGTCGTCCGGCAGGCCGACCGCGACGGGCTGGACCACTTCTCGCTGTCGGACCACCCCTACCTCGGCGGGCGGGTGGACGCCTACGCCGCGCTCGGCTTCCTGCTCGGGCGCACCGAGCGGATCAGCGGCTTCGCCAACGTCACCAACCTGCCCAGCCGGCCCGCGCCGCTGCTGGCCCGGGCGGTCACCTCGCTGTCCGCGCTCTCCGGCGGGCGGGTGGTGCTGGGCATGGGCGCCGGCGGACTCTGGGACCGGATCGCCGACCTGGGCGTCGAACGGCTCACCCCCGGCGAGGCGGTGGAGGCCTTCGAGGAGGCGATCGTCCTGGTCAAGCGGCTCTCCGGCGGCGGCGAGCCGGTCACCCACGAGGGCCGGCACTACCGGGTCCGGGGCATCGAGCCCGCGCCGGTGGCCGCGCCGCCGGTGTGGACGGGCTCCAACGGCCGCAGGTCCCTGGCCGTCACCGGCCGGGTCGCCGACGGCTGGATCCCCGGCCACGCGGCGGACTGGCTCAGCGAGCGCTACCGCACCTCGCGGCCGGTCGTCGACGAGGCGGCCGCCGCCGCCGGGCGCGACCCGCGCGAGATCCGCACCGTCTACAACCTCCCGGGCCGGATCACCGACCGCCCGCTCGCCGCGACCCGCGACGAGCGGCGGACCTGGCTCGGCGGCTCGGTGGACCAGTGGGTCGCCGAACTGACCGGCGCGGTGCTGGAGCACGGCGCGTCCGGCTTCACCCTGTTCGCCGCCGACCACGGCTCGCCGGACCCGCTCGCCCTCGGCCGCTGGGCGAACGAGATCGCCCCGGCCGTCCGCGAGGCGGTCGCGAAGGGGTAGCGGCGGGGATCGGCCGGGAGCGGCGGGGGAGCACGGCCGCCGGGGGCGGGGCCTCAGGCGGCCCGGGTCTCCCGGCGGTAGCCGCCCGGCGCCAGGCCGAATTCCCGCTTGAACGCCTTCGCGAAGGCGTACTCCGAGCCGTAGCCGGTCTTCGCCGCGACGGCGGTCAGCGGGGCCTGCGACTCGCGCAGCAGCCGGGCCGCCGTCGTCATCCGCCAGCGGGTCAGATAGGCCATCGGCGGCTCGCCGACCAGGGCGGTGAAGCGGCGGGCGAACGCCGCCCGGGAGAGTCCGGCCCGGGCGGCGAGCGACTCCACCGTCCACGCCGTGGACGGCGACTCGTGGATCGCGGTCAGCGCCGGGGCCACCGCCGAGTCGCCGAGCGCCGCCGCCCAGCCCGCCGCGGTGGCGGGCGGCTGCTCCTCGAACCACGCCCGCAGGATGTATAGCAGCAGCGAGTCGATCAGCGCCGGGACGATGCCCGCCGAACCGATCCGGGGGTTCTCCAGCTCGGCGCCCAGCAGCTGGACGGCCGCGCTCAGCTCCGGGTGCCGGCCGTGCCGGGTCTGCAGGTGGACGATCTCCGGCAGCTGCCGCACCAGCGGGTGCGGGCGGGCCTGGTCGAGGTGGTAGTTGCCGCACAGCAGGCTGGTGCGCGGCCCGTCCCCGCCGACGGAGACGGTGCCGATCGGCAGGCCCGGCCGGAACTGCGAGGGCTGCTCGGGGACGGCCGGGGTGTGCGGGTGGTCGGCGAGGATGTGGCCGCGGCCGTCGCGCAGGAACACCACGTCGCCCGGGCTGAGCGCGACCGGCGCGGCCCCCTCCTCCAGCGGCACCAGCCAGCACGTCCCGTACAGCACCACGTGGAACCCGGCGCCGGCGACCCGGGGCAGCCGCAGCCCCCACGGTGCCCGCCCCTCGGTGCGCACCGAGGCCGGCTGCCCCGTGCGCATCGAACCCAGTGCCTCGGTCAGGATGTCCACGTGCGCTCCCCGTCCGCCGTCCGCCGCCTGCCGTCCCCGTGAACCCTACGGCTCAGGCGACGGTCAGGACGATCTTGCCCTGGGTGCGGCCGGTGGCGATCAGCTCGTGCGCCTTGCCGGCCTCCTCCAGCGGGAAGGTCTCGGCGATGTGCGGACGGATCCGGCCCTCGTCGACCAGCCGGGCGATCGCCTCCAGCGAGGCGTAGTCCGGCTCCACCGAGATGCCCGCGAACCGGCGCCCGGCGCCCTCGACCTCGGCGGCCAGCGCGGTGTTCCAGTGCTCCATGATCGAGACCAGCACGCCGCCCTCGGGCAGCACCTCCAGCGAGGCGGTGCCCTGCGAGGACGAGTCGAACACCACGTCCACCCGGCCGGCCCGCGCCAGGAAGCCCTCCTCGCGGTGGTCGAGCACCTCGTCGGCGCCCAGCGAGCGCACGAAGTCGTGCTTCGGACCGCTCGCCAGCGCGACCACGTGCGCGCCGCGGGCCTTGGCGATCTGCACGGCGAGGTGGCCGACGCCGCCCGCCGCCCGGTGGATCAGCACCCGCTGCCCCTCGGCCAGTTGCGCCGCGTCCACCAGGCCCTGCCAGGCGGTCAGCGCGGCCAGCGGCAGCGCGGCGGCCTGCACGTGGTCCAGCGCGGCGGGCTTGCGGGCCACCTGGCGGGAGGGCACCGCGACGTACTCGGCGTAGCCGGTGGCGGCGCGCGGGAAGAACGGCATGCCGAACACCTCGTCGCCGACCCGGAACCGGGCGCCCGGCCCGGCCTCCTCGACCACGCCGGAGATGTCCCAGCCGACCCCGAACGGCGGCTCGCCGAGCAGCGGGTAGACACCCGAACGGACCGCCGCGTCCACCGGGTTGACGCCGCTGGCGTGGACGCGGACCAGGACCTCGCCGCCGCGCGGGGCGGGCCGCTCGGCCTCGACGACCTCCAGGACCTCGGGGCCGCCGAAGGTCTGCTGGACGACTGCGCGCATGGAACTGCTCCTTCTCGGAACGGGGGATTCTCGGTGACGTGATCAACGGTAGGCAGGCCCGGCGCGCGGCTGAATATCCCGCTGTCTCGGGAAGATGTCCCAGCGTCTCGCCGGCCGGTCGCCCCGGCGGGGGAGCGGTCCGGGTGGACCCTCCCACGGGGGGAGGGTCCACCATGGGCCCGTGCGAGACCAGGACGACTTCCTCACCATCGGGCGCTTCGCCCGCCTCTGCCGGCTGAGCGTCAAACAGCTCCGCCACTACGACGACAGCGGACTGCTGCCCCCGGCCCGGGTCGACCCCGCCACCGGCTACCGCTACTACGCCCCCGCCCAGGCCCGCGACGCGCTCACCGTCGCCCTGCTGCGCGAACTCGACGTACCGCTCGCGGTGATCGCCGCGACCCTGGCGGCCGGCGAGCCGGAGCGGGCCCGGCTGCTGCGCGCCGAACGCGACCGGGTGGCCGAGCGGATCAGCCGCGACCGGGCCCGCCTGGAGCTGCTGGAACGCCTCGCGGACGGCGGCGGGCTGCCCGGGTACGAGATCACCCTCGGCCGGGAGCCGCGGCGGCGGCTCGCCGTGGTGCGGGCGGTGGCCGGGCCGGGCGAGCTGGCGGAGCGGACCGGCGCGTGCGTCGGCCGGCTGCTGGCGGGGCTGGACGGCACGCCGTGGCGGCCGCCGCTGTGGGGGCTGTTCCCGCTGGACCTCGGGGAGGGCATGCGGATCGCGGTCGGCGCGGAGACGGCCGGGGCGGCCGGCGCCGGCGAGGTGGCCGCGGTGGCCGGCCTGGAGTGGGAGGTGCTGCCCGGCGGGCCGGTGGTGGAGACGGTCCACCACGGCCCGTACGCCCAACTGCCGCTCGCCTACAACGCCTTGATGGCCGCCGTGCACGAGCGCGGGCTGCGGCCGCTGGCGCCGGTGCGCGAGGCGTACCTGGTCGGACCGGGGGAGGCCCCGGCGGAGGAGTGGACGACCCGGCTGGTCGTCCGGGTCGAGGAGACGGCGGAGGTCGGGGCGTGAACACGCAGCCACTGGGCGGCATGCACTGCGAGACGACGGCGCTCGGCGTGCTGCTGCGCCACGAGGGCGTCGAGCTGTCCGAGCCGATGCTGTTCGGGCTCGGTGCCGGACTCTCGTTCGTCTACTGGGACGGCAAGGGCCTGGACTTCCCGTTCCTCGGCGGCCGGGTCAAGCCCTTCGAGCTGACCCGCACCCTGGCCGCCCGGCTCGGGCTGGAGCTGGACGTCCGGGAGACCGGCTCCGCCCGCCGGGCCTGGCGGAACGTGGCCGCCGAACTGGACGCCGGGCGCCCGGTCGGGCTCCAACTGGACAGCTACCACCTGGAGTACTTCACCTCCCGGGTGCACTTCGGCGGGCACATGGTCGCGATCTGCGGCTACGACGCCCTCCGGGCGCACCTGGTGGACACCGCGCAGCAGGGCGGGGCGGTCACCACCAGCCTCGCCTCGCTCGCCGCGGCGCGCGCCGAACGCGGCCCGATGACCGCCCGCAACCGCTCCTTCACGCTCACCCGGCGCGCCGAACTCCCGGACGTGCGGGGGCTGGTGGCGCCGGCCATGGCCGAGTGCGCGAAGGCCTTCCTGCACCCGCCGATCGCCAACCTCGGCCACCGGGGGATCGGGAAGGCCGCCGCCCTGGTGCCGGGCTGGCTGACCCGCGCCGAACATCCCGAGCGCCAACTCCCGCAGGCCGCCCGGATGATGGAACTCGCCGGCACCGGCGGCGCGCTGTTCCGCAACCTCTACCGGGACTTCCTCGGCGAGTGCGCCGACCTGCTCGACGACCCCCGGGTCCGCACCGCCCGCGACCACTACGCCGAGGCCGCGGCCGGCTGGACCGAGGTGGCCGAACTCGTCGCCGTCGCGGGGGAGTCGGGTGATGCGGAGCCCCTGCTCCGGGCCGGCCGGCTGCTGGACGACCTGGCCCGGCTGGAACGCGCGGCGATGGAGCAGCTGGCCGGTTCGCGGTAGCGGGCCCCTCCAGGGGCCAGGCGGCGACGGTCCGCATGCGCCCGGCCCAGAGCGTGCGCGGGAAGCGGAACAGCCCCGGGGCGCGGGCCCCGGAGCTGCTCCGGTGGTGCTGCGGCGGTCGGTCGGTCGGGTCAGAAGACCGGCTGGCCGGCGCGGACCAGGCGCCACGACTCGGTGAAGAAGTCGGCCGGGTCGATGACGCCCTTCTCCTTCACCCAGGCGATCATCGCGTTGCGGATCTCGTCCGAGTTGGCCCACACCATGGTGGCGGCCGCGACGTGCGGGAAGTTGCCGCCGCCGTTGGCGCGGTAGTTGTTGACCGCGAGGACGAACCGGGCGTTCGGGTCGATCGGCTTGCCCTCGAAGGAGAGGTTGACGATCCGCGAGCCGACCGGCTGGGCGATGTCGATGTCGTACGAGACGCCGTACACCGCGTCGTAGTTGTAGTCCGGGGTGTTCTGCGCGTTGGTCAGGGTGGCCCTGTCGACCGCCGCGCCCGGGGCGAGCTGGGCGTAGTACTTCGCCGAGAACTCCAGGTAGTCCTTGATCTGGGCGCCCGTCAGGACGCGGGCCTCCAGGGTGTTCTCGTAGATGTACAGCCCGGCCGCGTCGCGCAGCTTGACCTGGCCGGACGGGATCTTCGCGGTGCGGTTGAACGGCGCGGCCTGGGCGAGCACCGGCAGCCCGGCGTACTGGCCGCCGGCCAGCGCGGCGCGGACCACGTCGGCCTGCACCCTGCCGATCAGGTCGATGATCGGGGTGTCCCGGAACGGCGCCTCGGCGATGGACAGCTCGATCTTGGCGGTGCCGATGACCTGGTTGACGTAGTCGACGACCTTCTTGTGCTGCTCGGTCATCAGGTCGACGATCTCCGGGTCCTCCGGGACGGTGTTGGAGTTCAGCACCCGGGAGGAGAGCGAGACGACCTTCCACGCGCCCTTGTCGAACTCGACCTCGAAGTCGAAGCAGGTCAGGCGCTGGCCCCAGCACAGCGGCTCGGAGAGCACGACGGTCCTGCCGGTCTCCTTGTTGGCGACCAGGCGCTGCGGGATCTCCTTGTGGGCGTGGCCCACCAGGACGGCGTCGATGCCGGGCACCTGCTCGGCCAGCGCCACCGAGGCGTTCTCCGGCCAGGGCAGCTGGTCGCCGTAGGAGGTGGCCTCGTCCGTGCCGGAGTGGCAGGCCACCACGACGACGTCCGCGCCGGCCGCCTTGACCTTCGGCACCCAGGTCTTCGCGGTCTCGACGATGCCGGGGAAGGTCATCCTGCCGGCCACGTTGGCCTTGTCCCAGATCGCGATGCCCGGGTTGGTCAGGCCGACGATGCCGACCTTCAGGGCCGGGCCGTTGCCCAGCTTCAGCTTGCGGATCACGTACGGCGGGAAGGCCGGCTTGTCGTTGCGGGCGTTCAGCGCGTTGGCGCCCAGCAGCGGGAAGTCCAGCTGCTCCTCGTAGGCGCGCAGGGTGTCGATGCCGTAGTTGAACTCGTGGTTGCCGAGCGCGGCGGCGGTGTACTCCATGGTGTTCATGGCGAGCGCCATCGGGTGCTCGGGCGCGGTGTCGGCCTCGGTGGCGATCGGCTCGACCCGGGCGTAGTAGTACGTCAGCTGGGTGCCCTGGATGGTGTCGCCGGCGTCGATGAGCAGGCAGCGGTCCCAGCCCTTCTCCTCGCGCACCTGCTTGGCGAGCGTGGAGATCTTGGCGAGGCCGACCTCGTTGTGCGCCTTGTCGGCGTAGACCGCGTCGGTGAAGTAGTCCCAGTTGAGCACCCGGCCGTGCAGGTCGGTGGTGCCCATCACGGTGAAGGCCTGGCGCTTGGTCCGGCCCTTGGCGCGGGCCTCGTCCGGTCCGGCCGCCGCGGCGGGGGTGGCGGCGGCGAGGGCGGCGCTGCTCGCGAGGGCGGCGCCGGCGGCGGTGGCGGCGGACCGGGTGACGAAGTCACGGCGGTTCAGGGGCATGGGACGACTCTCCAGGTGGGGCTACGGAAGGGACCTCGGTGACGCGCGTAGAAGTACGCGCGTAGAAGTGTGCCGTGCGCCCACGTCGATGGATAGCCCCCGGATCTGTCCAACGGGTGAGATCTTGGCGACTCGCTCATGACGCGGGCGGGCAGGTGCTGTACCCCTCGCACCCTGCCCGCCCGGTGTCCTGGTGACTGCTTAGATGTACCCCTCGCGGACCGCGTGGGCCACCGCGTGCGCCCGGTTGCGCAACTGCAGGCGGGTGGTCAGACCGTGCAGCACGTTCTTGACGGTCCGTTCCGAGTACGACAGCCGGGCCGCGATCTCCCCGGTGTCCCACCCCTCCGCGACCAGCCGCAGCACGTCCGACTCCCGCTCCGACAGGCCCGCCGGAGCCTGCCCCGGCATCCCCTGCACGGACCGCTGCAGACGGCCCACCTGGGCGATCAGCCGCCCCTGAAGGTCCGCCGGCAGGTCGCCGTCGCCGCGGGCCGCGGCCAGCACCGCCCGGCCCAGCCGCTCCGGCGTCGCCTCCCGGCGCCACAGGATCGCGGCCACGCCGCACTCGACGGCCTCCATCAGCTCGGTCTCGCGCAGCCGCTCGACCACCAGCACCACCCGCTGCCCGGCGCCGCGCACCAGCCGGCGCAGTGCCGCCGTCGCGGCCGCGTCGGCGGACTCGGCGACCAGCACGGTGACCGTGCCCGGCGTGGCCGCACCCGTCGGGTCCACCACCGCGACCCCGGGGAAGCGGCGCAGCTGCGCCTCCGCGCCCGCCCGGGAGAGCGGATCGGCGGCCTGGACGGCGACCGGCACCGTCGAGGTGCGGGCCGCCGAGGCGCCCGCCGGCCGGGTCGCCCCCGCCGCGGCGCGCGCCGCGACGGCCGGCGCCTGGGGGTGCGTGGCCGCGACCGCGGCCGCGCCCGGCGCCTGACCGGCCACGGCGACCGCACGGGACGCCACCGGGCGCTGCGGCGGAACGGTGCGCGTGGCGGATACCGAAGCCCGTACCGCCGTGCCGCGGCGGTCGTACTCGGTGTGCAGAACAGTCAAATCTGGCCCCCTCCTGGGAGAAGCCGGCCCGGCCACCCGGCGGACCCCGAACCCCGGGGCATCACGCCCCGTCCGGGAGCAGGCCGTTTCGACGGCGATCCGGGAGCGCTGCCCATGCCCCGGAAACTGCCTCCATGTTTCCCGCCGGGGCAGCCTCCCGGCCATCGTGGTCCACCACGAGATCGGGCCCGCCGGGCAGTCCCCGCCGACCGGCGGGGGCAACGCATCGGGGCCCCCAGGTGGTCATAGGGGTCGCGGACCTGCCCGTGCGGCGGCCTCACGGCGCCCGGACGGGCCGTTCCGCGCGATCACACCGGTCCCCCGGGGACCGTCGCGTCACGGCGAGAACCGGACTCACCGGTAACGCGTGGTTAGCACGTCAAGCCGATTTCCCGGTACAACGGCGGATACTGCCCCTTCGGACACCGCCCGGCGGCCGGGAAGGGCAGAAGGGGACAGAGGGGAAACCGGGGATGCGCACCACCACGTCCACCCACCTCGCGGAACGCGAACCACAGCTGCGGCAGATCGCCGACCGGGCCGACGCCGCCCGCGGCGGCACCGGCCACGTGCTGCTGATCACCGGCGCCACCGGCACCGGCCGCACCGCGCTGCTCGCCGAGGCCGTCCGCCGCGCCGCCGCCGACGGCACCACCGTGCTGCGCGCCCGCTGCTCCGCCGAGGAGACCGCCACCCCCTGGGCGGCCGCCCGCCAGCTCTTCGACACCGGCCCCACCCCCGCCGGCCCCTACGGCCCCGCCTCCTGGAGCACCCCGCCGGCCGCGACCCCCGCCCCGGACGGCGCCGCCGCCCCCGACAGCGCCGAGGCCACCCTCTGGTCCCTGCTCCGCCTGCACGGCACCCACCACCCGCTGCTGCTCGCCGTCGACGACATCCACCTCGCCGACGAGGCCTCCCGCCGCTGGCTGCGCCAGGTCGCCCGCCGCATCGACCGGCTGCCCGCCCTGCTGATCGCCACCGAACACCGGCAGGCCACCCTCGACACCCCGCGCGACCGCTTCGCCCGCGACCTGACGCCCGACCTCGCCACCACCCTGCGGCTCGCCCCGCTCGGCACCCCCGCCGCCGTCCGGATCGCCCGCCACCGGCTCGGGCCCGACGCGCCCCTCGGACTGGCGGCCGACTGCGCCCGCGCCAGTGGCGGCAACCCGCTGCTGCTCACCGCGCTGCTCGCCGACCTCACGGCGGAGGCGGCGAACCGGGCGGCGGGGACGGACGCGGACGGTCCGCAGGAGGACGCGGTGGACGCGGGCGGCGGTGGCGCCCTGCCCGCCGCCCTGCCCGAGCAGTGCGGCACCCTGCCCGGCGGCGGCGGCGGCGCCTTCGCCGAAGCCGTCGACGCCTGGCTGCGGGGCGCCGGCGAACAGGCCGTCACCGCCGCCCGCGTCCTCGCCCGGATGCGCGAACACCCCGCCGCCGACACCGCCCCCGCCCCCGGGACCCCGCCCCTCGACCCGCTCCCGCTGCTCGCCGAACTCACCGCCGCCGACCCCGGCCGCCTCGCCGGCTGGCTCGCCCACCTCACCCTCCACCACCACCTCGACACCCCCGGCCCGGGCACCTGGCCCCGCTTCGCCCACCCCCTGCTCGCCGACGCCGTCCTCACCGGCCACGCCCCCGGCCACCGCGCCGAGGTCCACCTCGCCGCCGCCGAACACCTCCACCGCACCGGCGCTCCCGACCGGACGGTCGCCGGCCACCTCCTGCACACCCCCGCCCCCACCCCCCGCTGGGCCGCCGACACCCTGCGCCGCGCCGCCCGCCAGGCCGCCGAGGCCGATCACCCCGCCGACGCCGTGGCCCTGCTGCGCCGCGTCCTCGCCGAACCCCTGAGCGACCGCCAGCGCGGCCTGCTGCTCACCGAACTCGGCAGCCTCGAAGTCACCCTCGGCCCCGCCGAACGCACCGTCGGCCTGCGCCACCTCGCCGAAGCCGTCCACCTCCAGCACACCGACGAAGGCGTCTTCCGCGCCGCCAACACCCTCGGCGCGGTGCTCGCCACCCGGGGCGACACCCCCGCCGCCCTCGAACTCATGGACGAGCTAGCCCACCGCTTCGTCGACCAGGAGGACGTCCTGCACGCCGTCCAGGCCGCCACCGCCCAGATCGCCGCCCACGACGGCCGCAGCTGGCTCCAGGTCGTCGAAGGCGTCCAGCGCCTCGCCGCCCGCACCCCGCACCGCCTCGCCCCGCCCGCCTTCGCCCTGCTCACCGAGTTCGACGCCACCAGTGGCCTGCTCTCCGCCACCGAGGTCGCCGAACGCATCGGCGAACTCGACGCCTCACCCGTCGACCCGCTCTGCCGCTCCTACCTCCTGGTCTCCCTCGCCACCCTCTCCCAGTGGGCCGACCTCCTCGACCAGGCCGACGAGATCACCGCCCGCGGCTTCGCGGGCTACCGCGGCGGCCCCCTCGATCCCGGCTACCAGTGCCTGCTCAGCGTCCGCGCCGAGACCAGGATCATGCGCGGCGAGTACCAGGCCCTGCTCGACGACTACGCCCTCACCGCCCCCGGCCCCGCCGCCGCGCCGGCCCCGTCCGCCGGGCCGTCCGCCGCACCCCCCGCCCCGGTGCTCCTGCGCGCCACCCCCTGGGGACCGCCCGGACTGCCCCGGCTGCCCGCCCTGGTCGCCCCCGGCCACCGCGGCGGCGCCACCGCCCCCACCTGGCGCGCCGGCGCCGCGCCCGCGCCCGCCCCCGCCACCGACGACACCGCCCCCGGCCGCTACGCCGAACTCCTCGGCCAGCAGAACGCCCACCTCGTCGCCCAGAGCGTCATCGCCCTCGTCGAGACCGGCCGGCTCTGGCAGGCCCACGGCCTCGCCCGCGCCGTCGCCGCCGATCGCGCCCAGGACTCCTGGGAGTGGAACGAGTACCTCTACGCCCGGGGCCTGCTCCGGCTCGCCTCCGGCGAACCCGCCGAAGCCCTCGCCGACCTCCTCGAATGCGGCCGCCGCCAGGGCGAGCGCCAGGTCCGCAGCCCCATCGTCACCCCCTGGCGCTCCGCCGCCGCCGAATGCCACCTGCAGCTCGGCGAACCCGGCCCCGCCGTCGCCCTCGCCGAGGAGGAACTCCGGCTCGCCCGGATCTGGGGCTCCCCCCGCACCGTCGGCCGCGCCCTGCGGGCCCTGGCCGCCGCCACCGGCGGACGCCACGGCCTCGACCTCGCCGCCGAAGCCGTCCACCTGCTGCGCACCGCCGAGATCGACACCGAACTCATCCCGGCCCTCATCACCTACGGCCGCCTGCTCGCCGACGGCGGCCGCCGCGGCGCCGCCCGCCGCGCCCTGCGCGAGGCCGCCGGCCGCGCCGAACGCCTCGGTGCCGTCCGCCACCGCGCCGCCGCCCTGGAATCCCTGCGGGCCTCCGGCGCCCGCATCGGCCGCGCCGACCACGCCGGCGCCGAGGCACTCACCGACAGCGAGCTGCGCATCTGCCGCCTCGCCGCGGCCGGGCACTCCAACGCCGAGATCGCCGCCATGCTGCACCTGGCCGTGCGCACCGTCGAGACCCACCTCACCAACAGCTTCCGCAAGCTGGGGGTGCGCCGCCGCCTCGAACTGCCCGGCGTCCTGGAGGCCTGACCGGCGGCACGACGCAGCGGCCGGTCCCCGGTCACCCGGGCCGGCCGCCGCGTCCGGCGCGCTGCCGCGGCGATCAGGTCGCCGGGACCATGGCCGCCATCTCGTCCACCGCCCGGGCCAGTTCGGCCACCGGGTCCGCCCCGTCCGACACCCAGGGCTGCCAGGTCAGCGCCCGCAGGTAGCCGTCCACCGCCAACGGCAGCCGGCGCTGGACGATCGGCTCCGTGGTCGGCCCCGGCCCGGCGGTGCGCAGCCGCACCAGCAGCCCCGGCACGTTCGCCGCCGGCGGCAGCGCCGCCGAACCGACGAACGCCGCCAGCTCCTCCAGCTGCGGCCAGGGCCGCGGCGCCGGCGGGGCGGCCGCGGACGGCGGGCCCGCCGGGCCGCTCTGCTGCCCGGTGCCGCCCTGGGTGCTGCCGGTCGTCGGCGGGTCGTCCGGATCCCGGGTCTCTCCGGTACCCCCGGTACCCCCGGTACCCCCGGGCCGCCCGGATTCGACGGCCCACCACAGCAACGTCACCGCCCCGTACAGGGCGGCCACGATCCCCGGCCACAGGGCCCCGCCCCGGCCCGCGAAGTGCAGCACCAGCCCACCCGAACCGGCCGTGCACGCCGCGATGTTGCGGGCGGATCCCAGGTACCTCAGGACCCGCCCGCCCCACGTGCCGCCACCGTTACTGGTAGCCACGGATCTCCTCGAACGCCCCGTCCAGCGAACCCGTCCCGTCGAACAGCTTGCCGCCCGTCAGATCCGCGATCCCCTGCAACTGCGTCTTCGCCGCGTCGCCGAACAGGATCGGGAACACCCGCACCGACCTCAGCGCCGGCGAGAGACCGGCCCGGAAGGTCTTGAAGTCCTGGTCCGACACCCCCTCGTTGCTCAGCCCGTCCGTCATCACCACGATCGACGTGAACCGGTCGTCCTTCGCCGCGGCCTGCTGCCGCTCGATCACCCGGTACGCCTCCTCCAGCGACGAGTACACCGCGGTGCCGCCCTCCGCCGACAGCGCCTGCACGTCCGCGTTGATCGACGCCAGCTCCTGCTGCGCCGCCGCCCCGGCCGGCACGGTGTGCGTCTTCGTGGACTTGACCTTGGAGGCGAAGGAGATCAGCGTGACCTCCTCGCGGTCGCGGAACCGCCGCACCCCCCGGGAGTCCTCCGCCCCGGTCAGCCGGCCCATCGCCGACTTCAGCTGGGCCAGCCGCTGCCCCGCCATCGAGCCCGAGGTGTCCAGCACGTAGACCGTCCGCGACGGCCGCCGCAGCTCGTTCTGGTACGAGGCCAGCAGATGGGTCGCCACCGCCAGGCTGCCCGGGAAGGGCAGCTCCCGGCGCCGGTCCGTCGGCACGCCCGCCGCCGGAGCCACCCCGGCCGCCACCGGGTGGCGCAGCGTCTGCTCGGAGATCCGCTTCTGGACGTCCTCCTTCAGCAGGTACTCGGTCAGCCTGCGGAACGATTCCTGCTCCCGCGGCTGCGCGGAACTCAACAGGGTCAACGGGTAGTTGGCCGTCACCACGCCGTCCGTCGGGCGCACCACGGTGAGCCGCTGCTCCGGCGGCAGCGTCTTGTTCATCGTCAGCAGCACCGACTCGTAGTTCACCAGCGCCCCGACCGAGCCCTGCTCGGCCTGGGTGTACGCCTGGGTCAGCCAGCCCGACGACCCGGAGGTCAGCTTCTGTCCGGCGAAGAACTGCTTCAGCTGCGGCGTCGCCTTGGCGACGTCCTCGTCGGTCAGCGCCGAGTTCGCGGCGGAGAGCGCCGAGGCCACCCCCACCAGTCCGGAGAAGCCCGAGTTCGACCGGGACGGGTCCGCCATGCCGTAGTTCAGCTTCCCGGCGGCCGCCGCCTCGGCCAGGTTCCCCCAGGTCACCGCGGAACCGTCACCCCACGACAGCTCGCCCAGGACCGAGGAGCGGATCCCGATCGCCAGCGGCGAGGTCATGACCGGGCTCTCCGACAGCAGCTTCGGCCGGCTCCGCTCGTCCAGCCGCAGGTACTGGTTCGACGGGAACCAGAGCGCGTCGTACTTGCCGTCCGCCGCGTTGCCGGAGACCGCCTCCGCGCCGTCCAGTGATCCCGTCCAGGAGAACTGGACGGTCACGCCGGTCTCCTTCTGGGCCTGCTCCAGGATCGGCGCCATGTCCTGCAGCTCGCTGCCGGCCAGCACCCGCAGCACCCCCGCCTGGGCGGTCGGCGCCGGCGGGGCGGTCGGGTCGGGCTTCGGCGCGGGGGAGGACGTGCACGCCGCCACCAGCGCCGCCAGGGCCGCCAGCGCGGCGGCCAGTCCCCGGGCCCCGCCCCGGTGCTTCACCATCATCGCGGTCTTTCCTGTCGTCATGTTCCCGCCGCTCACGGCTTCGTCGCGTAGTCGGTCAGCTTCTTCAGCACGTCGTACACCGGGATGCTGGCGTGGTTGATCCCCGCCTGGTCCAGGTTGGGCGCGAGGTGGAACGAGTCGTCCTGGGTCCTGAACTGGGTGCCGAAGGCCTTGGTGTCCCCCTGGATGCGGAAGCCGTGCTTGGTCGCGGCCTCCCGCAGCTTGGTGTTGTTCTGCAGCAGCGTCGCCAGCTTCCGCCCGTCCTCGTTGAGTCCGACCAGGGTGTGGGCCGAGAAGATCGTGGTGTCCGGGTAGAGCACCACCATGTCGCCGAGCGTGTTCTGCTGGCGCACCAGTTCGGCGGCCTCCGACTCGTACACGAGGGACAGCGGTCGTCCGACCCCCGAGGTGAAGTCCTTGAACAGCAGGTCGGTGGACTGCTTCTTCTCGCCCTGCTTGGAGATCGCCGTGTACAACAGGTCCTTGACCTTCTCCACCTCCGCGTCGCTCGACACCGGACCGCCGTTCTCCAGGGAGGAGAGCAACGCCAGGTACATCGCGCCGGAGGAGGAGTCCTTCGGGTCGGTGGTGGCCATCAGCACGTTCCCGCGCAGTTCGGCCTTCGGCTTGCCGCCGAGGAGTTGCTCCCACGTCTTGTTGGTGCGCAGCGCGTCCCGGTAGGCGTCCATCCTGAGGGTCCACACGTGGGTGGTGGGGTCCTCGGCCGCCATTCCGCTGTCCTTCAGCGCCTGGGCGGTCGCCTGATGGGCCACGACCACCAGCGGCGAGTAGAACGGTGCCGAGACCACCTCGGTGATGCCCTTGTTCTGGCGGATCTTGTCGGCCGGCGCCTGGCTGGCGGGGAAGGCGAAGGCCTGCCCGTCGAGCTTGTCGACCATCTGCCAGGAGCCGACGGGCAGGGTCTTCACGATGAGCCCCTGGGCCGCCAGTTCGGCCTTGACGTCCTCGTCCTGGAAGAAGTCCTGCTTCTCCGAGCCGATGAGACCCGTGATGGTGACGGTCTTCGTGGTCTTCTTGTCGTCGTGGGACGTCGGCCGTAGCAGGGCGAACGCCACCCCACCGAGCAGCACCAGTGCCGCCAGCACCCCGAACGCACGCTTCATACCGGACGCTTCCCCCTCGTCGGAACGACTTCCGCGCCCCGGCATCGCACCGGGGTGACGAGCGTCCCGCCGTGCCGCGTGCGGGGGCGGAAGTGACGGTGAACCAGAGGTGAACACACCTTCACGGGTTCGCATCGGGGAACGGGTGCGGACGAGCCCGGGGGAACCAATCGCACGTCGGTCCGACGTTGTGTCAGAGTGTTCAACTCTCCTTATGGCAACGGCCATCCCGTTGTTTGGACCCGCATCGTCGTTACGCGCCGGTAATGCCTACTCTCAGCACTATGCGCCGAGCAAAAATCGTCTGTACCCTCGGGCCCGCCACCGACGGCTACGACCAGATCAAGGCCCTGGTCGACGCCGGGATGGACATCGCCCGATTCAATCTGAGCCACGGCTCCCACGCCGAGCACGAGGAGCGCTACCGCCGGGTCCGCAAGGCAGCGGACGAGACCGGCCGCAGCGTCGGCGTGCTCGTCGACCTTCAAGGCCCGAAGATCCGCCTCGGCACCTTCGCCGAGGGCCCGGTACTTCTCGAACGCGGCGACGAGTTCACCATCTCCACCGACAACGGCGTCGACGGAGACCAGAACGGCTGCGGCACCACCTACCCCGGACTCGCCGGGGACGTCACCGTCGGCGAGCGGATCCTCGTCGACGACGGCCGGGTCACCCTGGAGGTCGCCGAGGTGGCCGGACCGCGGGTCCGCTGCGTCGTCGTCGAGGGCGGCCTGGTCTCCGACCACAAGGGCCTCAACCTCCCCGGGGTCGCCGTCTCGGTGCCCGCGCTCAGCGAGAAGGACATCGCCGACCTGCGCTGGGCCCTGCGGGTCGGGGCCGACCTGGTCGCGCTCTCCTTCGTCCGCAGCGGGCGGGACGTCGAGGACGTCCACCGGGTGATGGACGAGGAGGGGCGCCGGGTCCCGGTCATCGCCAAGGTCGAGAAGCCGCAGGCCGTGCAGAACCTCGACTCCGTCGTCGACCGCTTCGACGGCGTCATGGTGGCCCGCGGCGACCTCGGGGTGGAGATGCCGCTGGAGGAGGTGCCGATGGTCCAGAAGCGGGCGATCGCGCTCGCCCGGCGGAACGCCAAGCCGGTCATCGTGGCGACCCAGATGCTCGACTCGATGATCAACTCCTCGCGCCCCACCCGCGCCGAGGCCTCCGACGTCGCCAACGCCGTCCTCGACGGCACCGACGCGGTGATGCTCTCGGGCGAGACCTCGGTCGGGAAGTACCCGTCCGAGACGGTCCGCACCATGGGCCGCATCATCGAGGCCGCCGAGCAGGACATCCTCGCGGCCGGCCTGCCCACGCTCGCCGCGGGCGGCAAGCCCCGCACCCAGGGCGGCGCCGTCGCCCGGGCGGCCGCGGAGATCGGCGACTTCCTGCACGCCAAGTACCTGATCGCCTTCACCCAGTCCGGCGACACCGCCCGCCGGCTGACCCGCTACCGCTCGCCGATCCCCGTGCTGGCCTTCACCTACGAACCGGCCGTCCGCAGCCAACTCGCCCTCACCTGGGGTGTGGAGACCTTCCTCGGCCCGTTCGCGCCCACCACCGACGAGATGGTCGAGCAGGTCGACGCCGCCCTGCTCTCCCTCGGCCGCTGCCGGAAGGGCGACATCGTCGTCATCACCGCCGGCTCCCCGCCCGGCCTCGCCGGCTCCACCAACCTGGTCCGCGTCCACCACGTCGGAACCCTGGACGACTGACCCCGTTCCAGCGGCGCGGCGCCTCCTCGGGGCCGCGCCGCTGTCAGTGCTTGGGCCCGATGTGGGGTACTCGTAGCGCTTTGTGACACCGCCGACGGTGCGGGTCGTCCAGTTGGTGATCCGGCAGCCGTCGGAGTGGATCAGGCCACGCAGGAAGTCCCGGGGATGGGCATCGACGATCTCCTGCTGCCATGGTGTCAGGGCTATGGTGCGCTCGTGCTTCCTGCCTGGGCCGTGCTGGGGGAAGTAGCAGGTCAAGTGGTTCGAATAGACCTTGACATCGCGACAGCCGGTGCGGCGGACCCGGCAGGGGGTGTTGTTGGGGAGGACCTGGCGCATGGCCTGCTCGACGGAGTCGATGATGCCCGGCCACTTCTCGTCGCACGTGACCTGAAGGCTCTGGGTCCTGCGGTACTCGTTGGGCAGCAGGATGTGGCCGTCGCCGAGGTAGAGGCCGAGGAGGTAGGCGTAGGCGGGACGGTTCAGCCGGTCGCCGTAGCAGTGCGGGCAGGCGGAGCGCTTTCGGCCGGGGAGCCTGTTGTGCCTGGCGAGATCGTGGTGCTTCCAGGCCCCGATGGTGCCCGAGGGCACGCCGAGGCGGCGGGCGACGTCGCGGTTGCGGACGCCTTGGCGGAGGAGGTGGACGGCTTCTTCGCGCGTGGATCGAACGGCCATACGGGCGATCTTCGAACCCGGGCGCCGAACGGGCGGGCGAATGGAATGGTTTCGACTCGAACGAATGAAGATCGCCAACTATTAGGCTACCCTAAGCGGCTTTCGAATCGAAGGAAAAGTACCCCGGGTGGGATTCGAACCCACGCTGGATGGTGTTTGAGACCATTGCCTCTAACCTCTGGGCTACCGGGGCATCCACAGATTCGAAGGTTGCCCCCGACCCTGCTTGAACTCAAACATACCGTGTCTGGGTACCCTCGTGCATGCAGTACCCCGCCGGAACGAGGAGCCCCGTGAGCACCGCCGACGAGCAGGCCGAGCCGCTTGAGACCGATTCGCCCCAGATCACCCGGATTGTGATCGCCGAGGACGAGGCGCTGATCCGCCTCGATCTGAAGGAGATGCTGGAGGAGGAGGGGTACACCGTCGTCGGGGAGGCCGGGGACGGGGCCACGGCGGTCCGGCTGGTGCAGGAGCTGAAGCCGGACTTGGCGATCCTGGACGTGAAGATGCCGGTGCTGGACGGGCTGTCCGCCGCCGAGCAGATCCATGAGCAGCACCTGGCGCCGGTGCTGATGCTGACCGCGTTCTCGCAGCGGGAGCTGGTGGACCGGGCGCGCGACGCCGGGGCGATGGCGTACATCGTCAAGCCGTTCTCCAAGAGCGACCTGGTGCCCGCGATCGAGATGGCGGTGTCCCGGTACACGGAGATGCGGACGCTGGAGGAGGAGATCGCGGATCTCACCCAGCGGCTGGAGACCCGCAAGCTGGTGGACCGCGCGAAGAGCGTGCTGCAGACCAAGTTCGGGCTGAACGAGCCGGCCGCCTTCCGGTGGATCCAGAAGACCTCGATGGACCGCCGGATGACGATGGCGGCGGTGGCCGAGGCGGTCATCGAGGAGGGCGCCGCTCAGGACCGCAAGAAGGCCGAGGAGGCCGCGGGCGGCGCGGAGTAGCGAAGTGGCGGAAGGGCCCGGCACGGGTGTGCCGGGCCCTTCGCCGTGCCGGTGTCAGTCCTCGCCGAGGTAGGCCTTGCGCACCGACTCGTCGTGCAGGAGGTCGGCGCCGGTGCCCTGGAGGACGATGCTGCCGGTCTCCATGACGTAGCCGCGGTCGGAGAGGGAGAGCGCGGCCTGGGCGTTCTGCTCGACCAGCAGGATGGTGGTGCCTTCGGCCTTGAGCTCGACGATGGTCGCCATGATCTTCTGCATCATCAGCGGCGAGAGGCCCATCGAGGGCTCGTCGAGCATGAGCAGCTTGGGCCGGGACATCAGGGCCCGCCCCATGGCGAGCATCTGCTGCTCGCCGCCGGAGAGGGTGCCGGCGGCCTGCCTGCGGCGTTCGCCGAGGATGGGGAAGAGGCCGTAGGCCCGTTCGACGTCCTGGGCGATGCCGTGCGCGTCGTCGCGCAGGAAGGCGCCGAGGAGGAGGTTCTCCTCGATGGTCATGCGCGGGAAGATGTGCCGGCCCTCGGGGGAGTGGGCGAGGCCGAGGGCGACGATCTTGTGGGCGGGGACGGCGGTGAGCTCCTGCCCGTCGAAGGTGATGCGGCCGGCGGTGGGCTTGAGCAGGCCGGACAGGGTGCGCAGGGTGGTGGTCTTGCCGGCGCCGTTGGTGCCGATCAGGGTGGTGACCTCGCCCTGGTTGACGGTGAAGCTGATGCCCTTGACGGCCTCGATCTTGCCGTAGGCGACGCGGAGGTCCTGGACCTCGAGGAGTGCGGTCACTGGTCGGTCTCCGTAACGGGGGCGGTGCCTTCGAGCGGGGCGCCGAGGTAGGCGGTGATGACGCGCTCGTCGCTCTGGACGGTCTCGCGGTCGCCCTCGACGATCTTCTGGCCCTGGACGAGTACGGCGGTGCGGTCGCAGAGGTTGAAGATGAACCGCATGTCGTGCTCGATGACGAGGACGGAGACGCCCCGGTCGCGGATGGCGAAGACGAGTTCCTCGGCGGCGCGGGTCTCCTGCGGGTTCATGCCGGCGGTGGGCTCGTCGAGGAGCAGCAGACCGGGGTCGGAGGCGAGGGCGCGGGCGATCTCCAGCTTGCGCTGCTCGCCGTAGGGGAGGTTGCGGGCGAGGTGGTCGGCCTTGCCGGCGAGACCGGTGAACTCCAGGAGTTCCATGGCCTTCTCGCGGCTCTCGGCCTCGGAGCGGCGGTAGCCGGGGCCGCGCAGGACGGCGGAGAGCAGGCCCTGGTGCATCCGGCTGTGGCGGCCGACCTGGACGTTCTCCAGGACGGTCATGTTGGCGAAGAGCCGGATGTTCTGGAAGGTGCGGGCGATGCCGGCCTGGGTGACGAGGTGGGGCTTGGGCGGCAGGACGGTGCCCCGGTAGGTGACGGTGCCCTCGGTGGGGACGTAGAGGCCGGTGAGGCAGTTGAAGAAGGTGGTCTTGCCGGCGCCGTTGGGGCCGATGAGGCCGATGATCTCGCCGCGGCCGACGGTGAGCGAGACGCCGTTGACGGCGGTGAGGCCGCCGAAGCGCATGGTGACGCCGGAGACGTCGAGCAGGGGCGCGTCGGGGTCCGGGGCGGCCTCGGCGGGTGCGGGGGCGTTGCTGGTGGTCATCTGGGGTCACGCCCCTGCCTTGGAGAGGGCGACGCCGTCGCCGGTGGGTTGCGCGGGGATGGCGGCGGCCTCGTGGAACTCCAGCTGCCGGCGCCGGTTGGGGATGAGGCCCTCGGGGCGCACCCGCATGAGGACGATGAGGGCGATGCCGAAGGCGAGCAGCTGGTAGTCGGCGAGGAACTCCAGCTTCTTCGGGATGAGGAAGAGCAGGGTGGCGCCGGCCAGCGGGCCGCTGATGGTGCCCATGCCGCCGAGGATGACGGCGGCGAGCAGGAAGGCGGAGTTGGGCGGCAGGGCCTCGGCGAAGGTGTACTGGTCGGGGGTGACGGTGTAGCTGACGTGGGCCTGGACGGTGCCGGCGAGGCCGGCGAGGCAGGCGCCGAGGGCGAAGGCGAGGAGCTTGAGGCGGAAGCCGTTGATGCCCATGGCCTCGGCGGCGGTCTCGTCCTCGCGGATGGCGACCCAGGCGCGGCCGATGCGGGAGTTGCCGACGCGCGCGAAGACCAGCACGACGAAGGCGGTGACCAGCAGCATCAGCAGGTAGTAGTTGGAGAACCGGCCGAGTTCGACGCCGAAGACGGTGGTGGGCTTGCCGAGGTCCCAGCCGAGGATCTCGAGGTCGGGGATCCGGGGGATGCCGTTGGAGCCGTTGGTGACCTTGGGGCCGGTGGTGCCGTTGAGGTTGAGCATGGTGATGCGGAAGATCTCGCCGAAGCCGAGGGTCACGATGGCGAGGTAGTCGCCGCGCAGTCGCAGGGTCGGGGCGCCGATGACGACGCCGAAGACCATGGAGACGACGGCGCCGGTGAGGACGGCGGCCCAGAACGGGAACTGGACGTGGATCGGCGAGGCGGGGGAGCCGGAGACCAGGGCGGCGCTGTAGGCGCCGACGCCGAGGAAGGCGACGTAGCCGAGGTCGAGGAGGCCGGCGAGGCCGACGACGATGTTGAGGCCGAGGGCGACGGTGGCGAAGATCAGGATGTTGGTGGCGACCGAGGTGTACTGGTCGCTGGTCTGGGTGAACGGGAAGCTGGCGGCGGCGGCGAAGGCCGCGCCGGTGGTGACCGCCTGGTACTTGACGGTCAGGGCGCGCAGCCGGGCGATCAGGCCGGAGCGGGTGAGCGCGGCGATCGTGGCGGCGGCGAGCAGCAGGTAGCCGGTGAAGAGTTCGCCGTACTCGGTGTCGATGCCGAAGGTGACGGCGAACAGGCCGATGGCGAAGGCGACGACGATGAGTCCGACCTCGACCCAGGAGGGCAGCTCGCGGGGGGCGGGCTGCGGGCGCTGGACGGTGCCGAGCCGCAGCCAGGTGTTGGCGAGGTGGCCGAGCTGGACGAGCAGCACGGCGCCGGTGGCGATGGCGAGGCCGCCGGCGAGGGCGGTGAGGACGGGGGCGACCGGCTTGTCCTCGGGGACCGCGTGGGTGGCGAACCAGACGACGGGGGCGATCGGGACGAGGAGGAACAGCCGCCGGTCGAGGACGCGCAGCGGGACGGCGGTGCGCCGGTCCAGCGGCAGGCCGAGGGCGCCCGCGACGGCGAGCAGGGAGCCGGCGGCGAGGACCCAGCCGCCGGGTTCGAGGTTGGCGAGGCCGCCGAGGTCGACCGTGATGGACAGGACCGAGAACCAGCCGACGGCGAGGGCGCCGGCGGCGGCGAACAGGACGGCGTTGTGGCTGCGGCGGGGGGCGGCCCAGCGCAGGCCGGGGACGCCCTGGGTGGCGAGCAGCAGCAGCAGGGTGAGCAGGCCGGCGGTGAGGGCGAGCCACTGGAGGCCGGCCGGGGAGCCGTAGTAGGTGAGGTCGCCGGGGTAGTCGGCGGTCCAGGTCCAGGACATCAGGGCGGAGGCGGCGGTGGCGACCGCGCCGAGGCCGGTGAGCAGGGCGGCGGTGCGGCCGGGGAGGGCGATGACCGGGGTGGTTTCGGTGCTGGTGGTGGTCATGGTGCTCACGCCCTGTCCGCGACGCGCTCGCCGAGCAGGCCCTGGGGCCGGACGAGCAGGACGACGATGAGGAGTACGAAGGCCCAGACGTCCTTCCAGGCGCCGCCTCCGAAGAGGTGCATGCCGGGCAGGTGCTGGATGTAGCCCGTGGCGAGGGCTTCGGCGAGGCCGAGGGTGATGCCGCCGAGCATGGCGCCGTAGATGTTGCCGATGCCGCCGAGGACGGCCGCGGTGAAGGCCTTGAGGCCGAGCAGGAAGCCCATCCGGAAGTCGACCTGGCCGCTGCGCAGGCCGTAGGCGACGGCGGCGACGGCGGCGAAGGCGGCGCCGATGGCGAAGGCCATGACGATGATCCGGTCGGTGTCGATGCCCATGAGCTTGGCGGTGTCG
This sequence comes from Kitasatospora sp. NPDC002551, assembly GCF_040296005.1. Lineage (NCBI taxonomy): Bacteria > Bacillati > Actinomycetota > Actinomycetes > Kitasatosporales > Streptomycetaceae > Kitasatospora > Kitasatospora sp. NPDC002551. Next base: position 65,152 of record NZ_JBEOWI010000011.1, on the reverse strand, counting down.
GGGTCCTGGCTGGTGGCCTGCATGGCGCGGCCGGAGCGGGTGCGGGTGACGAACCAGCCGAGGGCGATCATGCAGACGGGGGCGGCGGCGATCAGGAAGAGGTCGCTGCGCTGGATGGCGACGGAGCCGATCTCGAAGGGGTCGCCGGGGATCTTCGGGAACACCCTGGCCTTCTTGGCGTCCGGGTAGAAGGAGAAGACCAGCTGCTGGAGGAGGATGGACAGGCCGATCGCGGTGATCAGCGGGGCGAGCCGTGGGGCCGTGCGCAGGGGCCGGTAGGCGAAGCGCTCGGCGGCGACGGCGGTCAGGGTGGAGACCAGGATGCCGGCGAGCAGCATCAACGGTAGGGCCAGCCACAGGGTGGTGCCGCCGGGGAGGGCGAGGTAGGCGGTCAGGGCGCCGAAGCCGCCGACCATGACGATCTCGCCGTGGGCGAAGTTGATGAGCTGGACGATGCCGTAGACCATCGTGTAGCCGATCGCGACGAGCCCGTAGAGGGCGCCGAGGATCAGGCCGTTGGCCAGCTGCTGCGGTAGGTCGTGCACCGCTGGGCCTCCGTTGTGCGTGTGGGGTGTCCGCGTGGGTGTGGTGGATGTGGGTGCGCGCGGGGGCACTCGTGGCGCCCCCGCGCGGGGTGGTTCCGGTGTGCTGCGGCGAGCCTGACGTCAGGTCAGGATCCGTGTCGGGCTCAGCCGTTGAAGGTGCCGGACTTCTCCACGGTCCACTTGCCGTCCTTGACGGTGTAGACGGTGAGCTGCTTGTTGGTGGTGTCGCCGAACTCGTCGAAGGAGACCTTGCCGGTGACGCCCTCGAAGGTGACCTTCTGGACGGCCTCGACGACCTTGGCGCGCGGGCTGTCGGGGAGCTTGCCGTTGTTGGCGGCGACGACGGCCTTGACGCCCTGGATGATGGCCCAGGCGCTGTCGTAGGAGTAGCCGCCGTAGGTCTCGTAGGCGTCCTTGTAGCCGGCGGCCTTGTAGTCGGCGATGAACTTGGCCGCGGTGGGGAGCTGCTCGACGGGCAGGCCGACGGCGGTGGCGAAGTCGCCCTGGCTCTTGGGGTTGAGCTTGATGAAGTCGCCGCTCTGGATGCCGTCGCCGCCCATCAGCGGAACGCTGACGCCGGCGTCCTTGAGCTGCAGCGAGAGCGGGCCGGCGGCGGGGTACTCGCCGCCGTAGTAGACCGCCTCGGCGCCGGAGGACTTGACCTTGGTGACGACGGCGGCGAAGTCGCGGTCGTCGGGGTTGACGTGCTCCTCGCCGACGATCTGGCCGCCGTTCTTGAGGAACTGGGCCTTGAAGGTGGCGGCGAGGCCGGCTCCGTAGGTCTTCTGGTCGTCGATGATGAAGATCTTGGTCTTCTTGGCGTCCTTGACCAGGAAGTCGGCGGCGAAGGGGCCCTGGACGGCGTCGGTGGTGGCGGTGCGGAAGTAGGTCTGGAAGGGGCGGGACTTCTCGCCGCTGGCCCACTTCTCGCCCTGGCTGAGGGCGACGCCGGTGTTGGCGGGGGAGATCTGGACGAGCTTGGCGTCGTTGAAGATCTGCTGCATCGACTGCGCGACGCTGGAGTTGAGCGGGCCGACGACGCCGAGGACGTCCTTGTCGCCGACCAGCTGGGTGGCGTTCTGCTGGCCGGGCGCGGGCTTGCCGGTGTCGTCGAGGGCCTTGATCTGGAACTTGACGCCGGGGACCTCGTTCTTCTCGTTGGCCTGCTTGATCGCGAGCTCGACGGAGTTGCGGATGCCCTGGCCGAGGGCGGAGAGGTCGCCGGTGAGCGGGGCGTCGACGCCGATGGTGACGGTCGTGGAGCCGCCGCCCGTGCCGCTGTCCCCGGACTTCTTGTCGTCGCGGGAGCCGCACGCGGTGAGGCTGAGGGCGCCGATGACGGCAATGCTCACGACAACTGCTGAACGATGACGCACGAGGGTCCCCTTCGGTTCAGGAGGGCGCCGCGCCTGAACGGCGGGAGCCTGGATGCGCGGTGGGCTTGGCCCATTCCGGTGGCGCGGTGACTGGCCGTGACTCTAGATGTCGGTCGGCGGCTCGGGCAGTGGTGTAGCGAGGCTGTGATTCTCTTGTTATGAGCACACAGAGAAGGCGTCTCAGCATGTGGTCGTTCCGGTCCGATCGATCCGCTGGTACCGGGGGTTCCGTTCCCAACTCGCCCTATGTAAGGCGTAGAAGGGCAGGTTACTCCTGGCCTCACCGATAATCGGACGAAAGTGTCCAGGGTGTTGGCGTCGGGCATAAGCGTCCGGATATCGGACGACACCCGACCCGGCGGGCTGCATTCGGCTGGTTCGGCCCTCCGGAACTGTCTGTTGCTCGGATGTCCTACTTGTTACGCAGTGTTACAGCGCTGAGAATGCCCGGGTCTCACCCGGACATGGCACCGCCCCCTTGTCCAGACCAACGACTGCCCAGGGCAGTCGAAGGTCAAACAAGGGGGCGGGCAAGGGATTTGACGAAGAATCGGCTCAGAGGTCGCGCAGCATGCAGGTGAGGCGGCAGCTGGTGACCCGCTTGCCGGTGTCGTCGGTGATCGCGATCTCGTAGGTGGCGGCCGTGCGCCCCTTGAAGACCGCGGTCGCCACGCCGGTGACCAGACCGGAGGTGGCCGAGCGGTGGTGGGTGGCGTTCAGGTCCACGCCCACCGCGTACCGGCCCGGGCCGGCGTGCAGCATCGCGCCCACCGAGCCCAGCGTCTCGGCCAGCGCCGCCGAGGCGCCGCCGTGCAGCAGGCCGTACGGCTGCTGGTTGCCCTCCACCGGCATGGTGCCGACCACCCGGTCGCCGGAGGCCTCGACGATCCGGATGCCCAGCTTCTCGCCGAGCCGCCCGCCGGAGAAGGTGGCCAGGTCCACGCCGAGCTTGGCGAAGTGCTCCAGCATCTCCGGCGGGACGTCGAGGAGGGGGGCCTGGGCGGCCGGGGCCGCGTCGGGGACGGTGATGGCTGCGTCGGGGGCCGGGTCGGTCATCGGGGAGCTCCTGCCGCTCGGGGGTCACGTCGTCGTGCTGCCTGTGATCGTACGACCGTCCTACTCGGCGGTAGAGACGGTGACGGGGGAGTCGGGCGTGGCGCCCGGGGCGCGAGCGCACCCGAGGGGCGCCCGCCCCGGGCGTGCCCCTTTTGTCGGCGGCGGGCCCTAGGATCGGTGGCCGGTAGTGGAATCGGCAGGAACGGACGTTGACGTGGCTACGCAGAGTACGGACAAGGGCGCGGCGGGTGGCGGCGGGGCCGGGCCGCGGCCCCGCCTGATGCTGCTCGACGGGCATTCCATGGCCTACCGGGCGTTCTACGCGCTGCCCGTGGAGAACTTCAACACCTCCACCGGCCAGCCCACCAACGCGGTGTACGGCTTCGCCTCGATGCTCGCCAACACCGTCCGGGACGAGGCGCCCACCCACCTCGCGGTCGCCTTCGACGTCTCCCGCCAGACCTTCCGCTCGGTCGAGTTCCCCGACTACAAGGCCAACCGGGCCAAGACCCCGGACGAGTTCCGCAGCCAGGTCGACCTGATCGGCGAGCTGCTGGACGCCATGAACGTGCCGCGGCTGAAGGTCGAGGGCTTCGAGGCCGACGACATCATCGCCACCCTGGCCACCGCCGCCGAGGCGGCCGGTTTCGACGTCGACATCGTCACCGGCGACCGCGACTCCCTCCAGCTGGTCACCGAGCACGTCACCGTGCTCTACCCGACCAAGGGCGTCTCCGAGCTCACCCGCTACACCCCGGAGAAGGTCGCCGAGAAGTACGGCGTCACCCCCCGCCAGTACCCGGACCTCGCCGCGCTGCGCGGCGACCCGTCGGACAACCTGCCGGGCATCCCCGGCGTCGGCGAGAAGACCGCCGCCAAGTGGGTCAACCAGTTCGGCTCCTTCGAGGAGCTGGTCACCCGCGCCGACGAGGTCAAGGGCAAGATCGGCGAGAAGCTGCGCGAGCACCTCGACTCGGTCAAGCGCAACCGCGTCCTCACCGAGCTGGTCCGCGACGTCGAACTCCCGCTCGGCGTCGACGACCTGGCCCGCGCGCCGTTCGACAAGCCGGCCGTCGGCGCGCTCATGGAGTCGCTGGAGTTCCGCAACGCCAACTTCCGCGACCGGGTCTACGGCATCGACCCGGCCGCCGCCGGGCCCGAGGCCGCCGAGCTCGCCCCCGGCGTCGAGGTCGACGGCGAACTGCTCACCGACCCCGGCACCCTCGCCGCCTGGCTGAAGCAGCACGCCACCGGCAAGTCCCCGGTCGCGCTGGCCGCCGTCTACCGGTGGGCGCTCGGCAGCGGCGAGGTCACCGAGGTCGCGCTCGCCGCCGGAGAGACGGCCGCCTGGTTCGACCCGGCGCTGCTCGCCGAGGAGGACGAGCGCGCCTTCGCCGCCTGGCTGGCCGACCCGGCCGCGCCCAAGGCCCTGCACATCGCCAAGCAGGTCATGCGCGCCTTCGCCGAGCGCGGCTGGACCATCGAGGGCGTCGTCGCCGACACCGCCCTCGCCGCCTACCTGGAGAAGCCCGGCCGGCGCACCTTCACCCTGGAGGTGCTCGCCGAGGAGTACCTGGCCCGCTCGCTCGCCCCGGCGCCCGCCGCCGAGTCCGGCCAGCTCGCCTTCGACGCCCCGGAGGAGGACCCGGCCGCGCACGCCCAGGCCCTGATGCTCCAGGCCCGCGCCGTGCTCGACCTCGCCGCGCTCTTCGACACCCGCCTCGTCGAGGTCGGCGCCGTCGAGCTGCTGCGCGACATGGAGCTGCCGATCGCCGCCCTGCTCGCCCGGATGGAGCGCACCGGCATCGCCGCCGACCGCGACTGGCTCACCGGCCTGGAGGCGCAGTTCGCCGCCGAGATCCAGCGCGTGGTCGAGGAGGCGCACGCCGCGGCCGGCCACGAGTTCAACCTCGGCTCGCCCAAGCAGCTCCAGGAGATCCTCTTCGGCGAGCTCGCCCTGCCGAAGACCAAGAAGATCAAGACCGGCTACACCACCGACGCCGACGCCCTCACCTGGCTCGCCACCCAGACCGACAACGAGCTGCCGGTCATCCTGCTGCGCCACCGCGACCAGGCCAAGCTGCGCACCACCGTCGAGGGCCTGCTCAAGACCGTCTCCCCGGCCGGGCGCATCCACACCACCTTCAACCAGATGGTCGCCGCCACGGGCCGGCTCTCCTCGCAGGACCCGAACCTGCAGAACATCCCGGTGCGCACCGAGGAGGGCCGGATGATCCGCCGCGCCTTCGTCGTCGGCGAGGGCTACGAGTCGCTGCTCACCGCCGACTACTCGCAGATCGAGCTGCGGATCATGGCCCACCTCTCCGAGGACGCGGCGCTGATCGAGGCGTTCGCCAGCGGCGAGGACCTCCACACCACCGTCGCCTCCCAGGTCTTCGAGGTGCCCGGCAGCGCCGTCGACGCCGAGATGCGCCGCAAGATCAAGGCGATGTCCTACGGCCTGGCCTACGGCCTGTCCGCCTACGGGCTCTCCCAGCAGCTGGGCATCAAGCCCGCCGAGGCCCAGGGCCTGATGGACACCTACTTCGAGCGGTTCGGCGGCGTGCGCGACTACCTGCACCGGGTCGTCGAGGAGGCCCGCGCCACCGGCTACACCGAGACCCTGCTCGGCCGCCGCCGCTACCTGCCGGACCTCAACAGCGACAACCGACAGCGCCGCGAGATGGCCGAGCGGATGGCCCTCAACGCCCCGATCCAGGGCTCGGCCGCCGACATCGTCAAGATCGCCATGCTCCGGGTCGACGAGGCGCTGCGCGCCGCCGGGCTGACGTCCCGGATGCTGCTCCAGGTGCACGACGAGATCGTGCTGGAGCTGGCGCCGGGCGAGCGCGAGCAGGTCGAGGCGATCGTGCGCGAGCAGATGGCGGGTGCCTACCCGCTGCGCGCCCCGCTCGACGTCTCGGTCGGCGTGGGCGGCAACTGGGAGGCCGCCGCGCACTGACGGTGCGTCAGCAGACCCCGGGTGCGGCCTGGTCGAGGCTGCGCCCGGGGCCTTTCCGGCGGCGGTGGGCGGTCCTACCCTGGCGGGTATGCCTGCCGATGAGGTGCTCCGCCGCGGCCGTGACGGCACCACCGTCGACCTCGTGTTCGAGCCGGGCGGAGGCTCCTGGCCCGCCGCCGCGCTCCTGGTGCTGCGCATGCTCGCCGTCGTGTTCGCCGTGGGCGCCGTCTTCCTCCCCGTCGGCATGCTGCTCGTGGAGGTCGCGGTGATCGTCGGCGCCACCTTCGTGGGTGCGGTGACCGTCTGCGCGGTGCTGTGGGTGTCCGCCGCGCTGGTGCTGTGGCCGTTCGTCGCGGCCGCCGAGCTGCGGTCGGTCCGCCGGGTGCAGTTCGCCCCGGCCCGGGCGCCGACCGAACTGCGCTTCGTCCGGGGTGTCCGCGCCGATGCCTGGGCTCCGATCTCCGGCCTGCGGCGCGTCCAGCTGGACGAGAGCGTGGAGGAGCCCTACGAGGGCGACCCCGCGCCGGCCGCCCGTACCCTCACCATCACGGTGGTGACCTCGACCGGCGGCGACGGCCCGCGCCGGGCGCCGGACGGCACCGACGTCGACGCGCTCCAGCGCTCCCTGAAGGACCTGCTCGGTCCGGCCGGCGTCCCCGTCCTGCGCCGCACCGAACGACGCGTCCGCCGCAAGCCCCCGACCCCCTCCGGCGGCCGGGTCTACGGCGGCTCGGGCTCGGCCAATTCCGGCGGGGGCTTCTCCGGCGGCGGGTGAGCCGGGAGCCGGGGCGGGGGTCCCCGTCGGCCTGTGTGGCGCCAAGGGTTGATACCGGGTCAGGGAACCTCTTCACTTGTCATGGCGCCGTCGTTTCTTGATCGCGGCGCCGGTCCGCACCAACGCTCCGACGCCTCACCCGACGAGCCTGGAGATCCCTCATGTCCCAGTCCCGCCTGCGACGCGCCGTCGTCGCGCTCACGGCCCTGCCCCTGCTCGCGCTCGGCGCGGGCCAGGCGCTCGCCGTCCCGGCCACCCCTCCGGCCGCCCCGGCGCCCCCGGCGGCCGCGTCCCAGGTCACCGCGATCGAGGACGGCATCGCCCGCACCCTCGCCACCTCCCTCACCGACCCCGCCCTGCGCGAGCGGCTGCGCACGGCGACCGCCGCCGCCCCCGGCGGCGCCGAACTCGCGCCGCTGGCCGCCGGCGCCCCGGGCCTCGCCGCCGCCACCGCCCGGGCGGACCGCGGCATCGCCGCCGCCAAGGGCCTCGGCGCCGGTCTCGGCCCGCTGCTGCGCGTCCAACTGGCCGACCCCTCGATGCGTGCCGCCCTCGACGCGGGCACCGCACCGCTGGTCGCCGTCGCCGCCACCGACGACCACGCCCGCACCGTCCGCGCCTACGACACCGCCGGCCGGGCCCTCGGCCTCGACACCGGCACCCTGCCCACCCGCCCCGTCTACCTGGTCGACATCGACACGGCCAAGGCGCTGACCGCCGGAATCGAGCTGCTCCAGCGGGAGTTCGCCGCCCAGGGCCTCGGCTCCGGCGCGCAGGCCGCGTCCGGCTGGTGGGGCACCAAGATCACCTCCGTCGAGGTGAACGACGACGAGGAGCCCTGGTTCAAGGGCGCCGCCGAGATGTTCAGCCTGGTCACCGGCTTCGGCCTGGACGGCAAGGTCCGGGTCGACTCCGTCGCCATGCCGTACCTCCAGTACGACGGCACGGTGTACTACCCGAACCAGATCCTGGTGAACTGGTCGAACTACAAGTACAACCTGGCCGACGTCGTCCTGATGGAGGACGACGGTGACACCAACTACCTCGCCCTCGCCAAGGCCGTCGCGGCCGTCCTGCTCACCATCGCCGACCAGGGCGCCTACATCCCGCTGGTCAACGCCGTCCTGGACGCGCTGCCCGCGTCCTGGTGGGTCGACGACCCGGACTACGTCGACTCCTGGTACACCCTGGCCCGCACCAGCACCGGCCGCCTCAACGGCGCCCGCGGCAACGGCTGGATGACCGTCGAACCGTACTGGGTCAGCCAGCTCTGACCGTCCCCGTCGCCACCGGGCCGGCGCCGCGCGTCCGCGCGCTGCGCCGGCCCGCAGTTGATCAACCCGTGTCACGGAGTCAATTTCGTACTACCGTGGACCTGATGACCACGGAATCCAGGACGACCGACCAGCCCACCTCCCCGGCCGGGGCGCCCACGCTCCAGGCCCGCAACTCCGCCGCCTTCTGGACCGCGACCGGCGAATCCCGGGGCCACGAGGTGATCCGGCGCCGTGGATTCATCGCCGTCGACGGCGACCAGCGTGCGGGCCTGCGGATCCTGATCCGGGAGCCCGACCTCGACCCGGCCGAAGTGACCGAGGTGGGCGAGCTGGTCCGCCGCGCCTTGGGTCCGGTGCTCGTTGAGGACCCCTTTAGCTCGACGGACCTGAGCCACCTGGGCATGCGCACCTGGCAGATGCCGATCATGCTGCGCCTGCCCGGACCCGTCGACGCCCCGGCACTGGACGTGACCCGGGTGCGGCGGCCCGAGGACCTCCAGGCGGCCGAGCGGATCGTGATCGAGGGCTTCGAACTGGACGGCTTCGAGCCCCACCGCGCCGGTGAGCTCTTCCCGACGACGCTGATCGAACAGCCGGGCGTGGACGTGTTCACCGCCTCGGTCGACGGCGTGCCCGCGGGCGCCGGCGTGAGCGTCGTGGCCGACGGCGTCGCCAGCCACTACTGGATCGCCGCCTCGACCGCCTTCCGCTCCCGCGGCGTCGGCCGCGCCGTCATGCTCGGCGCCCTCGCCCACGTCGCGGACCTCCCGGCCACCCTCACCGCCTCGAAGCTGGGCAGGCCCCTGTACGAGTCCCTGGGGTACAGGGTCGCGTCCCCCTCGACCTGGTGCGCCTCCGCGTAGGAAGTCGGCGGGGCCGACTTCCTGTGCGCGCGCCTGGACCGTACCCGTGACGGAGGTGGTGGATCATGCCCAGACGTGACTACGAGGACGACCCCGACGCCCCCGAGGCCAACTCCCTGGTCCCGGCCGCGTCCGTGGTCGTGGTCGACGACGCGGGCCGGGTGCTTCTCCAGCGGCGTACCGACAACGGCATGTGGGCGCTGCCCGGCGGCAGGATGGACATCGGCGAGTCGCTCGCCGGCTGCGGGGTGTGCGAGACGCGAGGAGACCGGCATCGACATCGAGATCACCGGGATCGTCGGCACCTACACCGACCCCCGGCACGTGTTCGCCTACGACGACGGCGAGGTCCGCCAGGAGTTCTCGATCTGCCTCCTCGGCCGCCCACTCGGCGGGGACCTGCGGGTGTCCGACGAGTCCCACGAGGTGGCGTGGTTCACCCCGACCGAGACGGATGGACTGCCGATGGTGTCGATCATCCGCAAGCGGCTGGCCGACTGGCGCTCCGGGGCGATCCCTGTGGTGCGCTAGCCACCGATCGTGGTTCGGCTCCCTGCGACAGGAATGGTCCTTGCCGGGTTTCCGGCATAACGTCGGAAACCCGGCGTGTTCGACGTGGGTATCATGCGGCCAACGTCGCTTCAGGATTCGGGAGTTGGCGTATGAGCACACTGGTGGTTTGCCCCCGAGCGCACCCCTCCCGCCCTGGAACGTCTCCGAGCTCACCCTGATTTCTAGGACTCGGGTCCGGTCGATTCAGACGGTGATGAGGGCAGGGGCGGGGCTGAGGGCGGGGGTGATCAGGGCCCAGACGAACTTGCCGACGCCGCCCGCGCGGGGGCAGCAGCCCCAGCGTTCGGCGAGTTCGTTGACGAGGAAGAGGCCGCGGCCGTGCTCGTCGTCGGGGGCGGCGGTGTGGAGGGTGGGGCGGCCGCTGCCGGCGTCGTGGACTTCGAGGCGCAGGCGGGAGTTGATGAGGGCGAAGCGGATCTCGATGAGGCGGTCGCTGGGGGCGTCGCAGTGCTGGACGGCGTTGGCGAACAGCTCACCGAGGAGGAGTTCGGCGATGTCGGAGTAGCGGTCGCCGGTGGGGAGGGCGGAGAGGTACGCGCGGAGGAGTTGCCGGGCGATGGGGGTGGAGGAGGCGCAGGAGTCGAGGCGGGCGGCGAACGAGCGGGGGCGGCAGGAAGCGGGCATGGCGGAGTACCTCGGTGGGGGTGGGGTTGGAGGAGCATCAAGGGGTCGCTTCGGTGCGTAGTGATGTGACTACCCAGGGCGCTTACTGTGGCCTAGCATTGGCGATATCTTCAACCTTTCGGATCGGAAGGGAGAGTCGTCAGCGATCATGAACCGCAAGGAGCTTGACCCCGACTCCTCGCCCACGGCCAGGTTCGGCGTGCTACTTCGCCAGGCCAGGGAGGTGAGGGGCTGGACGCAGGAGCAGTTGGGTGGGCTTGTCGGGTACTCGGCCGTTCACATCTCGGCGGTGGAAACCGGTCGAAAACCTCCAACCAGTCGGTTTGCGAAACGAATTGATGAAGCGTTCGAAACGGACCAGTTCGAGCGGGAGTGGCGTCAGTCCGAACGGCGATTTCTGTTCGAGGGTTTCGACCAGTACACGGTGAAAGAACGGGAGTCCGTGACCGTTCGGATCTTCGAGCTGGACATGGTTCCTGGCATGCTTCAGCACCCGGACTACAGTGCGGCCTACGAGATGGCGCCGGTCCGACGAGGTGAAGCCACACAGGAGCAGGCGGAGGAGCGGCTGAAGGTCCTGGCGGGGCGCCAGCGGCTGCTCGACCGCGCTGTGACGGTCCATGCGGTCCTCGACGAATCGGCTCTGCGGCGCCAAATCGGCGGAACGGCCGTCATGGCCCGTCAGATGAAGCACCTGGAGGACCTGGCGGCACGGCCCCGTGTCATCCTTCAGGTTGCCCCGTGCACTCTGGGCGAGCTGCGCCCCTTCTCGCACTCGGTCACGTTGTTGACCCTGCCCACGCGCACGATGGTCGGGTACACCGAAACGCTCGGACGGGGCCTTCTGGAGCGCGACTCCGAGGTCGTGGCCGGATGGGCCGCCCAGTACGATCGCCTTCAGGTCGACGCCCTCACGCGGCTGGACAGCGTCACCATGATCCGGGAGGCACGGAGGGATTATGAACGGCATGCACAGTAACCACCCGGCCGACGCCGCGTGGCGAAAGAGCTCCTACAGCAACGGGCAGGGCGGATGTGTCGAGGTCGACGACTCGCGCCCCGGAGTGGTGCGCGACTCCAAGGATCCCCATGGCCCGGTGCTCGTGTTCCCTGTGGAAGCTTGGCAGTCGTTCGTTGCGGGCGTTCGAGTCGGCGAGTTCGGCGAGGCCTGACGGAATCCACGAGTCGTCCGAGGCCCCGCCGCCCAAAGCTTTGGGCGGCGGGGCCTTCTCTTGAGGGCTACTTCCGGGCGTTGGTGCGCTTGGTGGGCTCTGCCGTTGTCGGGTCTTCGGGCCAGGGGTGGCGGGGGTAGCGGCCCCTGAGGTCTGCGCGGACGGCGGGGTAGCCGTTGTGCCAGAAGGACGCCAGATCTCCTGTGATGGCGGCGGGGCGGCCGGCGGGGGAGAGGAGATGAACGGTGAGGGGGATTCTTCCGCCGGCCAAGGCGGGAGCGGCCTTCCAGCCGAAGAGTTCCTGCAACTTCACCGCCAGCACCGGGCGGTCGGTGGTGTAGTCGACTCGGATCTTCGATCCTGACGGCACGGTGATGCGCTCGGGGGCGAGTTCGTCCAAGCGGCCTGCCTCGCCGGTGGACCAGGGGAGGAGGCGTTGGAGGGCGGCTGTCGTATCAATGCGGGCCAGGTCGGCGCGGCGGCGGGCGCGGGAGAGTTCGGGTTCCAGCCACTCGTCGGCGCGGTTGAGCAGGGCCTCGTCGCTGACGTCGGGCCAGGGGGCGCCGATGACGGCGTGGAGGAAAGCCAGGCGCTCACGGAGGTTGGAGGGGAACGCCAGGAGGGTGCTGATGCCCTCGCGGGTGAGGCCTTCGAGGAGGGCGGCGCGGACGAGTGAAGGGTCGGGGCGGTTGAGTGGCTTCTCGGCGAGTTCGATGGCTCCGAGGGACTCCACCCGGCGGGAGACGACCTCGCTGCGCCGGGTGTCCCAGTGGACCTCGGCGCGGGTGGTGAGCAGCGGTGCGCCGGCCTGGCAAGCGGTGTCCTCGTCGAGGGCGGCGGCGTGCAGGATCCGCGCCGAGTGCGAGCCGGCCGGGCGGTCGGCGACCGCGACGGCGAGCCAAGAGAGGAAACCCAACGCCGTGCCGGGGGCGAGTTCGGCCGCTGTCCCCGAGGCCATCAGGTAGGGGCTGCGCTCGCCGGGGGCGGGCCGTTCCACCCGGGCGCGGGCGATGCGTTCCGGGAAGGCGAGGGCGACGACCAGGCCGACGGCGGTGGCGTCGGTCAGGGAGGTGGCGGGTTCGTCGGAGGTGGTGCGCAGGAGGCGGCGGACTTCCTCGCGCCAGCGTCCGGCATAGGGGTCGTTGGAGGAGCGGACGAGCCGCCACACCGCGCCCAGGTCATCGCCGAGGGCACGCGGGGGTTCCTCGGAGAGCAGGGCGACGACTTCGGCCGCCCGGCGGGCGCCCACGGCGGGCGCGCCGTCCACCAGGGCGCGGGCGAGGCGCGGGTGGAGGCCGCTCCGGGCGAGGCGGACGCCGCGCTTCGTCGCCCGGCCGTCGGAGGAGACCGCCCCGAGGGCGAGCAGGGTCTCCCGGGCCGCGGCCATCGCCCCCGCCGGGGGCCGGTCGGGCAGGGCGAGCCCGGTGGCGTCCGGGTCGCCCCAGACGGCGGCCTGGAGGGCGAAGGACGTCAGGTCGGCGAGGGCGATCTCGGGAGTGGGGAAGCGGGCGGCGCGGGCGTCCTCGGCCTCGTGCCAGCAGCGGTAGACGGTGCCCGGGGCCTCGCGCCCGGCGCGGCCGGCCCGCTGGCGGGCGGCGGCCAGCGAGGCGCGCACGGTGACCAGGGCGGCGAGGCCGCGCGCGTGGTCGGTGCGCGGTTCGCGCGCGAGCCCGGCGTCGACGACGATCCGTACACCCGGGACGGTGAGCGAGGACTCGGCGACGGCGGTGGCCAGGACGACGCGGCGCTGCGGGGACGGCGTGAGCGCGGCGTCCTGCACGGCCTGCGGGGCGCGGCCGTGCAGGTGGAGGACCTCCGCCGGCACGCCGCCGAGCTGCCCCGCGACCCGGGCGATCTCGCCGACCCCGGGCAGGAAGCAGAGCACGTCCCCCTCCCGCTCGCTCAGCGCCCGCCGGACGGTGGCCGCGACGTGGTCGAGCAGCGCGAAGTCCACCCGGGTGCCGTGCGCGGGGCGCACGGCGCGCGGCGGCGGCGCCCACACCACCTCGACCGGGTGCGAGACGCCGTGCGCCTCGACGACCGGCGCGCCGTCGAGGAGCTCCGCCCAGGCGGCGGTGTCGGAGGTGGCGGAGGCGCAGACGATCCGCAACTCGGGCCGCAGGGCGGCGCGCACGTCGAGCAGGAAGGCGAGCGCGGTGTCGGCGTCCAGGTGCCGCTCGTGGCACTCGTCGAGGACGACGACGTCGACCCCGGACAGTTCCTGGTCGCGCTGGAGGCGCTGCAGCAGCACACCGGTGGTGACCACCTCGACCACCGTGTCCGGCCCGACGCGCCGCTCGCCGCGCACGGTGAAGCCGACCTCGGCGCCCACCGTCGAGCCGAGCAGCCAGGCCATCCGCTGGGCGGCGGCCCGGACGGCGAGCCGGCGCGGTTCGGCGACGAGGACACGGCGAACGGGTCCGGAACCGAGCAGTCCGGCCAGCGCCAACGGCACCAGGGTGGTCTTGCCGGTGCCGGGCGGGGCGGCGAGGACCGCCGCGCCGTGGCCGTCGAGCGCCCGGTGCAGCGCGGGCAGGGCGGTGCGGACGGGCAGCTCGCGCCAGGACGGGTGCACGCGCGTCAGTCCCGCTCGGCGACGAAGATCGCGGTGCCGGGGATGAGCCGGCCGCGCAGCGGCGACCAGCCGCCCCACTCCTGCTCGTGCCCCTGCGGCCACTCGGGCTCGACGAGGTCGAGCAGCCGGAAGCCGGCGGCGACGAGCTCGCGGACCCGGTCGCCGACCGTGCGGTGGTGCTCGACGTAGGTGGCCCGGCCCCGCTCGTCCTGTTCGACGTAGGGGGTGCGGTCGAAGTAGGAGGCGACGGCGGTGAGCCCCTCGACGCCGGGTTCGTCGGGGAAGGCCCAGCGGATGGGATGGGTGACCGAGAACACCCATCGGCCGCCGGGCCGCAGCACCCGGTGCACCTCGCGCATCAGGGCGGCGGTGTCGGCGCTGAAGGGGACGGCGCCGTAGGCGGAGCAGGCGAGGTCGAAGGAGGCGTCGGCGAAGGGCAGCACGGCGGCGTCGGCCTGGACGACCGGCACGGGCGCGGCGCCGCGGGCGAGGTCGATCCGCAGCGAGTGCTGGAGCTGGCGGTGCGAGATGTCCAGGGCGACGGGGCGGGCGCCGCGGCCGGCCAGCCAGCGCGAGCACTGGGCGGCGCCGGCGCCGATCTCCAGGACGGTGCGGCCGGCGACCTCGCCGAGCAGCCGGGCGTCGGCCTCGTCGAGGCCCTCGGGGCACCAGGTGAACCGGTCGTCGCCGAGGAACTCGCCGTGTTCGTCCTGGTATTCGTCGGCGTTTCGGTCCCACCAGTGGCGGCTGGCGCGGCTGCTCTCGCCGGTGCCGGCGGAGCGCCTTACCGCGTCGTCGTCGTCCTCGTCAAGATCAATGGGGTCGGGGAGGGGGGTGCCGGTCACGGTGAGAAGGCCCATCGCGTAGGGTGTCGTCTGCGGAAGCGCCGCTGCCGCGAACCGGACCGAGAGGCCCGGTGTCCCGGCGGTGGCATCCGGGGAAGGGCCTCCCTGCGGCCGCCACCCGTTGAGGTGCGCAATCGGAGGATATGGCCTGTTCCATACCGGGCTCCACCGTCTTGCCGTTTCTGGCGTTGACCGTGCCTGGCCGTCCCCGTATGCTACAAGTTGCGCTGCGGGCCTGCGCGCCTCGGACGGAGCAGGTCGCGCTCGCATCTGTCGAAGACCCCACGGTCGCAAGACGGACGCCGATCTCCCGTTGTCACGGGAATACCGGTGCTCCGTGTTCTTGGCTGTCCGGCTTTCGGTGGGAGCGATACGGGCCCTCCGCGTGGCATTACCTACGACTTTCATGTCCGTACCGGAGCCCTTTTCCTAATGACGAGCCCCACCGACTCCTCCCTCAGCACCACCCCGCAGGTCGCGCTCAACGACATCGGCGACGCCGAGGCGTTCCTGGCCGCGATCGACGAGACCATCAAGTACTTCAACGATGGCGACATCGTCGAGGGCGTCATCGTGAAGGTCGACCGTGACGAGGTTCTCCTCGACATCGGTTACAAGACCGAGGGCGTCATCCCGTCCCGCGAGCTGTCGATCAAGCACGACGTCGACCCGCACGAGGTCGTCGCCGTCGGCGACAACATCGAGGCCCTGGTTCTCCAGAAGGAGGACAAGGAGGGTCGTCTCATCCTGTCCAAGAAGCGCGCTCAGTACGAGCGTGCCTGGGGCACGATCGAGAAGATCAAGGAAGAGGACGGCATCGTCACCGGTACCGTCATCGAGGTCGTCAAGGGTGGTCTCATCCTCGACATCGGCCTCCGCGGCTTCCTCCCGGCCTCGCTGGTCGAGATGCGTCGCGTCCGCGACCTCCAGCCCTACGTGGGCAAGGAGCTCGAGGCCAAGATCATCGAGCTGGACAAGAACCGCAACAACGTGGTCCTGTCCCGCCGTGCCTGGCTGGAGCAGACCCAGAGCGAGGTCCGCCAGACCTTCCTCACCACCCTGCAGAAGGGCCAGGTGCGCTCCGGCGTCGTCTCCTCGATCGTCAACTTCGGTGCCTTCGTGGACCTGGGTGGCGTCGACGGTCTGGTCCACGTCTCCGAGCTGTCCTGGAAGCACATCGACCACCCGTCCGAGGTCGTCGAGGTCGGCCAGGAGGTCACGGTCGAGGTCCTGGACGTCGACATGGACCGCGAGCGTGTCTCCCTGTCGCTGAAGGCGACCCAGGAGGACCCGTGGCAGCAGTTCGCCCGTACCCACCAGATCGGCCAGGTCGTTCCGGGTAAGGTCACCAAGCTGGTTCCGTTCGGTGCGTTCGTCCGCGTGGACGAGGGCATCGAGGGCCTGGTCCACATCTCCGAGCTGGCCGAGCGCCACGTCGAGATCCCGGAGCAGGTCGTCCAGGTCGGCGACGAGATCTTCGTCAAGGTCATCGACATCGACCTCGAGCGCCGTCGCATCAGCCTCTCGCTGAAGCAGGCCAACGAGGCGCTGGGTGCCAACCCGGCCGAGGTCGAGTTCGACCCGACCCTGTACGGCATGGCCGCGTCCTACGACGACCAGGGCAACTACATCTACCCGGAGGGCTTCGACCCCGAGGCCAACGACTGGCTGCCGGGCTTCGAGAAGCAGCGTGAGGAGTGGGAGCGGCAGTACGCCGAGGCCCAGGCGCGCTTCGAGCAGCACCAGGCCCAGGTCATCAAGAGCCGCGAGGCCGACGCGGAGGCCGCTGCCGAGGGTGGCGACGCCGTCGCCGCCGCCGCCGGTGGCTCCTACTCGTCCAGCAGCGACGAGGGCTCCGGCGCCCTGGCCTCGGACGAGGCCCTGGCCGCCCTGCGCGAGAAGCTGGCCGGCGGCCAGAGCTGAAGCTCTGCCCCGCTGGTGCGTGACTAGCGCATAGCGTCATCGATGAACCCCGCTCGGTTTCCGGGCGGGGTTCATTGTTTTCCGGCTTTCATTATTTATTCCTTATCTATGGGATTTTTGTGATTAGGGGCTCATCAAATACGTATGGGCGATTCGGGACCTAGGGCCTACCTTGGGGGGAGTTGCCCGATGGGCCGCTCACCCGGCCCCGCACGCTAGGCACCCCCCGCACATGAGCCTTCGCTCCGCCGTGTCCCCTGCCTCCCCCAGCACGTCCGCCGATCCGCGGGTCGGCGGGCGCCTCGCCGCCCTCGGCCGGTTCTGCTACCGGCAGCGGCGCTGGGTGCTCGGCTTCTGGGCGGTCGTGCTGGTGATAGGCGTGCTGATCGGCGGGCGGGTCTTCGAGGGCTCGGTGGCCGGCGCCTCCTCCTCCGCCTCCGAGGCGGACCGCGGCAGCGCCGTCGTCACCGCCGCCGACCCGGCCAGGGGCACCGTCACCGCCGTGGTGGACGGCCGGCCGGTGGACGACGCGGCCGTCCGGGACGCCGTCACCCGCGCCACCGCCGAGATCGCCGCCCTCCCCGGGGTCTCCTCGGCCACCGACGCCTACGGCCCCGGCCCGGGCGCCGCCGCGCTCCGCTCGGCCGACGGCACCGCGAGCCTGGTCTCGGTGCGGATGGCCGACACCAGCACCTCCGCCCAGACCACCGCCGTCACCGAGCGGCTTTCCGCCATCCAGGCCGACGTCCGGGCCGACGGCGGCAAGGTGACCGTCGGCGGGGATCTGGTGCTCGAGGACGAGGTCAAGAAGCAGACCGAGAAGGACACCCGCTTCGGCGAGATCGTCACCCTGCCGCTCACCCTGATCGTCATGGTCCTGGTCTTCGGCGGACTGGCCGCCGCGAGCCTGCCGGTGATCGGCGCCGTCGCCTCGGTGGGCGGCGCCCTGCTGGCCATGTTCGGCTTCAGCAGGATCATGGACATCGACACCAGCGTGCTGCCGATCGCCACCGTGCTGGGCCTCGGCCTGTCGATCGACTACGCGCTGCTCATGGTGAACCGATTCCGCGAGGAACGCGGCCACGGCGCCACGATCGCCGCCGCCGTCGAGCGGACCGCCGCCACGGCCGGGCGCACCGTCGCCTTCTCCGGACTGACCGTCGCCGTCGCGCTCTCCGGCCTGTTCGTCTTCAGCAGTCCCGTGCTCGCCGCCGTCTCGGCGGCCGGGGTGAGCGTCGTGGTGATCGCGGTCGCCGCCGCGCTCACCCTCATCCCCGCGCTGCTCGGCTTCGCCGGGAGCCGGATCAAGGCCCCCGCCGCGCCCGTCCCCGACGAGGGTTTCTTCAGCCGGACGGTGCGCCGGGTCGGCAAGCGGGCGGTTCCCGTGGCGCTCGCCTGCACCGCGCTGCTGGTCGCCGCCGGTGTGCCGTTCCTGCACGCCGACATGCGCAGCTCCGGCGCCGCCGTGCTGCCCGCCTCCTCGGCCGGCCGGCAGGTCGCCGAGACGATCGACCAGCGCTTCCCGCAGGCCTCCGCCGCCCCGATCACGGTGGTCGTGGAGAGCGGCGCCACCGTCGCCCAGGCCTACGCGGACGACGTGGTGGCCAAGCTGCCGGGCGTCAGCGGCGTGCGCGCCGTCACCCCGGTGAGCGACACCGTCTCCACCATCGACGTGCTGGTGCACGGCGACCCGCAGGGCGGGCAGGCCAAGCAGGTGGTCGAGGAACTGCGCGCCGACCGCGGCGGGCTCACCACCGAGGTGACCGGCGGCGCGGCCTCGGTGGTCGACTTCCAGGACGAACTGCTCACCCGCGGACCGATCGCGCTCGGCCTGGTCGCCCTCGGCACGCTGATCCTGCTCTTCCTGATGACCGGCTCGGTGGTGATGCCGGTCAAGGCCCTGCTGATGAACCTGCTCTCGCTGGGCGCCTCGCTCGGCGCGCTCACCCTGGTCTTCCAGGACGGCTGGTTCAGCGGACTGCTCGGCTTCAGTCCGACCGGCGGGCTGGAGACGTTCATCCCGGTGCTGGTCTTCGCCTTCGCCTTCGGGCTGTCGATGGACTACGAGGTCTTCCTGCTCGCCCGGATCAAGGAGCTGCGGGACAAGGGGCACAGCTGCACCAGGGCGGTGGAGCTGGGCGTCCAGCGCAGCGGGCGGATCATCACCTCGGCGGCGCTGCTGATGGTGATCGTCTTCGCCGGCTTCGCGCTCGGCGACATGCTGATGGTCAAGCAGATGGGCATCGCGCTGGCGGTCGCCGTGGCGGTGGACGCCACCCTGGTGCGCTGCCTGCTGGTGCCCGCCGCGATGAGCCTGTTCGGCGAGTTCAACTGGTGGGCGCCGGCGCCGCTGCGCCGGCTGCACGACCGGTTCGGGCTGAGCGAGCACGTCGAGCTGCCGGAGATCCGGCCGGCGGTGCTGCCGGCCCAGCGGCCCGTCGCGGAGAAGGAGCTGGCCGCCACCGCGCCGTAACCGATCGGGAGTACCGTGCTGAGGCATGCGGATCACCAAGTTCGGACATGCCTGCGTACGCCTGGAGCACGAGGGGACGACCGTCGTGGTCGACCCCGGGGCGTTCACCGACCCCGCCGCCCTGGCGGGCGCGGACGCCGTGCTGATCACCCACGAGCACGCCGACCACTTCGAGGAGGCCCGGCTGCGGGCCGCGCTGGAGGCCGACCCGGGGCTGCGGGTGTGGACCAACCCGGACGTCGCCCGGCAGCTGGACGGGGTGGCCCGGCGGGTCACCGCGGTCGGCGAGGACGACGCCTTCGAGATCGGCGGGATCGGCGTCACGGTGCACGGCGAGTGGCACGCGGTGATCCACCCGGACATCCCGCGGGTGCGCAACCTCGGCTTCCTCTTCGACGGGCGGCTCTTCCACCCCGGCGACGCGCTGACCGTGCCGCCGGACCCGGTGGACACCCTGCTGCTGCCGGTCGCCGCGCCCTGGACCAAGGTCGCCGAGCTGGTCGACTACGTCCGCGAGGCCGGGCCCCGGCAGGCCGTCCCGGTGCACGACGCGGTGCTCAGCCCGATCGGGCTCGCCGTGCACACCCGGCTGCTCGGCCCCGGTGGCCCGGGCACCGGGGCGGAGCTGCGCACCCTGAGCGAGGGGGAGAGCCTCGACCTGGGGTGACCGCGCGGTGAGCCGCGCCGGTAGCCTGGCGCCATGCTGAAGATCGGACTGACGGGTGGCATCGGCGCGGGCAAGAGCGAGGTGTCGCGGCTGCTCGCCGCCCACGGCGCGGTGATCGTGGACTCCGACGTGATCGCCCGCGAGGTGGTCGCCCCCGGCACGGCGGGCCTCGATGCCGTGGTCGCCGAGTTCGGCGAGGGCGTGCTCGCCGCGGACGGCTCGCTGGACCGGCCGGCGCTCGGCGCGGTCGTCTTCGCCGACCCGGACCGGCTGCGGGCGCTGAACGCGATCGTCCACCCGCTGGTCCGGGCGCGGTCCGCCGACCTGGAGGCGGCGGCCGCGCCGGACGCGGTGGTGGTGCACGACGTCCCGCTGCTCGCCGAGAACGGGCTCGGGCCGCTGTACGACCTGGTGGTCGTGGTCGACGCGGCGGACGAGGTGCGGATCGAGCGGCTGGTGCGGCTGCGCGGCATGACCGAGGAGGAGGCCCGGGCCCGGATGGCCGCCCAGGCGGGCCGGGCCGAGCGGCTGGCGATCGCCGACCTGGTGATCGACAACAGCGGCCCGCTGGAGGAGCTCGCGCCGCGGGTCGCCGAGGTGTGGGAGCAGCTCACCGCCCGCCGTTGACCCCGGCCGCCGCGGCCGTCGCGGTGCGGGCGGTCGCGGCGGCGGCGAGGCCGCGGATCACCGGGTGGGCCCGGGTGCCGTCCCCGGCGAGCTCCGGCTGGAACAGCGTGGCCAGGAAGAACGGGTGCGCCTCGGCCGGCAGCTCCAGGATCCGCAGCTCCCCGGAGTCGTCCGCGCCGGTGAACCGCAGGCCGCCCGCGCGCAACCGCTCCAGGTAGGCGTCGTTCAGCCCGTACGCGCAGTGGTAGCGCTCCACCGTGCGCGGCGCGCCGAGCACGCGCTCGGCCAGCGACCCGGGCGTCAGCCGGACGGCCCCCTCGTGCCCCACCAGGGAGCAGCTGAGCGGGACGATCACCAGGTCGGCCTCGCCGGGGTCGTTCTCGCCGTGCGCGGCGGTGCCGATGCCGCAGACGTGACGGGCGTACTCCAGCACCGCGTGCTGGAAGCCGGCGCAGGTGCCGAGGAAGGGGATGCGCCGCTCGCGGGCGGTGCGGACGGCGGCCACCGCGCCCTCCTCGCTGCGGTAGGGGCTGCCGGGGAGCAGCCAGACGGCGTCGAAGCCGTCGAGCGCGCCGGGGGCGGCGGCGTCCCCGGTGGGGATCCAGTAGGCGTCCAGCACGAGCTGGTCGCGGTCGGCGAGCGCGTCCAGCAGGGCGGGGACGCGGGTGTGCGAGCGGACGGCGGCCGAGCGGTCGCCGACCAGGGCGAGGCGGGGGGTGGGGTGCGTCATACGGCTATCCTGACCGGCGGCGCGGGATCAGCGTCAACGATGATTCCTTACTCCTCGATCAGTGGAGCTGATGGCACGTGGAGCCGCAGCAGTTGCGCACCTACGTCACCGTGGTCCGGCTGGGCTCGTTCTCCGAGGCGGCCCGCGCGCTCGGCTACACCCAGTCCGCGGTCTCCCAGCAGATCGCCGCGCTGGAGACGGACCTCGGCACGGCGCTGCTGCACCGGCGCCCGGTCGGCCCGACCGAGGCGGGCGCGCGGCTGATGGAGCACGCCTCCGCGCTGCTGCTGCGGATCGACGCGGCGCGCGCCGACATCGCGCGCCTGGCCGGTGCTCCCAGTGCCCGCCTCACCGTCGGGGCCACGCCGCTGGCGCTCGGGGCGCAGGTGGGGCGTGCACTCGCCGAGGTGCGCCGGTTGTATCCGGCGGTCGACCTGACGGTCCGGGTGCTGGGTCAGGACGCCCTGCCGGCCGAGGTCGCCACCGGCGCCGTGGACCTGGCGCTCGTCGACGGTCCGGCCGCCCCGTCGGATCCGCTCCCGCTGCCCGACGTGGGCCCGCTGGTCACCGTCGCCGTCGCGGAGCAGCCGCTCGCCGTGGCCCTGCCGGCCGGCCATCCGCTCGCCGGACGCCCGGGGCAGGCGCTCGCCGACCTGTCCGCCGCCCGCTGGCTGGACGCCCCGGGCCTCGCCCCGACCGGCGCCCGGCTGCGCGCCGCCACCGCCGTCGACGGCTACCGGCCGGCCGTCCGCTACCTGGGCACCGACGTGCGGGGGCTGCTCGCCCTGGTCGCCGCCGGGCACGGGCTGGCCCTGCTGCCCGCCGCCGTCCTGGCCGACGCGCCGGGCGTGGCGGCCGTCCCGGTCCGGTCGCCCCGGCTGGTGCACCGCACCGAACTCGTCCACGGCGCCCTGCCGGAGGGGCCCGCCGCGCTGCTGGCCCGCCTGCTGGCGGGGGAGCGGGCCGGGGGTGCGGACGGCGTGCGGGAGGGCCTGCCGGGCGGGGATCAGCCGACGATGCGGGCGCCGGGGCAGCAGGGGCCGTCCACCTGGTAGCAGACGTAGCGCAGGCAGCCCAGGCAGACCGAGATGTTCTCCAGCCGCCAACTCTGGCCGTGGCAGGTGCACTCGGCCCGTTCGCGCAGCAGCCTGTCCCAGCCGTCGGCGCCCCCGTTGGCGGCGAAGGCCGCGGCGACGTACGCCGTGGTGGCCGGGTTGTCGTCGGTGGTGCCGCGCCGGGTGGCGTCCAGGTGCCAGCAGTAGAGGGCGAGCAACGCCCGTCCGTCGACCAGGCGGTAGTCGGCCCGCCCGTCGTCCTCCCAGGCCCGGACCAGCCGGGTGACCCGTTCGGAGAACGGGCGCGCTGGGTCGAGGAGGCAGCTATTTCCTTGCAGCCGTGGCGTGTTGGCGGTCATGTGGTCCCCTTTCCGGGGCCCACGGTAGGGCGTCGTTCCGCGAAGTCCTCGACCGGGGTGGAAGGTTGGTGGCGGCTTGTTACGTACACGTGGTGCCGTCGGCGGGCACCACGCCGTCCAGCAGGTACTGGTCGACGACCTGTTTGAGGCAGCTGTTGCCGGTGTCGTAGCCGCCGTGGCCCTGCCCGCGCAGGGTGACGGTCACCCCGACGCCCGTGCCGAGCTGCCGCGCCATCGCGCGGGCCCCCTCGTAGGGGGTGGCCGGATCGCCGGTGTTGCCGATGACCACGATCGGCGCCGCGCCCGGGGCGCTGACGTCGGGGTGCTCGCTCTGCCCGGGCACCGGCCAGGGCCAGCAGGCGGTCAGGCCCCAGGCGGCGAACTCGCCGAACACCGGCGAGGCCTGACGGAACACCGGCAGCTGCTCCTGCACGTCGGCGGAGGTGTAGCGCGGCCGGTCGTCGACGCAGGTGATGGCCCGGTTGGCGGCGATCAGGTTGCTGTAGTGGCCCTGGGCGTCGCGGCCCAGGTAGGCGTCGGCGAGGGCGAGCAGGGTGGTGCCGCTGCCGCCCTGCATCGCCTCCTGGAGGCCGATGGCGAGGGCGTTCCAGCTCGCCTCGCTGTAGAGCGCGGCGGCGATGCCGGTGACGGCGAGGTCCTGGGTGAGCGTGCGGCCGCCGCCGGCGGGCAGCGGGGTGGCGTCCAGGCCCTGGAGCAGGGCGGTGATCCGCTGAGTTCCCCGCTCGCCGCCCGGGCCGGTCGGGCACTCGGCGCCCACCTGCTCGGCGCAGGCCTTCATGAAGTTCTCCAGGGCGAGCTGGAAGCCCTTGGTCTGGCCGAGCGCGCCCTGCAGCGGGTCCTCGGTCGGGTCGACGACGGCGTCCATCACCAGGCGGCCGACCCTGTCCGGGTACAGGTGGGCGTAGACGCCGCCGAGTTCGGTGCCGTAGGAGAAGCCGAAGTAGTGCAGCGTGTCGTCGCCGAGCACCTGGCGCAGCAGGTCGAGGTCGCGGGCGGCCGCGACGGTGTCGACGTACGGCAGGACGCCGGCGGAGTTCTGCTGGCAGGCGGAGGTGTAGGCGGCGTTGGCCTCGTCGAGCGCCCGCACCTCGGCGGTGTCGTCCGGCGAGCCGTCGACGCCGGCCGAGGCGTCCGTGGCGGCGTCGTCCAGGCAGCGCACGCCCGCGCTGTCGCCGACCCCGCGCGGATCGAGGGCCACCAGGTCGTAGCGGGTGTTGAGGTCGGTGTAGTCCTGGGCGAGGGCGGGCAGGGTGGCGACGCCGGAGGCGCCCGGGCCGCCGAAGTTGTAGATCAGCGAGCCGATCCTCGGCTGCCCGCTGTGGGCCCGCATCCGGATCAGCGCGAGGTCGATCGTGCGCCCGTTCGGATCGGCGTGGTCCAGCGGGGCCTTCAGCGCGGCGCACTCCCACGGCGCGCCCGGGGCCTCGCCGCCGCCCTGGGCGGTGGAGGGCGCGGGGCAGGCGTGCCAGTCGAGTTGCTGGCCGGTGAGCGAGGCCGGCAGCGCCGGGACGGTCCGGGCGGCGGTCGCGGTGGTGGCCGGCGAGGCGAGGGTGGTCGCGGGGGTGGACGGTTCGACCTTGGCGGAGCCCGCCGTGGCGCCGCTCTGGCACGCGCCGCCGCCGGCCAGGGCCACGGCCAGTCCCAGTGCTCCGGCGCCGCGGAGGACGGGGTGCATGCGCAGCGCAGGGTGCATGGGGGTTCCGTTCCGAGGCCGCCGGGGTGGGTTCCGCTCCGGAAGCCTAGGCCGCGGCCCGGCGACCCGCCCGCCGGACTGGTCCGTCCGGCGTGGCGAGGGTGATCGCCGCGCGGGGCGGGTTGCCGAAGCCGGGGTGGCTCGTTGTTCCTGCCGTGAGACCTGACTTCGCCGCCCCGGGCGGTTGTGGAGAAACGATTCTGCGCGCCCGGGGGCGGTCATGACGGACGAGGATCCGCGCGTCCCCGCGCAGCGCGGGGCCGAGGGCGGCTGCGCGGTCGCGCTCGATCTGCGCGTCACCGTCTGGCCCGGCCTGACCATCTCCGTTCCCGCCCGGCTGCGCTACCGCACCGCCGACCCGTACGCCGTCTTCCTGGACAACCACACCGACCTCGCCGCGCCGATCACCTGGGTGTTCGCCCGGGAGCTGCTGGCCGCCGGCCTGCTCGGCCCCTGCGGCCTCGGCAGCGTCCGGGTGCGCCCCGGCTCCGGCGGGTCCGCCGGGGCCGCCGGCTCGGTGCGGATCACCCTCGCCGGCGAGGGCGGGAGCGTCGACCTGCACGCCCACGCCGAGCGCGTGCGCGTCTTCCTGGCCCGCACCGAGCGCCTCGTCCCGACCGGGCGGGAACGCGCCCACC
Organism: Kitasatospora sp. NPDC002551; assembly: GCF_040296005.1. Classification (NCBI taxonomy): domain Bacteria; kingdom Bacillati; phylum Actinomycetota; class Actinomycetes; order Kitasatosporales; family Streptomycetaceae; genus Kitasatospora; species Kitasatospora sp. NPDC002551. Next base: position 40,323 of record NZ_JBEOWI010000011.1, on the reverse strand, counting down.
TCGACCTCGACGGGCTCCTGCGCCGCCTGCGCGACGGCGGCGCCGCCTCGCCGGGGCCGTGAGGCCCGACCCGCGCGGATGGGCGCCCGGGCACGCCCCGTGTCTGGTTGGCTACGGAGCGGACGCGGTCCTCGCGTCGGTATCCGTCGGCGCGGCGCTGCGGCCCGCCCACGCACACGTCGGGAGAAGAAGTGGCGGACAAGCGGCTCAAGGCCTGGGGCAACAACCGTGCCGGTCAGCTCGGCGACGGCTCCTGGGCCGCCCAGCACACCCGGGCGACCGCCGTGCTCGGGCTGACCGGCACCGAGGTGCTCGGGATCGCCGCCGGCGGGGCCGGTGCGGCCACCGGGCACGGGCTGGCGCTGCTGACTGACCGCACCGTGCGGTCCTGGGGCGCCAACGGCTCGGGTCAGCTCGGCGACGGCACCCTGCTCGGTCACAACGCGCCCGGCCCGGTCCGCCACCTGGTCGACGTCACCGACGTCGCCGCCGGCGGTGCGCACAGCCTGGCCCTGCACGAGGACGGCACGGTGTGGGCCTGGGGCGACAACGCCCACGGGCAGCTCGGCACCGGCAGCGGCACCGGCAGCGGTGTCCCGGTCCGGGTCGCGGGTCTCGACCGGGTGATCGCGATCGCCGCCGGCCTCCACCACAACCTGGCGCTGCGCGAGGACGGCACCGTGTGGGCCTGGGGCCACAACGCCAAGGGCCAGCTCGGCGACGGGACCTCGGCCGGCCGCAGCGTCCCGGCCCGGGTCCCGGGTCTGGGCGCGGTCACCCGGATCGCGGCCGGCGCCCACCACAGCCTCGCCGTGACCGGCGGCACCGCTGCGGGCGGCGGCACCGCCGTGAAGGCCTGGGGCTTCAACGCCGCCGGTCAGCTCGGCGACAACACCACGATCAACCGCTACACCCCCGTGCCCACCCGGGGGAGCTGGTCCGGCGGGGTCGTGCGGATCGCGGCCGGCGGCCACCACAGCCTCGCCGTCAGCGGCGACGACCACCGGCTCACGGCCTGGGGGCAGAACACCTCGGGACAGCTCGGCGACGGCACCACCACCTTCCGGACCACCCCCGTGCCGGTCCCGGGCCTGACCGGCGTGCGCCTGGTGGCCGGCGGCCGGGAGCACACCGTCGTGCTGCTGGCCCACGGCGCGGTCCGCTCCTGCGGGGGCAACGGCTCCGGCCAGCTCGGCAACGGCGGCACGGCCGACAGCAGCACCCCGGTGGCCGCCCTCGCCGACCTGGCCCCGGCCGACCGGATCGCCGCCCCGGTCGGCGGCGACTTCAGCCTCGTCCACTGACGTCCGTACGGGCGTCCGGGGTGCCGGCGGTCTAGCGTCCCGGCGCCGTCTCGGGGCGCAGGGCCCGGACCGCGAACAGGGTGGTGAGGTGCGGCGAGCCGAAGTACAGCGGCACGCTCCCGGTGCGGAAGTAGCCGGCGGCCGGCCAGGAGCCGTCCGGAAGCTGCGCGTCGGCGAGCCGTCGGCGCAGCGCGGGCAGGTCAACGGCGGCGCCCGTGTACTCGCCGGCCAGCACCAGCAGCGCCAGTTCGAGCGCGGTGTCGGCGAACTGGGTGGTCACGTGCTCGACCGCGCGCCGTGCCGGTGCGGCGAGTGCGGGCACCACGGTGGACGCCCGGGCGGCGGCGTGCAGGAAGGCCTCGGGGGAGGCGTGGTACCGGGTGCCGGTGCGCGGGCCGTTCAGGTGCTGCTGGACGTACCGGAGCGTCGCCTCGGCCGCCGGGTGCGGCAACCGGTGCGCCGCGCCCGGCAGGTGGAGGGCGAAGAGGACGTCGGCGGCGATGACGGCGTCGTAGCGGCGGCCGCGCGAGGAGGTGCGGTCGGTGTCCTCCCAGTAGGCCGGTATCGGGCCGTCGTCCGGGCCGATCCGGGTGTCCAGCAGCTCCCGTACGAGGGAGTCCTGTCGGTCCGGTGCGAGCAGTCCGTGCCGGGCGAGCCCGGAGAGCGCGAGCGCGGTGCTGCCGGTGTCGGCGGCGAACGGCACACCGGCCGGGAAGAGGCGGTACCGCGGCCGCTGCGGGTGGGCGTAGGGCTGGAGCTGCCGGGCCAGCGCGGCCACCAGTGCGCGCTCCTCGGGCCGTTCGCCGCCCGGCCGCAGCAGTGCGAGGCCCCACATCGCGGAGAGGCCCTCGCGGTCCGGGTCGAACCCGAGGTCCACCCCGTACCGGGTGAGCAGGTGCCGGCGGGCGTCGGCGCCGGTGAGCGGCGCGCGCAGCTCCGGGTCGGTGCCGGGCCGGGCGGACGGCAGCCCGTCGGGCCCCAGCGCCCCGTGCAGGAAGCCCAGTGCGCGCCCGACGGCGGCCTCCCACGGTGTCTCCTCGGCGGACATCGCGTCCCGTCCCCTCTCGTCGCCTGCTCCACTGGCCGGCCGGCCACCCCGCCCCTACTACTACCCCGGGCCCGCGCCGGCGCAAGCCTCAGCCGGCGGGCGGCCTGCGGAACAGCGCGGTGAGCAGCACGGGCAGGCCGAACAGCGGCGAGCCGGGCTCCTGCGGCACCATCGGGCGGATCTCCGCCTCGGTGAAGCCGCCGAAGATCCAGCGCAGTTCGTCCGGGGTGAAGGCGAGTCCGCCGTCCAGCCGCCCGGTGCGGTAGAGCTCCGCGTCGGGCAGCTCCGAGCCCATCGCGCCGGCCGCGAAGCAGGTCAGCCCGAGGTGCCCGCCGGGCGCCAGGACGCGTTCCAGCAGCGCGAGGTAGCTGATCCGCCGGTGCGGCGGCAGGTGGTGCAGGCAGCCCGAGTCGTACACCAAGTCGTACCGGGCGAGGGGGAGTTCGACGGTGAAGATGTTGCCGTGGTGGAACCGGGGGGAGACGCCCGCCGCCTGCGCGCGCTCGCGGGCCCAGGCGAGGGCGGTCGCGGAGAGGTCGACGGCGTCCACCTCGAACCCGCGCCCGGCCAGGTGGACGGCGTTGCGGCCCGCCCCGCAGCCGACGTCCAGCACCCTTGCGCCGGGGGCGAGCAGGCCGCGGTCGAGGTGGGCGACGAGGTTCTCGTCCGGGGCGTCGACGAAGAACGGCCGGCCGGAGGAGCGGTCGGCGTAGAAGTCGTCCCACCAGTCGGCGGCCCGGTCGGTCCAGCGGTCGGCGGCGGGTGCGAAGAGCCCGTCGAGCAGGGCGAGGACGTCGTCGGTGGAGCGGACGGAGCGGTTCAAGGGCGGCCCTTCCGGGAGGGGGATCGGTACCCCCGAGCCTAGGAGTTCGCGGGCGCGCTCTCACCTCCAAGTGGCCTGCCGCGAAGGGTCTGTGAGGGGTGCTCTCGGTGCGGCCGGCGGCGCTTCGGCGCGTCCCCCGCGGGGGTGGGCCGCAGGGTGGTGGCGCCGTCGCGGACGGCCGGGAAGGGGCCTCCTGACGGCGCGGCCGGGGTGGCGGAACAGGCGGTCGAGATCAAGGTTCGGTCTCGATCCGCGGCTCGGTAGAGTCGGCGGCATGACGGGCGAGATGCTGCGGGTGGTGCTGATCGGCGGGACGTCGCACACCGGGAAGTCGACGCTCGCCCGGGTGGTGGCGGAGCGGCTCGGCTTCGAGTGCCGGTCGACGGACACCCTGGCGCGGCACCCGGGCCGCCCGTGGCCGGTGCCGGGGTGGGAGCTGCCGCCGCACGTCGCCGATCACTACCGCACGCTGTCGGTCGAGGAGCTGATCGCCTCGGTGCTCGGCCACTACGCGCGGCTGCGGCCCCGGATCGAGGAGCTGGTCGCGGGGCGGGTGGCGGACGGCGACGGGCCCGGCCTGGTCCTGGAGGGCTCCGCCCTGTGGCCCGCCGCCGTGGCCGGGCTGGTCGGCCCGGGCACCGCCGCGCTGTGGCTGACCGCCGAGGAGGCCGTGCTCCGGGACCGGATCCGGCGCGGCGGGCGGTACGCGGAGGCGGACGAGGACGGGCGGTACCTGATGGACGCGTTCCTCGCCCGCAGCGTCCGCTACCAGGAGCTGATGCTGGAGGACCTGGACCGGCTCGGACTGGACCGGCTCGACGCCGGGCACGGCCGCACGGCCGAGGAGCTGGCGGACGCCGTCCTCGCGGCGAGGTGCGTGCCCGGGCGTCGCCCGGCAGGCGGGGGTTCGAGGACGGACCCTAGAGGTGCAGGGTGAACGACCCCTCCCCGTGGCGGCGGCCGTTGACCTGAAGCTCCAGCAGGTGCACGCCCGCGTGGTAGCGCCGGGTGCTGATCGGCTTCACGGCGTGCCGGCGGGTGGCCCGCCAGGTCTCGCCGGGGGCGAGCGAGCGGGTGGTGAGCTTGAAGACCTTGGGCGTGCGGCCGCCGTTGGCCTTCACGTGGTGCACGACGTAGTCGACGACCACGCTGGCGGGCTCGTCGTGGGTGTTGGTCACCGCGTACTCGAACACCAGCTCCTCGCCGAGCCGGATCTCGGCGGTGCGCACGTGCGGGCCCTCGACGGTGACCGGGGCGTCGGGGCGGTGCCCGAGCAGGGCCAGCGCCTCGGGGCGGCCGGCCTTGATCAGGGTGCGCAGACCGTGCCGGACCAGCGGGAGGGTGGTCGGCGCCGGGTCGGCGAGCCAGCGGGCGGCGGTCTCGACGGCGGTGGCGGGGTGGTCGCGGCTGATGTCGTTGAGGTGGTTGGCGACCGAGCGGCGGACGTACTCCGAGGCGTCCCGGTACAGCGCGTCCAGCAGGGGCAGGGCGGGCGCCGGATCGGCGATCAGCGCCGGGAGCCGGGGCGCCCACGGCAGCCTCGGCCGGGTGCCCTCGCTGGCGAGGCGGCGCACGTGCGGGTCCGGGTCGGCCGTCCACGGCGTCATGGCGGCCAGCGCGCGCTCCTGGTCGGCGCGCAGGAACGGGCGGACGGCGCTCTCCGAGGTCAGCCGCGGGGTGAGCGCGGCGAGCAGCGCGAGCCCCGGCTCGAAGGCGTCCAGCCCGCGCACGGCGACGGCCTCGCCCACGGGGTAGGTCATCCACCCGGCGAACTCCTCGTCGCGCAGGGCCTCGCGCAGCACCCGCTCGAACGCGGGGTAGCCGGCCGGGAGATCGGCGAGCACGGCGTCGCGGATCGCGGCGACGCGTTGGCCGAAGCCGAGCCCGTCCAGGGACGCGCCGCACGCGCGCAGGGCCTCGGTGCCGACGCCCTGGCCGGCGCGGGCCAGGCACCGGGCGAGTCCGGCGACGGTGTCCGGGTTGAGCATCTCGGCGGCTGAGGGCACGGCGGCGGTCTCCCTGGGCTCGGTGGCGGTGGCCGCGGGCGCTACCCGCTCGCCCCGGCCCGTGCAGCGTGGCACACCCCACCGACATCGGGCGGCCCCCGCCTTGTCGCGCGGTGGATCGGACGGCCGGAAGGGGCGCGACGGTGGCCACCGGTGCACCCGCAACGGCCTCGCGCCGGACGCCTGGCGGCGCGCCCCGGTGGACGGCCCGGGCGGGCGCCGTACGGGGAACCGGAGCCGGGCGACGGCGAGGCCCGCCGCACGGGCCGCCCCACCACCTGGCCGGCCCGGCCGGCCACCCGGCGCACCACCCTGCCGGCCGGCGGCTGACGGGGGCGCCCGAGCTCTGGCGCGCAGGGTCCGTTCCCCGTCGCGGGGAGCGGGCCCGCGGCGTTCAGGAGACGGTCACCCGGCGGTCCGCGTGCTCCGCGGCCAGGGTACCGAGCAGCCGCAGCGCCGTCTCCGACGGGGAGTTCGGCTCCACGGTGAAGGCCACCAGCATGAGCTCCGGCTCCTCGGTCCGCAGGACCTCCTGGAAGAGCGTGAGCTCGCCCACCTGGGGGTGGTGCAGCACATTGGTGAACGAGTCGCAGTTGGCCACCGAGTGGTCCTCCCACAGGGCGGCGAACTCGGCGCTGGAGGAGAGCAGTTCACCGATCAGCGCCCGCACGCCCCCGTCGGCCGGGAACCTCGCCGCCACCATCCGCAGGTGGGCGACCACGGACCTGGCCTTGACCTCCCAGTTGGTGAACAGCGCCCGGGTCGCCGGGTCGAGGAAGATCATCCGGGTCATGTTGGGCAGGCCCTCGTGGTGCCCTCCGAACACCGCTCGCGCCAGCGGGTTCCAGGCGACCACGTCGGCCGTCGGGGAGAGCGCCATGACGGGCACGTCGCCCATCATCGCCATCAGCCGCCTGAGCCCGGCCGGAAGTTGACGGGCCACCCGGGGCGCGCGGCCGGTCGCCGACCGGTTGGGGCGGGCGAGCGCGACCAGGTGGGCGTGCTCGGTGTCGTCCAGGCGCAGCGCCCGGGCCAGCGAGTCGAGGACGGCGTCGGAGACGTTCTGTCCCAGCCCCTGCTCCAGCCGGGCGTAGTAGGAGGCGCTGACGCCGGCCAGTTGGGCGAGCTCCTCCCTGCGCAGGCCCGGCACTCGGCGGCGTTCTCCGTAGCGGCCGAGTCCGCAGTCAGCCGGATGGAGCCTGGCACGGCGGGACTTGAGGAATTTCCCGAGCTCATCCATGAGTCTCATTATGCTGAAAGTAGGACTGCCAAGCCTAGCCTTCCCAGTGAGACGAACGGCAGGTGTCTGGCTAGCCGGCGGGCGATCTCCCACCCTTGCGAGCATGACCACGCTTCCCGACTCGCGGAACCGCATGAGCACCCGGCTCAGGATGACCCTGTTCATCCTGCTGGGCGCGCAGTTCATGCTGTCCGTCGACTTCTCGATCCTCAACGTCGCGCTCCCCCAGATCGGTTCCGGGGTCGGGATATCCTCCGACGACCTGCCGTGGGTGGCGTCGGCGTACGCGCTGCCGGCCGCGGGCTTCACCCTCCTGTTCGGCAGGATCGCCGATCTGTTCGGCCGCCGCCGGCTCTTCCTCGCGGGCATCGCGCTGCTCACCGTGGCGTCGGTGCTCGGCGGGGTGGCGGACAGCGGGGCGCCGCTGCTGACCGCCCGCGTCCTGCAGGGTCTGTCGACCGCGATGGCCACCCCGGCGGCCCTGTCCCTGCTGACCACCTCGTTCTCCGAGGGCGCGATGCGGGAGCGGGTGCTGGGCCTGAACGGCGCGCTGCTGTCCGGCGGGTTCACGGTGGGCGCCCTGGTCGGCGGCACCCTGGTCGGCCTGCTGAGCTGGCGCTGGGCCTTCCTGATCAACGTCCCGGTGGCCATCGCGATCCTGATCTCGACGCCGCGGCTGATCGCCGACAGCCGGGCCCCGGAGAAGGTCCGGCTCGATGTGCCCGGCGCGGTCTCGGTGACGGCCGGTCTGCTCGCGTTCACCTACGGCATCATCGACAAGAGCCTGCTGATCGCCGCCATCGGCGTGGTGCTGCTCGGCGTGTTCTGGGCGATCGAGCTGCGCGCCCCCGCGCCGCTCGCCTCCGTGCGGATCCTCAAGCGCCCCAGCGTCAAGTGGGGGAACTTCGCCGGGCTCGTCGTGTTCGCGATGGAGAGCGCGCTGATCTTCCTCATGACGCTGTACCTGCAGGACGTGCTGCACTTCGCCCCGCTGACCACCGGTCTGATCTTCGGCGTGCCGGGGCTCGCGGCCGTGGCCGCCGGTGTCATCGCGGGCCGGGCGATCGGCCGCTTCGGCACCCGGACCGTGCTGACCGCCGGCCTGTCGGTGCAGGGGCTCGCCACCGCGCCGCTGATCCTGCTCGGTACCGACCGGGTCATGCTGGCGGTGCTGCTCCCCGCCCTGTTCATCGGCTTCTTCGGACACGTCACCTCCATCGTCGCCTACACCGTGACCGCGACCTCCGGCCTCCCGGACTCCGAGCAGGGGCTCGCGACCGGCCTCGCCGCGCTCAGCCAGCAGGTGGCCGTCACGATCGGCATCCCGGTCCTCAGCGCCGTCGCCGCCACCCGCACCGTGCAGCTGGACGGCATCCGGCTCGCGCTCGTCGTCGACGTGGTCGTCACGCTCCTCGCGGTGGCCCTCGTGTGGTTCGGCCTGCGCACCCGTTCCGAGGCGCTGCCCAAGGCGGCGGCCGACCCGCAGTTCGAGGTCGGCGAGCAGGTGGCGAGCCGCTGAGCGTCCGGCGGGCGGGCCGCGCGACGGCCGGCCCCCCGAATACGGCAGCCACGGAGAAGAGGTCCGGGGTCGTCCCCGGGATCATCGGAGAGCGACCGGCGGAGCGGCCCGGCGGAATTCCCGCGGGTTCCGCTCCGCCGTCCGCCGCGCCGCGCGGACGAATTCGATTCGGCCGCCGCGCGCATTTTCCTTCCCGCCGCGAGGAATGGACCCGACTGTGGCTGTCAAGAGAATCACCGTCAACCGGATCGACTTCGCCTACCTGGAACTCGGCGACGGGCCGCTGGCCCTGCTGATGCACGGCTTCCCGATGTCCCCGGCGACCTACCGCTACCTCATGCCGGCGCTCGCCGACGCGGGCTACCGCGCCGTCGCCCCCTACCTGCGCGGCTTCGCGCCCTCGGCGCAGCCGCCGGACGGCGCCTTCGCGATCGCCGACCTGGTGGCCGACATGAACGGCCTGCACGAGGCGCTCGGCGGCGACGGCGACGCCGTCCTGGTGGGGCACGACTTCAGCGCCCCCGCGGTGTGGGGGGCGGGCGCGGACGCGGACCGCTGGTCGAAGCTCGTCGTCTGCGACGTCCCGCCGTTCGCGGTGTTCGGGCCGATGGTCCTCACGCCCCGCGGCACCGACGCGCTGAGCCACTTCTGGTTCTTCCAGACGGCGGTGGCCGAGCAGGTGGTGGCCGCGGACGACCTCGCCTACCTCGACTGGATCTACCGGAAGTTCACGGCGGACGGCTTCGACGCCACCGAGGACCTGAAGCACGCCAAGGACGCCCTCCGGGCGCCGGAGAACCTGGCGGCGGCCCTCGCCCTCTACCGGACGGCCTTCCCGCCCGACCGCTTCGGCACGCCGGAGTGGGCGCAGGAGCACGCCGCCGTCTGGGGTGCCCCGCCGAGCCGGCCGACGCTCAACCTCTTCGGCTCGGAGGACCCCAGCTTCGAGATCACCGACGCGACGCTGGCGGCCATCGTCGAGGGCCTGCCCGAGGGCTCGCACGCCGAGGTGGTCCAGGGGGCCGGCCACGTCGGGCTCGTCGAGCGGCCCGCCGAGGTCAACAGCCTCATCCTGCGCTTCCTGGCCGGGGAACTCTGAGCGGCGGTACGCCGGAACGGCCCGGGTGGCCGGCCGCCAGGGCCGGCCACCCGGGCCGTTTCCTCCTTCGTGCGAACGGTCAGGAGCTGAACTTGTCCTGGCCGTTCCACCAGTTCTCCCCGGGCCCCTTGGCCGCGGCGTCGTCATAGCGGTCGTGGAGGCGCCACCAGTCCCAGGGGTGCTCCAGGCCTTCCTCCTGCCGGCCCAGCAGCGTCATCTCCAGGTAGTTGTAGGTGTTCAGGGTGACCTCGCTGCCCCGGTCGTACACCGAGTTGGTGTGGTAGACCTGGTCGCCCTCGCGCAGGAAGGAGCTCACGCCGGGCAGTTCGCCCTTGTCGGTGGTCACGTTGAAGTCGCGGTTGAAGTCGCTGCCGTGGGAGGAGACGAAGGGCAGGTCCCAGCCCATCCGCACGCGGAACGCCTCGATCTTGGCGATCGGCGCCCGGGCCACCATGACGAACGAGGTGTCGCGGTTGTGCAGGTGGGCCAGGTGCCCCACCGAGTCGGCCTGCATCGAGCAGCCGGGGCAGCCCTCGTCCCAGGCCGGGTCGAACATGAAGTGACGGACGACCAGCTGCCGCCGGCCCTGAAAGAGGTCGAGCAGCGTGGGCGAGGCCCCGGGAGCCTCGAACACGTAGTCCTTCTCGATCAGCACCCGCGGCAGCGCGCGGCGGGCCGCCGAGACCGCGTCGCGCACGCGGGTGAGTTCCTTCTCCTGCTCCAGCAGTTCCTTGCGGGCGGTGAGCCACTCGTCCCTGCTGACGATGGGCGACAGTTCCACTCTGGCCTCCTGGCTGGGGTGCCGCCGCCGGGGAAGCGACGGGCGGGAACGATGTTGGCACCAGGTTGGCAGGCGCGCGACCCGCGTCCTTCCTCGCGATTGCTCAACGCGAAAAGCCGGCCGCCGGGATCCGGCAATTCAGAAGATGTTCCGACGGCCCGCCCGGTGAAATCGTTTCCCGGTGACCGTGCGAATGGGAGATCCGGTCCGGTCACCACTCAACCGAACCGTCCAGGAGGAAATGATGTCGTCCACTGGAATACCGACCCGGGAAGAAATCGTCGAGCGGGTCGCCGCGCTGGTGCCGGTCCTCCGGGAGCAGGCGGTCTGGTCCGAGGAGAACCGCCGGCTGAGCGAGGAGACGATCGCGACCCTCGCCGAGGCCGGCGTCTTCCGGCTCAGGACGCCGGTGCGCTACGGCGGCTACGAGTGCGACACCGCCACGCTGGTGGAGGTGGCCATGGAGCTGGGCCGCGCCGACGGCGCCATCGCCTGGACCTCCTCGGTCCTCTGGATCCCGACCTGGCTCGCCGGTCTCTTCCAGGACAGCGCCCAGGACGAGGTCTTCACGTCCGAGGCCCCCCGGGTCTGCGGCACCAACAGCCCCACCGGCACGGCCGTGCCGACCGAGGGCGGCATCGTGGTCAACGGCTCCTGGAAGTTCGTCAGCGGGGCCTGGCACGCGGGCTGGCAGGAGATCGCCGCGATCCTGATCCGTCCGGACGCCGAGCCCGAGCCCATCATGGCGCTGGTCCCGATGGCCGACCTCAAGCTCGTCGACGACTGGCACACCAGCGCCCTGCGCGGTACGGGCAGTGTCACCACGGTGGCCGAGGAGCTCTTCATCCCGGAGCACCGCGTCATCCCGATGAGCGCCTCCATGCGGCCGCAGGGCCTGTCCCGGGCCAACGCCGGGTCCCCGGTGTGGCGCACCCCGGCCGCCCTGGTCGCGGCGGCCTCCGGGGTCGGCGTGGCGGTCGGCCTGGCCAAGGCGGCCCGGGAGGTCTTCTTCGAGCGGCTGCCCGGCCGGAAGATCACGTACACCGACTACGAAGCGCAGAACGAGGCACCCATCACCCACCTGCGGGTCGCCGAGGCGGTCAACAGCATCGACCAGGCGGAGTTCCACGCCCGCCGCGCCGCGGCCACCGTGGACGCCAAGGCCGCCACCGGCGAGGCGTGGAAGCTGGAGGAGCGCGCCCAGGTCCGCAACGACCAGGGCGAGGCGACGCGGCTCGCCAAGCACGCCGTCGACCTCCTGATGAGCATCAGCGGCGGTACCTCGATCTTCCTCGACGTGCCGCTCCAGCGGATCGCCCGGGACATCCAGGCCGTCGCCCTGCACGCCCTGATCAACCCGGACACCAACGCGGAGCTCTACGGCCGGGCCCTGTGCGGCCTGGAGGCCAACACGCTGTACATCTGAGCGACCGAGGCGCGGCCGGGCCCGCCGCTCCGCGACCGGGGCGCCGGGCCCGGGCCCGCTGTTCGTCAGGGGCCCACCATGCCGCCGGTCAGGTCGGCCGTCGTCCCCGCGGACACGGCGGCCAGGTCCGAGGCCATGAACGCCGCCATGTTGCCGACGTCCGCCAGCGAGGGCCAGCGGCCCAGCAGGTTGCGGGCCGCGGAGCGGTCCTGCCAGCCCGCCATCCGGTCCGGCAGCTCGGGACGGCCCGCCGCCAGCGTGCTCTCCACGCTCCTCGCCGCGTCCGGCGATCCGGCGGAGTGGAGGCAGAGCACCCGTACGCCCTGCGGCCCGAGTTCGGCCGCGAGGGTACGGGCGAAGGCCTCCACCGCCGCCCAGGCCGGGCCGAACCCGGCCGTGTAGGGGAAGGGGACGCGCGAGGGCGCGGCGGTCATCATCATGACGACGCCCCGTCCGCGCGGCAGCATGCGCGCGGCCGCCGCGTTGGCGGTGGTGAACTGCGCCTTGGTGAAGTCGATGATCGGCAGCGAGAAGTCCTCGAAGGACAGCTCGCCCAGAGCCGCGCCCTGCTCCCCTCCCGGCCGCCGGGTGGAGGTCGCGCAGAAGGAGACGTCGAGCCCGCCGGTCCGCTCGACCACGGAGTCCAGGAAGCCGTCGACCGCCTCCCGGTCCAGCGCGTCCACCCGCGCGGTCACCAGCGAGCCGCCCTCGGACTCCACGTCGTGGGCCAGCTGTTTGAGCGCGGCCTCGCCACGGCCCGCCACGAACACCCGGGCACCCTCCCTGACGAAGGCCCTGGCCACCGCGCCTCCGACCGACCCGGCCCCGTAGACGACCGCCGTCCTGTCCGCCAGCAGACTCTCCATCGCGCTTCCCCTTCCCCCGGCGCCGCCCTGGCGCGCGGAACGTCTGATCCACGCTAAGGAGAGTCCGGCCACCCCGCGAGCCGAGCACGTGTCCGCCCACCCGAAGGTGTGTCCGCCGGACCGGCGGCTGACGAACAGACGTCCCTCCCCGCCTCCGCCCGGCCCGTGGGCGTCGGCCGGTTCGCGGTCTCCGGTGGTGCCTGCCCGGCCGGCGGCGGCGCCGGCCGTACGGTCGACCCGTGGCCGATGAGAGTGCGAGCGGGCCGAGCCGCCCGCCGGCGTCCCCGATGGTGGTCGCCGAACGCCTCAAGGAACGGGTCTACGCCACCTTGACCGTGATGGCGGTGACCCTGGGACCCGCCCAGGCCGAGCACCGGTCCGGCGCGTCGGCGGCGGTCGCCGTCGCCGCGTCCGCCCTCTCGCTGATCGCCATGCCCGCCGGCTACGCCGTCGCCGCTCCGGCCGCCGAGTTCCTCGGGATGCGGACGACCCTGCTGACCGCCGCAGCCCTCATCGGCACCCCCTGCCTGCTGCTCAACCTGCTGCCCGGCGTGCGATCGGTGCGGACCTTCCCCGACGGCACCATCGGCATCGCCGGCGAGGGCCGCGGCCGCCCGGGAAGCTCCGCGGATCACGCGCCGATCAGCTCGTGACGGACGCCGGGGTGTTCAGGGCCGGGTGGGGAGTTCGCCGGCCCGCCGGAGCCCTCCGCCGGGATCTCCGGTCGCGCCTGCGCTTGGTGGACCCGGTGGGGTGACGCGGCGCGCGACCGGCTCAACCCACCCCCCAGAAGGGTGGGATACCGCCGCGGCAGGGCTTCTCGTGATGATGGCCGGGGCCCGCCCCCGGTCTGCCGGTGCCGGCGCGGGCCCGCCAGGTCGGGCGCGCACCCGCGCCCCGCACCGACACCGACACCGACACCGAGAAGACAGGTCAACGTGTGAATCGAATCGAACGCCGCGCCCGCGTGATGCTCCTCGCCGTGCTGGCCGCCGTCGCGGCCCTGATCGCCGCACCCGGCACCGCCTCGGCGGACCCGGCGCCGCCCTACACCGTCCTCTTCAACCAGGCGTCCGCCCGCTGTCCGGACGGGACGGCGGGCAACACCCAGAACCCCATCGTGTGCGACCCGGGCCACCGCCCGGGAACCTGGCAGTTCAACGCGGTTCCCGGCGCCCCGGCGGACCACAAGACCCTCAAGCTCGACGACCGCATCGTCAACTACTGCCTTGAGGTCGTCGCCTCGCGCGTCACCACCAACTCCTGCGACCGTTCGCCCGTGCAGGAGTGGATCGTCACGCCGTTCCAGGTCGCGGACGCGCCCTACGATCTCGTCGGCGTCCGTCTGAAGAGCGTCGCCAACGGTCTCTGCCTGGACAACACCACGCGGAACTTCGGCGGGTGGCGAATCTATCTGTTCACCTGCAACGACGGCCCCTACCAGCAGTGGGACATCACCCGCGAGGCGTTCGCCGGCCTCGGGCAGACCGCCCCCACGGAGGGCCATTCGGGCATGACCTGGCGCGTGCTCGAACAGCGCTCGGACAACATCGTGCACGTGGGCTCCGACAGCCGGACCAACCCCTACAAGGGCGACACCTATCCGAGCACCGAGCTCCCGGTGCTCTGCCGCTACCGTGACGGCCGCGCGGCGCCGTCCTGGCTCCCGCTCAGCAGTACGGACGCGTGGGCCTGGGGCGAGGTCAAGCTGACCCCGCCGATCGCCGGTTCCGAGCTGACCAGCCGGGCCAGGGGCGACGAGATCTGCGCATCGAGCCTCGGCGGCGCCAACTGGCGGATGGCGGAGTTCCACAACGGCGGCGGCTGGTCGTTCTGGGCCAACGGCACCCTTCCGAACGTCCGCTTCTGGACGGCGATCGACGACCAGCCCGCGAACCCCTGGGACTGACCCCTTCGGGCCCCGGGCCCCGACCCCCGCGGTCGGGGCCCTTCGTCACTCCGTGAAGTCGCCGCCGGCCGGTTCGGGGCCGGTGGCGGGGTCGCGGGTGAGGAGGTAGCGGGCGCCCGGGCCGGCGGCGCCGGCGCGGTCGGCGGCGTTGTAGAGGCCGCAGCGGGTGAGCGAGAGGCAGCCGCAGCCGATGCAGCCGGTGAGCTTGGCCTTCAGCCGCTCCAGCTCGACGATCTGCTCGTCGATCCGGCTCTGCCAGGACTGCGCGACGCCGTCCCACTCGGCGCCGCTCGGGGCCCGGTGCTCCGGGAGGCGGTCCAGGGCGGTCCTGGCCTCGTCCAGGGACAGGCCGACCCGCTGGGCGGCCCGGACGAAGGCGATCCGGCGCAGCGTGCCGCGGGTGTAGCGGCGCTGGTTGCCCGTGGTGCGGGTGGCGTGGATCAGCCCCAGCTTCTCGTAGTACCGCAGCGCGGAGGCGGCCAGGCCGCTGCGGTCGGCGAGTTGGCCGATGGTGAGGAGGTCGTGCCGGCTGGGGGCGTGGGCGCTCATGGGGGTCACTGTAGCGCTTGACCTGAAGTCGACTTCAGGTTGCACCATCGACGGCATGACGAACCGCATCCCGGCCCTCGCCGGCTACGCCGAGTTGCCGGGCCTGATGGCCCTGATGACCGGCGACGAGAAGCACGGCCCGGCCGCCACCTCCACGCTGGACGCCCTCTGGGTGCTGTACGACCGGGTCCTGCGGGTCACCCCGGCCACCGCCGACGACCAGGACCGGGACCGCTTCCTGCTCTCCAAGGGCCACGGCCCGATGGCGTACTACGCCGTTCTCGCGGCCAAGGGCTTCCTGGACCCGGTCGTGCTGCCCAGCTTCGGCGCCTACGACTCGCCGCTCGGCCACCACCCGGACCGGCTGCTGATCCCCGGGGTGGAGATCAGCTCCGGCTCGCTCGGCCACGGCCTGCCGATCGCCGTCGGCACGGCGCTCGGGCTGCGTGCCCAGGGGCTGACCGGCCCGGCGGTCTGGGTGCTGGTCGGCGACGCCGAGTTCGACGAGGGGTCGAACTTCGAGGCGGTGGCCTTCGCCGGGGCCTACGGGCTGGACCGGCTGCACGTCCTGGTGGTCGACAACTCCTCGGCCACGCACGGCTGGCAGGGCGGCATCGCGGCGCGCTTCGCGGCCGAGGGCTGGTCGGTCGAGACGGTGGACGGCCGCGACCACGACGCGCTGTACGCGGCGTACACCGCCGAGCACCCGGGGCGGCCGCGGGTCGTGGTGGCCCGCGTCGAGCCCAAGGACTCCTGAGCCCGAGGACTCCCGAGCCGAGGAACCCCTGCGCCGAAGAGCGCCTGCGCCGAAGAACCCCTGAACCGGAAAGGGCCCGAACCCCATGGACGCCATGCGCGACCGCTTCATCGAGACCACCTCCCGCCTGCTGGACGAGGACCCGCGCCTCGCCCTCGTCCTCGCCGACATCAGCGCCGCCGGCTTCCGGCCGGCCGCCGAACGGCACCCGGACCGCCTGATCAACGTCGGCATCCGCGAGCAACTGCTGATCGGCACCGCCGCCGGCCTGGCCTTCACCGGCCTGCGCCCGATCGCCCACACCTTCGCCAGCTTCCTCGTCGAGCGCCCCTTCGAGCAGGTGAAGCTGGACCTCGGCCACCAGGGCGTCGGCGCCGTGCTGGTGAGCGCGGCCGGCTCCTACGACTGGCCGGCCGGCGGCCGCACCCACATGGCGCCGGGCGACGTCGCCCTGCTGGACACCCTGCCCGACTGGACGGTGCACGTGCCCGGTCACGCGGACGAGGCCGAGCGGCTGCTGCGGCACGCGGTGGCGGACGGTGACCGCAAGGTGTACGTCCGCCTCTCCGTCCACAGCAACGAGAACGCCGTCGACGTCGAGCCGGGCCGGTTCACCGTCGTCCGCCGCGGCACCCGGGGCACCGTGGTCGCGGTCGGCCCGATGCTGGACGCCGTGCTCGCCGCCAGCGAGAACCTGGACGTCACCGTGCTGTACGCGGCCACCGTCCGGCCGTTCGACGGCGCCGCGCTGCGCGCCGCCACCGAGCGGAACGCGGACGTGGTGCTGGTCGAGCCGTACCTGGCCGGCACCTCCGCCAACGACGCGCACGAGGCGCTCGCCGACCGTCCGCACCGGGTGCTGGCCCTCGGCGTGCCGCGCGCCGAGCACCGGCAGTACGGGTCCGTCCCGGAGCACCTCGCCGCCTACGGCCTGGACGCGCACGCGCTGCGCGAGCGGATCGGCTCCTTCGTCTGGTGACGTGGCGTCACACCCGGAGAACCGCAACGGAGTCCGGCCCGATCGTGAACCGCCCCCCGGCGGCGGAGTGCTCCCCGAAGGCCGCCACCACCTCGCCCGTCAGCGGCCACGCCGCAGGCGCGGCACCGAGGTTGACCGCCACCCGGTAGGGCCCCCGGTGCACCAGCAGCCACCCGGCGGCCTCGTCCGACTCGACCCGCACCGCCGCCAGGTCCGGGTCCGACAGCTCCGGGTGCTCCCGCCGCAACCTGATCAACCTCCGGTACCAGTTCAGCAGTCCGGCGTGCGGAGCGCGCCGGGGCTCGGTCCATTCGAGGACGGAGCGCAGCACGGTGGCCGGTTCCTGCGGGTCCGGCACCGCGTCCGCCGACCAGCCGTGCTCGGCGAACTCCCGTCGCCGGCCCCGGCGGACGGCCTCGGCGAGATGGGGGTCGGTGTGGTCGGTGAAGTACTGCCAGGGCGTGCTCGCGCCCCACTCCTCGCCCATGAACAGCATCGGGGTGAACGGCGAGGTGAGCACCAGCGCGGCACCGCAGGCGAGCCGGCCGGGGGAGAGGCCGGTGGAGATCCGGTCGCCCAGTGCCCGGTTGCCGATCTGGTCGTGGGTCTGCAGGTAGCCGAGCAGCCGGTGCCCGTGGGCGGGCGGGAACGGCCGGCCGTGGTGGCGGCCACGGAAGGAGGACCAGGTGCCGTCGTGGAAGTACCCCCGGGTCAGGGCCTTGGCGACGCCGGTGAGCGGGGCGGCGGCGAAGTCCCCGTAGTAGCCCTGGGATTCGCCGGTGAGGGCGCAGTGCAGGGCGTGGTGGAAGTCGTCGCTCCACTGGGCGGCGAGCCCCTGTCCGCCGGCCTCGCGCGGGGTGGTGGTGCGCGGGTCGTTGAGGTCGGACTCGGCGACCAGGAACAGCGGACGGTTCGTGGCCACCGCCAACCGGTCGACCTCGCCGGCGAGTTCCTCCAGGAAGTGCACGGCCCGGTCGTCGGCGAGGGCGTGCACGGCGTCCAGCCGCAGGCCGTCGATCCGGTAGTCGCGCAGCCAGGCGAGGGCGCTGCCGATCAGGTAGGCGCGCACTTCGTCCGAGCCGGGAGCGTCCAGGTTGACGGCCGAGCCCCACGGGGTGTGGTGGCGGTCGGTGAAGTACGGGCCGAACTGCGGCAGGTGGTTGCCGGCCGGGCCGAGGTGGTTGTGGACCACGTCGAGGACGACGCCCAGGCCCTTGCGGTGCGCGGCGTCGACGAAGCGCTTGAGGCCCTCCGGCCCGCCGTAGGGCTCGTGCACCGCCCAGAGCGAGACGCCGTCGTACCCCCAGCCGTGCTTGCCGGGGAACGGGCAGACCGGCATCAGCTCGACGAAGTCGACGCCCAGCTCGACCAGGTGGTCCAGGTGGCCGGCGGCCGCGTCGAAGGTGCCGGCGGCGGTGAAGGTGCCGACGTGCAGCTCGTACAGCACGGCACCGGCGAGCGGGCGGCCGCGCCAGCCGGTGCGCGACCAGGTGAAGGCGGCGTGGTCGACGGCGCGGCTGGGCCCGTCGGGGCCGTGCGGCTGGCGGGGAGAGCGCGGATCGGGCAGCGGGCGGCCGCCGTCCAGCACGAACGCGTAGTCCCCGGCGGGCGCCTCGCCGTGCCACCACCCGGGGCGGGCGTCGTCGCGGGCCAGCGGGTGGCGCGCGCCGTCGACGGCCACCTCGACCCGCTCGGCGGCGTACGGTGCCCACACCTCGTACCTCATGCGCCGCTCCTGGTCAGCAGGGCCACTGGGAGGCCGGCCAGCAGGTCCTCGAGCAGCACGGGCCCGGCGGGGAAGGGGCGGCCGGTCAGCTCGTCGGTCCAGTCCCCGCCGTCGGGCAGGTGCAGTTCGGTGCCGCGCCAGCCGCCCTCGCGGGCGAGCCCGTACGGCAGGCGGGTGACGGCGGTGAGGACGTCCGGTCCGCGGCCGAAGGCGAGCAGGTGGCCGGCGGCCGGGCCGACGGCGGTGAGCGGGCGGTGGGCGCCCAGCGGGCGGGTGCGGCGCAGGTGCAGGGCGGTGGTGGTGAGGTGCAGCTTCTCCCGGGCGAGGTCGCCCGGGCGGGCCACGGGCGAGTCGGTGAGCCGTACGGCCAGCGCCCCGAGGTCGACGGCGCGCCGGTTGTCCGGGTCGACCAGGGTGTAGAGCGGCTCCTCGCTGCCCTGGTAGAGGTCCGGCACGCCGGGCACGGTGAGGTGCAGCAGTGCGGCGGCCAGGGTGTTGGCACGGGCGTACGGGGCGAGCGCGGCCACGTACCCCTCGATCCGGGGGAACAGCCCGGGGTTGCCGAAGACGGCGTGCACGCGGTCGGCGAGGGCGCGCTCGAAGCGGATGTTCTGGGTCGTCCAGGAGGTGTGGACCTTGGCCTCCCGGGCGGCCTTGAGCACGGCGGCGACCAGCCGTTCGGGGGTGGCCGGCCAGGCGGCGACCATGGTCTGCCAGAGCAGCCAGTCGCTGTCGGGGTCGAAGCGGCCGGCGGGCCCGTGCCCCGCCGCGGCGGACCAGGCGGCGGCCTCGGCGGCCCAGGCCTCCGGCTGCTCGGCCAGCACGGCGAGCCGGGCGCGGGCGTCGGCGCTGCGCTTCGTGTCGTGGGTGGAGAGCACCGTCATGGTGTGCGGCCAGTGCCGCTCCACGTAGTGGCACCAGGCGTGGAAGTCCTCCGGCCGCAGCCCGGGACGGTTTGGCTCGCCGCCGACCTCGTTCAGGCTCAGCAGCGCGTTCCACCGGTAGAAGGCGGTGTCCTCGACACCCTTGGCGGCGACCGCGGCGGCGGTCTGGGCGAAGCGGACGGCGAACTCGTCCTGCTCGGGCCCGCGGCCCAGGGCGCCCTCCGCGAGGCCGGCCACGAAGCGGTCGGTGGCGTCGGTGGGCCCGTCGTCGGCGGCGAGCGCCGCGTGCAACTGCGCGGCAGAGGCCTCCGGCAGCGGCTCCCCGGGCCGTACGTAGGGCCGGTAGGCGGGGTATCCGGTGAGCAGCCGGCGCAGCGTGGCGCGCAGCCGCCACGGCGGGTGGTCGGCGTAGGCGGGGTCGGCGGCGCCGAGCCGGACGGCCAGCCGGACCAGCCGCTCCACCTCGGCGGCCAGCTCGCCCTCGGGGGCGGTCATGTCGGCCCGGCCCCGGCGGGCGGCGGCCAGCGCCGGGTGCGGGTCGGCGCAGGGTTCGCCGCCCGGGGGAGCGCCGGCGAGGAACGCCTCGTACGCGCCGGCCAGCCGGCAGGCGCCCGCGTGGTGGGTGAGCACCCCGTCGATCCGGCGCAGCGCGTCGTACCCGGTGGTGCCGAAGCACGGCCAGTCGGCGGGCAGCCGCTCCTCGCCGGTGAGGATCTTCTCGACCACCGTGTACGTGCCGCCGGTGGCCTCGGCCAGGCGCTCCAGGTAGCCGCGCGGGTCGGCGAGCCCGTCGGGGTGGTCGATCCGGAAGCCGTCCAGCACGCCCTCGCCGTGCAGCCGCAGCAGCAGGCCGTGGGTGGCCTCGAACACCTCCGGGTCCTCGACCCGGACCGCGATCAGCTCGTTGACGGTGAAGAACCGCCGGTAGTTGAGCTCGGTGCGGGCCAGCCGCCACCACGCCAGCCGGTACCACTGCCGGGCGAGCAGCTCGGGCAGCGCGAGCCGCTCGGTGCCGGGGCGCAGCGGCAGGACGTGGTCGTGGTAGCGGAGCGTGTCGCCGTCCACGGCGAGCTGGTCGAGCACGGCGCCGAGCCGGTCGCCGAGCAGCGGCAGCAGCACCCGGCCGCGCCCGGGGGCGTCCGGCGGGCCGGGCTGGGCGGTCCAGTCGATGTCGAACCAGCGGGCGTAGGGCGAGTCGGGGCCGTCGCGCAGCACCTGCCAGAGCGGCCGGTTGAGGTGCTCGGGCGCGGGCACGGCCATGTGGTTGGGCACCACGTCGGCGATCAGCCGCAGGCCGTGCCGGTGCGCCTCGGCGGCCAGGGCGCGCAGGGCCGGCTCGCCGCCGAGCTGCTCGGCGATCCGGCCGTGGTCGACGGTGTCGTAGCCGTGGGCGGAGCCGGGCACGGGCTCCAGCAGCGGGGAGAGGTGCAGGTGGGAGACGCCGAGGGCGGCCAGGTAGGGGACGGCGGCGGTGGCGTCGCGCAGGGTGAAGCCGGGCTGGAGCTGGAGCCGGTACGAGGCGGTCGGGACGCTGCGGGGGGCGACGCTCCGGGGGGTGGTCGGGCGGCGGGAGGGATCGAACGACGGGACGGAGGCGGCCGGGCGGGGCTGCGCGGGCTCGGCGGCGTGGGTCATGCCTCCATGCCTACCCGGCGGGGCGCGGGGGCAAGACCCGCTGCTGGCCCGAACAGGTGAGCGGTGGGCGTCGGGGACGCTCAGTGGCCCCGGCGCCGCCACCCCCGGGGGACGGTGAAGTAGCCCGGGCGCTGCGGGCCGCCGGCCCCGGAGCGGGACAGGCGCAGGATCACCCCGTGCTCGGCGCGGGCGGCCGCCACCAGGCCGGGGGCCGCCGGGTCCCCGGTGTACTGGGAGATCGAGCTGTTGAACATCGTCGCGTTCGGCTCGGGGACCGGCGGCCGGCCCGGCTCGTCCCAGGACAGGGTCGTCCCCAGGGCGTACAGCGCGGGGGTGTTCCGCGGCGAGCCGTCCGGGTGGCGGCCGCCGTGCCGGTAGTACGCCAGCGCGTCGGCGACCGAGCCGGGTGGGTGCGGCTGCCGGGGGTCGTGGCGCAGCCCGCTGCCCCAGTCGGCGACCCCGGCGGCGTCGATGCGGCGCAGCAGCTCCGGGATCTCCAGCGCGGTGGCGAAGTAGGCGGTCGCGGCGAGCTGGCAGACCAGCTCCAGGCGGCGGCCGGGGTCGAGCCCGAGCCCGGGGCCGAGCCGGCGGTCGTCCAGCTGGGTGACGACGTGGACCACCCCGTCGACCGCGCCGAGCCGCCCGATCAGCCCCTCGACGACGGCGCGCTCGGCGGCCCGGGCGGCCCGCGCCCGCGGGGTGCGGGTGCGCGAGAGCACCCACCGGTACGGGGGCGGGCGGCGGATCGTCGCGTCGGCGATCCGGCCGGGGACGGAGAGCAGCGTCCCCAGGAAGAACTCCGTCGCGCTCGGACGATCGCCCGCCATGCCAGCCGCCCCCTCGGTCCCCGGTGCTCCCCGGTGCTCCCCGGTGCTTCCGGGAACCACCGTGGCCCGCGCGACGGCCGGTGCGCAAGATCCGTCGGCGAACCGGGACACCGGTGCGGCCCGGCGCGGACGTTGCTCAGGCGGGGCGCTGCAGCACCATCAGCGAGCGGTCGGTCAGCCACAGGGTGTCCCCGGCCTTGACCCGGGCCTCGGCGCCGGGCGCGGGCAGCCGGGGCCGGGCGGTGTCCACCACCACCTGCCACTCCTGCCCGTGCCCGGCCGGCACGGTGAACTCCAGCGGCTCGAAGTGGGCGTTGAACATCAGCAGGAAGGAGTCGTCGACGATCCGCCCGCCGCGCCGGTCCGGCTCCGAGATGGCGTAGCCGTTCAGGAACACGGTGAGCGACTTGGCGTAGCTGGCGCCCCAGTTGCGCTTGGTCATCTCCTCCCCGCCGGGGGTGAACCAGGCGATGTCGGTGAGGTCCTCGTACTCGCCGCCGCCCCCGCCCTCCCCGGCGGCCCGGCCCGGGACCGGGCGGCCGTGGAAGAAGCGCCGGCGCCGGAACACCGGGTGGTCGCGGCGCAGCCAGACCATCTGCTGGGTGAACTCCAGCAGCCGGGTCCGCGCCCCGTCGTCCTTCGGCCAGTGCACCCAGGTGAGTTCGTTGTCCTGGCAGTAGGCGTTGTTGTTGCCCTGCTGGGTGCGGCCGAACTCGTCGCCGTGGGAGAGCATCGGCACGCCCTGGGAGAGCATCAGGGTGGCGAGGAAGTTGCGCTGCTGGCGCGCCCGCAGCTCCTCGACGGCCGGGTCGTCGCTGGGGCCCTCGACGCCGCAGTTCCAGGAGCGGTTGAAGGACTCGCCGTCCCGGTTGCTCTCGCCGTTGGCCTCGTTGTGCTTCTCGTTGTAGGAGACCAGGTCGCGCAGGGTGAAGCCGTCGTGGCAGGTGACGAAGTTGATCGAGGCGATCGGACGGCGGCCGTCGTCCTGGTAGAGGTCGGAGGAGCCGGTGAGCCGGGAGCCGAACTCGGCGAGCGCGGCGTTCTCGCCGCGCCACAGGTCGCGGACGGTGTCCCGGTACATGCCGTTCCACTCCGTCCACAGCGGCGGGAAGTTGCCGACCTGGTAGCCGCCCTCGCCGAGGTCCCAGGGCTCCGCGATCAGCTTGGCCTGCGAGACCACCGGGTCCTGCTGGACGAGGTCGAAGAACGAGGAGAGCCGGTCCACCTCGTGGAACTGCCGGGCGAGGGTGGCGGCGAGGTCGAAGCGGAAGCCGTCCACGTGCATCTCGGTGACCCAGTAGCGCAGCGAGTCCATGATCAGCTGGAGCACGTGCGGGCTGCGCATCAGCAGGCTGTTGCCGGTGCCGGTGGTGTCCTCGTAGAACCGCTGGTCCCGGGCCAGGCGGTAGTAGGAGACGTTGTCCAGGCCGCGCAGGGAGAGTGTGGGCCCGAGGTGGTTGCCCTCGGCGGTGTGGTTGTAGACGACGTCGAGGATGACCTCGATGCCGGCCGCGTGCAGCGCCTTCACCATCGACTTGAACTCCTGCACCTGCTGGCCCCGGTCGCCGGTGGAGGAGTAGGAGGAGTGCGGGGCGAAGAATCCGACGGTGTTGTAGCCCCAGTAGTTGGCCAGGCCGAGGTCGCGCAGCCGGTGGTCGCGGACGAACTGGTGCACCGGCATCAGCTCGATCGCGGTGACCCCGAGCTTGGCGAGGTGCTCGATGACGGCGGGGTGGGCGACGCCCGCGTAGGTGCCGCGGATCTCCTCGGGGATGCCCGGGTGCAGCTTGGTCAGGCCCTTCACGTGGGCCTCGTAGAGCACGGTGCGGTGGTAGTCGGTGCGCGGCGGTCGGTCGGTGCCCCAGTCGAAGTAGGGGTTGATCACCACCGAGTGCATGGTGTGCGGGGCGGAGTCGAGGTCGTTGCGGCGCTCGGGGGCGCCGAAGTGGTAGCCGTAGACCGACTCGTCCCAGTCGATGTGGCCGCTCATCGCCTTGGCGTACGGGTCCAGCAGCAGTTTGGCGCTGTTGTGCCGCTGGCCGAGGCCCGGGTTGTACGGGCCGTGGACGCGGAAGCCGTAGCGCTGGCCGGGCTGGACGCCGGGGAGGTAGGCGTGCCGGACGAAGGCGTCGGTCTCGCGCAGCTCGACGGCCGTCTCCGAACCGTCCTCGGCGAGCAGGCAGAGCTCGATCCGGTCGGCGCTCTCGGAGAACACCGCGAAGTTGGTGCCGGCCCCGTCGTAGGTGGCGCCGAGCGGGTAGGGGGTCCCTGGCCAGACCTGCATGGTTCCTCGCCTTCCTTGCGTAGAAGGAGAACTGACGGACCGTCCGATGGTCGGGGCCCGGACCGCGGGGGCACGCGTCGCACCCGGCCGGGCGGGCGGGCGCGCGTGCCGGCCGGGCGCCGTGACGTACGGCGCACGGGCGGCACAGACCGCATACTCCCCGACGCTTTCCCCGACGGCGGGGCCATTTGTGCCGTGTTCGCCCGAACGGGTGTCCCCATGGCCGCCCGGGGGCGGCCGCGGAACGCCCCGGATCCGGCGCGGCGGCGTCTGCGGGACGGGGCCCGGCCCCGTCGCGGGGCTTCCGTGGTGCGCGGGGCGGGTGAGACGGTTGGGGCGCACCCCCGGGCCCGGCGGGCGCCGTGGTCCAACCGGCTGCGGGCGGTTCGCGGCGGGCAGTACCCTTGATCGTCCGGCCCGCCCGGGGCTCGTGGCGGTCCATCAGGCGAACCGGCGGCGAACCGCCGGTGCGTCGGGCGGGACGCCGTGCGGCCGACCGGCCGGACAGCAGGCAGACAGCTCCGAGCGGCCGCCCCGGCGGCTCCCAGCAGGAACCAGGTGAGGTGGCGCATGGTGTTCCCCGCCGGCGGTCGTGGCGGTGGGCCCGGCGGCCCCGACCGGGGCGGCGCCCGCAGCGAGGCGCCGACGGTGGTCATGCGGCCCGCGCTGACCGGCGGGCGCTCGCTCGTCCCGGCCCAGGGCGGACCGGTCGAGGTCCCCGCGCTGGCCTGGTCCGGCGCCGAGTGGGAGGACGCCTACCAGCGGGTCCGGCTCTCCGGCCGCGCCTACGTCTGGCTCAACCTGGTCGAGCAGCGGCTGCGCTCGCTCGTCGACGAGGTGCTGCACCCGATCTACGCGCCCGCCCACGGCGAGGACTGGGTCACCGCGGCGGCCGGCCCGGCCGGCGAGGAGTGGGCGCACCGGGCCGGCGCCGTGCGCGAGGTCAGCCGGCGCAAGGGCTACCTGCTCGACCCGGCCGACGACGACCCGCTGGTCTTCCTCACCCTGCCGCAGCTGCGCGAGCTGATGATCCAGCACTGGCCGTGCTTCGAGCCCTACCTGGCCGACCGCCGGGAGATCGAGCTGGCCCTCGACGAGCTGGAGGTCGCCCGGCACGTCGTCTCCCGCAACCGCGTCCTCACCCCGACCGTCCTCGCCCAGACCGAGCGGGCCGCCGCCCGGCTGCTCGCCCTGTTCGACGGCGGCGCCGGCGCCGTGCCCGCCGACGTCGTCGAATCGCTGGTCGCCGGCCGGTACGCGGACGTCGTCGCCGTCCACCCCGACCGGGTCCGGCTCCAGCGCGACCTGCCGGTCGAGGACCTGCTCGACGGCGCCCGGCGGCTGGACGCGCTCGGCATCGGCCTCGGCATGCTCTGCCAGAACTACACCGGCAAGCGGCTGGTGCGCCTCGCCACCGACGGCTGCCGGGTGCGGCTGCTCTTCCTCAACCCGGCCAGCAGCGCCGTGCGCCGCCGCGAGCGCGAACTGGGCATCGGGCGCGGCGAGCTGGGCCGCTCGATCCAGATGAACATCCTGCACGTGCGCCGGGTCCGGGCCGCGCTGCGCGACCAGGGCGGCTTCGAGATCCGGGTGTTCGACGAGACCCCGCGCTTCACCGCCTACCTGGTCGAGGGCGCGCCCTCCGCCGCCCCGGCCCCCGGCGGGCGCCGCCAGACCCGCGACCTCGGCGTCGTCCAGCCCTACCTGCGGCGCGCCCGCGGCATGGAGTCGCCCGCCCTGGTGCTGCGCGGCGGCGCGGGCCAGCAGCCGGGCGGCACGGACGCCGGGCTGCTGGAGGTCTACCGCGAGGAGTTCGAGGGCGTCTGGGCGGACTCCCGGCCGGTCTCCTGAACCGGGGCTCCCCCGGGAGGGGGACGCGGTCCCTCCTCGCGGCGGAGGCGGCGGCCCCGGGGCGGCCGGGAGGGTGGAGGCAGCGGGCCGGCACCGGTCCGGCCGCCTTCGAGGAACGAGGTCCGATCATGCGCAAGCACCTGCTGGGCGCCGCCGCGCTCGCGAGCATCCTGGCGCTCTGCGCCGCCCCGGCCGCTTCGGCCGGTCCGGCGTCCACGCGCCTGCACGGGTGGGCCGCGCTCGCCCCGCTCGGGGGTGTCCCCGATCCGACCCAGCTGCTCACCCTGGGCGTCGCCGCCCACGGTGGCCGGGGCCACGCCACCATCCAGCACGTGTTCGAGCGCGGCACGGACCGCCAGTTCACCGCGCGGGTCGAGGTCCGGGTGGACTGCCTGACCGAGACGGCCGGCACCGTCGTCCTCACCGGCACCGCCGACTCGGTGACGTACACCGCCGGCCCCGCCCTGGAGCCGGTGCCGCCGGTGGCGAGCGGCTGGCACCCCGAGGTGGCCTTCGCCTTCCGTCCGGACGGCCGGGGCGGGTTCCGGATCGCCTGGACGGGCATCCCGAGGACGGTGGACGCCCCGCCCGTGGCCGCCCCCTGCCGGATCCTGGCCGACACCGGTCAGGACCTCGGCGCCGTCCGGGGCGGCTTCACCGTCCGGGGCTGACCGGCCCGCCCCCGACCGGGCGGAGCAGGTACACGTCGACCGGGTCCTGCGCCTCCACCGCGAAGCCGTGCCGCTCGTACAGCCGGCGGGCGGCACTGCCCTGGACGACCACCAGCCGGACCTCGGCCGGCACGGCGTCGGCCTGCGCGAGGACGTGCCGCAGGACGGCGGTCCCCAGGCCCCGGCCCTGGTGCGCGGGGGAGAGGTAGAAGTGCTCCAGCAGCCGGCCGCCCCGTTCGTGCGGCCGGACGGTGACGCAGCCCGCCAGGATGCCGCCGACCTCGACGACCGAGGTGTACCGGGTGGAGAAGGTGTCCCGCAGCCGCCGGCGGACCCGGTGCTCGTCGTAGCGGCCGAGCCGGACCAGGTCGGGGCGCATGACCTCGGCGCGCAGCTCGGCGATCGGCTCGACGTCGGCGAGCCTGCCCGGGCGCAGGGTCCAGGCCGGGGTGTCGGTCGTGTCGGTCACCCCCGCAGTGTTCCAGCCCGCCCGGGCGGCCCGGCGCCCGGGCCCGCCCGGCGGATGCCCGCCCGCCGGGCCGCCCGGGGTTGCCGGGCCCGGAGGTGGTTACGGGACCCAGATCCACAGGTCGTACCTGCCGCCGCCGGCCGAGCGGCACTGCGCCTCGCCGGCGTAGGAGTCCCGCAGATCGACGCAGTCCGCGTAGGAGTAGCGGCCGATCTTCTTCCAGTAGCCCGCCGCGACGCTCACGGCGGAGCCCGTGCCGCCGCTCGGGGCGGCGTGGGCGGTGGCGGCCGTGGTGCCCAGCAGGGCGGCGGCCGTGAGGGCCGCGCCGGAGAGCAGGAGGCGGATGCGCATGGGCCTGTCCCTTCGTCGTCCGCCGGGTGGCGGAGCGGATGCCTGGTGCCACCGAATCCGGGCCGCCCGGTCCGGTTCAACCGCCCGGCGCCGTCCCGGACGGCCGGACGGTGCCGACCTGGGGCGCGCGCCGCGTCCCGGACGCCGTCCCGGACGGCTCGTGCGCTGCGCCGGACGGATGGTCACCGGCGGCCGGGGCGGGCACGCGGGGGTGGGGCGGGGTGCGGATTGCTAGCGTCGGGTTCCTGATCAGCGGCCCGGTACCGGGCCCGCGCCCTCCCGTTCCGCCGCCCCGGAAGGCCCGCCGTTGACCAGCCAGCACACCACCGGCCCGGGCACGCCCGGGCGCCCCGGCGCCTCGCGCCGAGGCTTCGTCCGCGCCGCGCTCGGCGCCGGGGCGATCGCCCTCGGCCCCGGCGGCCCCGCCCCGGCCGCCGCCGCGCCGCGCGCCACCGCCGGGCGGATCCCCTTCCACGGCGTCCACCAGGCGGGCATCCTCAACCCGCCGCCCGGCCACGGCACCTTCCTCGCCCTCGACGTGCGCGTCGCCGACCGGGCCGCGCTGGAGAAGCTGCTGCGCACCCTGACCGACCGGATCCGCTTCCTCACCGGCGGCGGCACCCCGCCCGACCTCGGCCCGGCCGCCGCCCCCGCCGACAGCGGCACCCTGGGCCCCGACGCCCTGCCCACCGACGACCTCACCGTCACCGTCGGCGTCGGCGCCTCGCTCTTCGACGCCCGCTACGGCCTCGCCGACGCCCGCCCCACCCGGCTCACCGCGATGCCGGCCTTCCCCGGCGACGCCCTGCGCCCCGCCGAGTGCCACGGCGACCTCTCCCTCCAGGTCTGCGCCGAGGACCGCGACACCGTCCAGCACACGGTCCGCGACCTGCTGCGCGTCGCCGGCCGGGCGCTCGGGCCGCGCTGGCAGCTCGACGGCCACCAGAACCGCGCCCGTCCGAGCGGCGCCGCCCGCAACCTCCTCGGCTTCAAGGACGGCATCGAGAACCCCGACACCGACTCGGCCCGGCAGATGGACGAGCTGGTCTGGGTCGGCGCGAACAGCGGCGAGCCGGCCTGGGCGGCCGGCGGCAGCTACCAGGTGATCCGCGCCGTGCGCACCCTGACCGCCTCCTGGGACGAGGTGCCGCTGCGCGACCAGGAACGGATGATCGGCCGCCGCAAGGCCGACGGCGCCCCGCTCGGCCGTGCCGGCGAGAACGACGCCCCCGACTACACCCAGGACCCGAACGGCGCCGTGATCGCCCTCGACTCCCACATCCGCCTCGCCAACCCGCGCACCGACGCCACCCGCGCCAGCCGCATCCTGCGCCGCGCCTTCAACTACGACCGGGGCCTCGACACCACCGGCGTCCCCGAACTCGGCCTCGCCTTCTGCTGCTACCAGCAGGACCTCGCCCGCCAGTTCGAGGCCGTCCAGACCCGCCTGGCCCACGAACCCCTCGCCCGCTTCCTCCGCCCCACCGGCGGCGGCTACTTCTACGTCCTCCCCGGCGCCCGCGACGCCGCCGACTGGCTCGGCCGCACCCTCCTCGCCCCCGGCTGAGACCGCCCGCCACCCGCCCCACCGGCCGGATTGTCGGTGGGGCGGGTGATGATAGGGGCTGCTTCGCACCGGAGGACGGAAGGACACACCCTTATGAGCTGGTGGCAGCAGCCACTGGTCGGCTTCGACCTGGAGACCACGGGCACCGACCCGGCCGTGGACCGCATCGTCACGGCCGCCCTCGTGGACACCGTCGGGGCCCGCCGGCTGGGTGCCACCGGGTGGCTGATCGATCCGGGGGTGCCGATTCCCGCCGAGGCCGAGGCGATCCACGGGATCGGGGACGGGCTGGCGCGGGCCGAGGGGCGGCCGGCGAAGGAGGCGGTGGACGAGATAGCCGCGGCGCTGTGCGAACGGCTGGCCGCCGGGCGGCCGGTGGTCGCCTTCAACGCGCCCTTCGACCTCTCGCTGCTCGACGCCGAGCTGCGCCGGCACGGTCTGCCGGTGCTCGCCGAGCGGCTCGGCGGGCCGGTGGCGCCCGTGCTCGACGCGCTGGTCATCGACCGCGCGGTGGACAAGTACCGCAAGGGCTCGCGCACCCTCCAGCGGGTCTGCGAGGTGTACGGCGTCGAACTGACCGACGCCCACGAGGCGGGCAGCGACGCCCTCGCCGCCGTCCGGGTCGCGGTCGCCCTCGCCGAGCACTACCCCGACCGGGTCGGCGGCGTCCCGGTCGCCGACCTCCACGCCCGGCAGGTCGAGTGGTACCGCGACTGGGCCGAGGGCCTCCAGTCCTGGCTGCGCCGCGGCAAGGACCCCGAGGCCGTCATCGACCCCCGCTGGCCGCTGCGCTGAGCCCGGCCCTCGGCGCCTGAGCGCGGATGGCTAACGCGGGCCGTCCGTTCCCGGGCGGGCGGTCCGGTGGACGACCGCGTCCTGCGGGGGATGCGGCGGGTGGACGGAGGCGGAGCCGGTCCCCAGCAGGCGGGCCTTGGCGGCGGCGAACTCGGCGGCGTCCAGGGCGCCGTCGCGGTGCAGGGCGGTGAGGCGTTCCAGGGCGGCGATCAGGTCGAGGGCGGGGGCGTCCGGGACGGCCCCGGCGGTGAGGGAGGCGTGGACGTTCTCCGGGTCGGCGGGGTCGTAGCGGACCTCGGTGAGGGCACCCCGGCGCGGGGCGTCGAAGGCGGGGAAGGCGTCGGTGACGGTGGTCGTGCGGCGCGCTCCGTCGATCGTGGTGAACTCGACGGTGAGCCGCAGTTCCGGGCAGTCGTTGGAGGTGGTCCCGGTAGGGGTGAGGCCGGTGATCCGGCCGGGGACGGTGACGCCGTACTGCTCCAGGCGGCCCTGCCGGTCGGCCCGGCGCCGGGCCTCCAGCCGGAACGCGCGCCAGCGGCGGGCGCCGTGCCGGTCGAGGACGGCGGTGAGCAGGGCGAGCGGGAGGACGGGGACCAGCGGCCAGGGGTGGAAGGAGCCGTTGGCGAGGGCCGCGCCGAGCAGGCCGAGGGCGACGCAGCCCAGCAGGACGCCCCGGTCGGAGGTGGCCGAGGGCTCGGTGGTGGGGGCGTCGCCGTGCGCGGTGGTGGCGGCGGACACCAGGGACAGCAGCCAGAGCAGGATGCCACCGGCCAGGTACCCGGCGGTGCCGAAGCCGTTGCACCGCTGTTCGGGGCCGCAGGCGTCGGTCCCGTAGGCGTGGACGAAGCCGGTGGCGGTGAGCCAGCCGGCGGCCGCGGTGAACCCGGCGACGATGACGAGTCCGATGATCCGACCGCTGCTCAGGCGCGGTCCGAGGGCGGTGGTGTGATCGGTGGCCATGGGGCGGAGTGTAGGGCGCCCGGGTGACGGCCCGGGCAACGGGGAACGCCGTGCGCGCCGCCCGCCCCCGGCACCCCCACCGGCCGGTGCCTGTCGGCACCGGCCGGTGGGGACGGCGTCAGAACGGGTACCAGCGCACCTCCGTGGCGCCCGTCCGCAGCGAGTCCACCCGCCGCCGGAACTCCGCGAGCGCCGCCGGGTTGCCCGGCGCCTGCTGCGCGACCCAGGAGGCGCTCGCCGTCTCCCGCGCGCCGCGCAGCACCGCGAAGCCGGGCCACTCGCGCACGTCCCAGCCGTAGGCCTCGGTGAACGCCCGGTACTCCTCGCCCGGCACGCCGTACCGGTCGTGGGCGAGCGCGAGCACCACCAGGTCGTGCTCGCGCAGGTCGTCGGCGACGAACTCCAGGTCGAGCAGGACCGGCCCGTCCGGCCCGACGTGGACGTTGCGCGGCAGCGCGTCGCCGTGGATCACCCCGGTCGGCAGGCGCGGGACCAGCGCGGCCGCCTCGTCGGCGAAGGCGTCCCGGCGCCGGCGCAGGAAGTCGACGTCGGCCGGGTCGACGTGGCCCTCGGCGGAGGCGAGCCAGCGCTCGACGGGTGCCAGCAGGTCGCGCCGGCCGAGGGTGAACGGCGGCTCGGGCAGCCGGTGCAGGGTGTGCAGCAGCGGGGCGAGGTCGACCGGGCGGGCGGGCCGCTCGGAGGGGGCCAGCCGGTGCCAGAACGTGACGGGGTGGCCGTGGGCGGCCTGCGGTTCGACGGGCACCGCGTCGTACGGGCGGACCACCGGGACGCCGTGGCCGGCCAGCCAGTCGGCGACGGCGAGCTCGCGGCGGGCGCGCTCGTACAGTTCCGGGGCGCGGCCGACCTTGGCGACCACGGCCGGGTCGCCGAGGTCGAAGACGGCGTTCTCGCCGAGGGCGAGCAGCCGGGCGTCGCCGGGGCCGGGCAGGCCGGCCGACTCGCAGGCGTGGGCGAGCAGCAGCCGGGCCCGCCCCTCGTCGAAGGGGAGCATGGGGGTGTCCGTTTCCTTGCATGACAGCCGGGTGAGGGTGGGCGATCATTCTGGCAAACGGGTGCCGGGCCCCGCGTCACGCGGGGCCCGGCGTCGTGCGAGGTCTGCGGGTCCGGGGACCGCGGGGGAAGGGTCAGACCTCGATCCGGCGGTGCCGGGCCTGGTGGGGCCGCGGCTCCTGCCCGGTCTGCGGGGCCGGCGGCGCCTGGCCCGCGGCGGCGGCGCCCAGCGGCGGGACGCTCTCGCCGTGCGAGAGGTCGGGCAGCCAGCCGAGCCAGCGCGGCAGGTACCAGTTGCGCTCGCCGAGCAGGGTCATCACCGAGGGCAGCAGCACCGCGCGGATGATCGTCGCGTCGACCAGCACCGCGACCGCGAGGCCGACGCCCATCTGCTTCATGGCCTGCATGGACAGCGTGCCGAAGACCGCGAACACCGCCACCATGATCACCGCGGCGCTGGTGACCACCCCGGCCGTGGAGCGGATGCCGTGGGCGATCGCGGCCCGGGTCGGCAGGCCGCGGTCACGGCCCTCCTTGATCCGGGAGACCACGAAGACGTGGTAGTCCATCGAGAGGCCGAAGAGGATCACGAAGAGGAACAGCGGCACCCAGGACTCCACCGCGCCGACGCCCTCGGTGCCCAGCAGCGAGGCCCCCACGCCGTGCTGGAAGACCAGCGTCAGCACTCCGTACGCGGCGCCGACCGACAGCAGGTTGAGCACCACGGCGGTGCCGGCGACGGCCAGCGAGCGGAAGGAGGTGAGCATCAGGAGGAAGGCGAAGGCCACCACGAAGCCGAAGACCAGCGGCATCGAGCCGGTCATCTTGGCGTTGAAGTCGTACGAGCCGGCGGTGCGGCCGGTGACCGGGGCCTCGGTACCGGGCACGGTGAGCACGGTGGCGGGCACCAGCTGCTCGCGCAGGGTCTTCAGCGCGGTGTTGCTGACCTTGTCGTTGCCGGTGCCGTTGAGCGGGATGTCGACGGTGGCGACGTTCTGCCGCGGGTGGACGGTGACGTCCACCGGTCCGTGCATCTGCCCGCTGGCCAGGGCGCGGGCCTTGAGGTCGGCGATCGCCGCGGTCATCGCCGGGGAGTCGATGTCGGCGGCCTTGACGACCACGGACGCGGGCGCCGGGCTGCCGGGGAAGGCGGCCTCGATCTTCTGCGAGACGGCGACCAGCTCGTTGCCCTTGGGCAGCTGCTGCTGGAAGGTCAGGTTGGCGGTGTGCATGGTGAGCAGCGGGGCGGACAGGCCGATCAGTACGGCCCCGGCGAGCACGGTGGCGGCCAGCGGGCGGCGCAGCACCGGGGTCAGCACGGCGTTCCAGAACCGGCCGCCGGTGGTCGCGGCGTCGGGGCGGCGCAGCCGGCCGAGGAAGGGCACCCGGCCCTTGCCGACCTTGTCGCCGAGCATCGAGAGCAGGGCGGGCAGCACGGTGAGCGAGCCGAGCACCGCGGTGACGACGACCACGATGGTGGCGTACGCCATGGACTCGAACTCGGCGATGCCGGTGAGGAACATGCCGGCCATGGCGATCACCACGGTGACGCCGGAGACCAGCACCGCCCGGCCGCTGGTGGCGGCGGCGATCCGCAGGGCGGTCTCCAGGTCGCGCCCGGCGGCCCGCTCCTCGCGCTCGCGGCGCAGGTAGAAGAGGCAGTAGTCGACGCCGACGGCGAGGCCGACCAGCAGCATCACCGAGCTGGCGCTGTTGCTGGTGTGCAGCAGGCCGCTGCTGAGCGCGACGAGCCCGCCGGCCGCGATGAAGGCGGTGAGCGCGAGCACCACCGGCAGTACGGCGGCGACCAGCGCGCCGAAGGCGACCAGCAGGATGCCGAGGGCGAGCGGGACGGCGGTCCACTCGGCGCGGGCGAAGTCGTCGGCGAACTGCTCGTCCATCCACTTGCCGGAGCTGGCGTCGCCGAGTTCGACCACGGTGAGGTCGGGGTGCTGCTTCTGGACGGCGGCGACGGCGTCGACCACGGCGGTGACGTTCTTCACCGCCTCCTCGCGCTCGCCCTTCACGGTGAGCTGGACGAGGGCAGAGCGGCCGTCGGCGGAGAGCGCCCCGGTGTCGTAGGGGGAGCGGACGTCGGTGGCCTTGCCGGTGCCGTTGACCGCGCCGACGACCTGGTCGACGGCGGCCCGGAAGGCGGGGGCGTCGGCGGTCAGGCCGGTGCTCTGGACGAGCACGGTCTCGGTGGACGGGGGCTTGAGGCCGGCCTGGTCGAGGATCTCGGCGGCCCGGGAGACCTGGCCGGGCATCGCCTCGGCGTCGGTGACCTTGGTGCTGCCGTGCATGCCTCCGAGGACGGCGGCGAGGACGACGAACAGCAGCCAGCCGAAGACGGCGGTCTTTCTGTGCCGGGCGCTCCACGCGCCCATGGCGGCGGCCATGCCGAGCTTGCTCTTCACGCTTCCCCCTGGGAATGCGGCCGGCGCCGGGATCGGTGGCGGGCGCGGGCCGGGCCTACGGCGGTGGTCGGCCGCCGGGATGTGGGACACCGGGGTGCGGCCCGGCGTCGCAAATGACCCTAGGGAAGCCGCAGGTGACGGGGTATCCGGCTGGCGGGGGAGTCCTCCCTGTGGTCTTCCTCGGGGGCGGGGTGGGGTTTTCCCTACCCGCCTACCCTGATATCTCCTCCTGGGGATCGGGGCGCGGACTCCACCCTGAGGGGGAGCCGGATCCACCCCCAGCACGAGGCCCCGGGGGTCGTGCGGGCGCGAAGATGGGTCAGGGTCGCTTCACGGCGTCCCCGGGGGGTCGGCCTGCGGCAACGGGGTCAGGGGAAAACTGCTTGCCGGTCGGCTAGCAAGTGCCCGTAGGATGGGCCCCCTTCACGTACTTACCTGCCGACCGGCTAGGCCAGTGCCCCCGCACCGGCCGGGCCGATCCTCGATCCGTCGCCCGGCGTCCCGTCCCCCAAGGGCTGCGGTGAACCATGCCCAGGAGGCATTACGAGCATGTTCCACCGACTAGGACAATTCGTCGTCCGTCGCGCCTGGTGGGTGATCGCCGGCTGGATCGTCGCGATGCTCGCCATCGCGGTCACGGCGCCGAAGATCACTGCCCAGACCGACGAGGCCGCGTTCCTCCCGAAGCACTACGAGTCCATCCAGGCCGCGCAGTTGCAGGAGGAGGCGTTCCCGGCGAGCTTCACGCCGTCCGCGCTCGCCCTGTTCGAGCGCAACGACGGCGGCCCGCTGACGGCCGGCGACAAGGCCGCCGCGGCGAAGATCATCCAGGGGCTCACCGACAAGAAGATCGAGCACGTCGAGCAGATCGTCCCGCTCAGCGACCAGTCGACGTCCAAGGACGGCAAGTACGCGCTGGCGCCGATCGCGATCGACAAGACCACCCAGAACTCGGAGAAGTTCGGCGAGGTCGCCAAGAAGGTCCGCGAGGAGGGCAAGGCGCTCGCCCAGGGCGGCGACCTGAAGTTCCAGCTCGGCGGCTCCGCCGCCCAGCAGCTGGACCAGCAGGAGTCCTCCGGCGCGGCCGACGCCGTCATCGGCATCAGCAGCGTCGTGCTGGTCGCGATCATCGTCGGCATCATCTTCCGCAGCGTGCTGGCCGGCCTGCTGCCGGTGCTGCTCTCGCTGGTGATCGCCATGCCGACCGCCAACGGCCTGATCGCCTACGCCACCAAGGCCTTCGACCTGAAGTCCACCCCGGTGCTCTCGGCGATCCTGATCGTCGTGGTGCTCGGCGTCGGCACCGACTACTTCCTGTTCCTCGCCTTCCGCTACCGCGAGCGGCTGCGGGCGGGCGACACCCGGCAGGAGGCCGTGGTCAACGCCGTCGGCCGGGTCGGTGAGGCCATCGCCTCCGCGGCCGGCGCGGTCACCGTCGCCTTCGCGGTGCTGGTCCTCTCCAGCCTCGGCATGTTCAAGGCGCTCGGCCCGGCGCTGGCCATCGCGGTCGTCGTCACCGCCTTCGCCTCGCTCACCCTGGCCCCGGCCGTGCTCACGGTCATCCCGGCCCGCGGGGTGTTCTGGCCCGGCAAGAAGTGGATGCGCGAGCCGAGCGACGCCCGGTTCGCCGCGCTCGGCCGCGTGGTCGAGAAGCGCCCGGCCCTGGTGGCCGTCGCCTCCGGCGGCGTGCTGCTGGCGCTGACCGCCGGCGCCCTCGGCTACAACGGCACCTTCGACCTCGCGGGCAGCTCCATGCCCAAGACCAAGGAGTCGATGGTCGTCCAGGACAAGATGGTCAGCGCGTTCTCGGCCGGTGCCGCGGACCCGACGCACGTCTACCTGACCTCCACCGGCGGCGCCAAGCTCGACCAGAGCGCGTTCACCGGCTACGCCGCCAAGCTCGGCGCCGTCCCCGGCGTCGCCGAGGCCGAGGCCGAGCCGCAGGTCAGCAAGGACGGCATGACGGCGGACTTCACCGTCCTGCTCAAGAGCGAGCCGTCCGGCAACGAGGCGATCGACACCGTCACCGAGCTGCGCAAGGTCGCCCACGACCAGGCGCCGTCCGGCAGCGAGGCCAAGGTCGGCGGCATCACCGCGATCTACAAGGACATCAACCTGGCGATGAGCCACGACTACAAGCTGGTGTTCCCGATCGCGGGGTTGCTGATCCTGCTGATCCTGGCCCTCCAGCTGCGCAGCGTGGTCGCCCCCTGGTACCTGATGGCCTCGGTCGGCCTCGGCTTCACCGCCACCCTGGGCTCCTCGACCCTGCTGTTCCAGAACATCAAGGGCGAGCACGGCATGATGTTCATGCTGCCGATCCTCATCTACCTCTTCGTGGTGGCGATCGGGACCGACTACAACATCCTGATCATCGCCCGTCTGCGCGAGGAGGCCCGCGCGGGCCGCAACCCGCGCGAGGCGGCCCGCGAGGCGGTGCGCCACGGCGGCCCGACCGTCGCGGCGGCCGGCTTCATCCTGGCGGTGTCGTTCGCGACGTTCATGCTCGCGGGCAACATCTTCATGCTGGAGTTCGGCTTCGGCATGGCCTTCGGGATCTTCCTGGCGGCCTTCGTGATGGCGATGTTCTTCACCCCGGCGCTCACCGCGCTGGTCGGCAAGGCCGCCTGGTGGCCCGGCCACGGCGGCGACGCGACGGGCGGCCACGGCGGCCCGGCCGGCGCGCCGGCGAGCCCGTACACCGCGCACGGCCTGCCGGAGTCGGCCGGACGGCACTGACCGCTCCGCCACCCCGGTGACGGCAGGGCGACACCCCGGTGCCGCCATGGACGGCGCCCGCTTCGGCGGGCGCCGTCTGCCCGTTCCGCGGGGCCCGCAAACGTGATCTGTCGGGCAGAAAATCCCCGGTCAATCGGGGTGCGGCCGTGCTACAGTCGAGTCAGTTGCAGTTTTGGTTCCCATGAACGCTTGTGTGCGCCTGCTGGTCCCAACCAACAGGCGCATTTGTTTTGTCCGGTGTTTCAGTCTCCGGATGGGGATCGCGGCTACTTGGGGTCCACGAGGTGTGGGCTCCGATGCCCCAGTTAGAGGAGACGGTTATGGCTACCGGCACCGTGAAGTGGTTCAACAGCGAGAAGGGCTTCGGCTTCATCGAGCAGGAGACCGGCGGCCCGGACGTGTTCGCGCACTACTCGAACATCGTCGCGCAGGGCTTCCGTGAGCTCGTCGAGGGCCAGAAGGTCGAGTTCGACGTCACCCAGGGCCAGAAGGGCCCGCAGGCCGAGAACATCCGCGTCATCTGAGTCCAGCCTCCGAGCTGACTCGCGATCTCGCGTAGCGAGGGCCCGCACCGCACGGTGCGGGCCCTCGCCCATGCCGCCGAACGGCCGGGGCGGCGCACTTCCTCCCGACGGCCGACCAGCCCCGACCGGGGCTGCCGTGCTACAGACGGAGAAACCCTGTGACCACCCCTGCCCAGCCGGCCCGCGACGGCGGCCGTACCCGCAAGCCCCGCGGCCGCTCCGGCGCCCCGCGCACCGGCGCCGCCACCCCGCGCACCGGCACCCCGCGCGCCGGCGCGTCCTCCCGGCCGCCGCGCCGCACCACCCCGCGCGTCGCCGAGCCCGCCGACTTCACCGTCGTCCAGGGCACCCCGGCCCGGCCGCCGGCGGCGAGCTTCGCCGAGCTGGAGATGCCCAAGGCGATCCTGTCCGCGCTGACCCGCGAGGGCGTCACCGAGCCGTTCCCGATCCAGGCCGCCACGCTGCCCGACTCGATCGCCGGCCGTGACGTGCTCGGCCGCGGCCGCACCGGCTCCGGCAAGACGCTCGCCTTCGGCCTGCCGCTGCTCGCCCGCACCGCCGGGAAGCGCGCCGACGCCCGCCACCCGCTGGCGCTGGTGCTGACGCCCACCCGCGAGCTGGCCCAGCAGGTCACCGAGGCGCTCACCCCCTACGCCACCGCCGTCAACCTGCGGATCGCCACCGTCGTCGGCGGCATGTCGATCACCCGGCAGGCCAACGCGGTGCGGCGCGGCGCCGAGGTCCTCGTCGCCACCCCCGGCCGGCTGGACGACCTGATCGGCCGCGGCGACGTCCGGCTCTCCGACGTCGCGATCACCGTGCTCGACGAGGCCGACCAGATGGCCGACATGGGCTTCCTGCCGCAGGTCACCAAGCTGCTGGAGCAGGTCGCCGAGGGCGGGCAGCGGATGCTGTTCTCCGCCACCCTGGACCGCAACGTCGACCGGCTGGTCAAGCGCTTCCTGAGCGACCCGGTGACCCACTCCGTCGACCCCTCGGCCGGCGCGGTCACCACCATGGACCACCACGTGCTCCAGCTCGACCCGGCCGACAAGGCGTCCACCACCGCCCACATCGCCTCCCGCGACGGGCGCGTGATCATGTTCGTGCACACCAAGCACGGCGCCGACCGGCTCGCCAAGCAGCTGCTCGCCAACGGCGTGAAGGCCGCCGCCCTGCACGGCGGCAAGTCCCAGCCGCAGCGCAACCGGGTGCTCGACCAGTTCCGGGACGGCCACGTCACCGCGCTGATCGCCACCAACGTCGCCGCCCGCGGCATCCACATCGACGGCCTGGACATGGTCGTCAACGTCGACCCGCCGATCGACCACAAGGACTACCTGCACCGCGGCGGCCGCACCGCCCGGGCCGGCGAGTCCGGCACGGTCGTCACCCTGGTGCTGCCCGACCAGCGGCGCGAGGTCGGCCGGCTGATGACGGTGGCCGGGATCCGTCCGACCACCACCAAGGTCCGCCCCGGCGACGCCGAGCTGAGCCGGATCACCGGCGCCCGCACCCCGAGCGGCGTGCCGGTCGCCCTGACCGTGCCCGCCCCGGCGGCCACCGCGGCCCCGGCCGGCGAGGAGCCGGGTCAGGCGAAGACCTCCGGCGGCCAGCGCCGCCGCTCCGGCAAGCGCTCGGCGCTGCCGGCGGACGTCGACATGAACGGCAACCCGCGCCGCCCCCGGCCCAAGCAGCGCCTCGGTGGCGGTGGCGGCGGCGCGGCCGGCGGCCAGGGCGGCGGCGCGTCGCGCCAGGCGGCCGGCTTCATCGGCCGCTCCGCGGGCCGGGCGAAGCCGGGCAGCGGCTCCAAGTCCGGCGCCAACTACGGCACCGGCCGCCAGCGCCGCAAGGCCGACTGAGCGACCGGCACGGCCTGACGTCCGACGGCCCGGTTCCCCCGCACGGGGGAGCCGGGCCGCGGTGCTTTCCGGCCGGATCGCCCGGAGCCCCGGCCTGCCGCTGTCTCCGCCCGCCCGCCCGCTCCGGCCTCCCTCCGTGGACGGACCGTTGGCGTGATCGTTCCCCCGCGTTGTTGACCGTGGCCAGGCATCCCCCGACGCTTTCACGCGGCCCGCACAACTGTCGCACCGTCATCACGGTTCCCTGTCATGCGGGTCGTCCGGTTCCCCCGTCTCCGGAAGGACCTTCCGATGCGTCGTACCGCCGCCCTCCTCTCCACCGCCGCGCTGCTGGGCGCCGCCGCCTCCCTCGCCACACCGGCCGTCAGCGCCCAGGCGGCCGGCGGCTGTTACACCTACACCGGCAGCTGGAACGCCTACGGCGTCTGCTCCGGCATCGACCCGCTGCAGGTCTGGTGGGTCACCGCCACCTGTCAGTACTGGAACGCCGACCACACGGTGCAGTTCTCCCGGCCCGTCAACGGCTACGCGGTGGCCGGCGACGGCACGTCGGTCGGCTCCTGCGGCATCAACGACACCGTCGTCTTCCCGCACGTCGTCTACGGCGGCCGGCTGCCCACCCAGCCCGCCGGCCCGGTCGGGCAGATCACCGGCTACGCGGACAAGTGCGTCGACGTGAAGGGCGCCGGCAGTTCCGACGGCACCCCCGTCCAGATCTACGACTGCAACGGCACCAACGCGCAGCAGTGGAAGATCGCGGTGGACGGCACCGTCCGCGCCTTCAACAAGTGCATGGACGTCTCCGGCGGCAACACCGCCAACGGCACCAAGATCCAGCTGTACACCTGCAACGGCACCGGCGCGCAGCAGTGGCAGGTCCGCGCCGACGGCTCGATCCTCAACCCGCAGTCCGGGCGCTGCCTGGACGACCTCGGCTTCTCCACCGCCAACGGCAACCAGCTGGGCATCTGGGACTGCAACGGCGCCGCCAACCAGGTCTGGCACGTGCCCGCCTGACCCGTCGGGCAGCGGTCCGGCTGCCGTCCGGTATCCGTTCAGTCCCGGCCCAGCACGCCGTGTGCCAGGGCGGCGAGGGCCGCCGTGATCCGTTCCGGGGTGAGGCCGCCGTCGCGCTGGTGGCGGAAGAGCTCGGGGGCGAGCGGGGCGAGCAGCTGGTCGGCCAGGACCTCCGGGTCCGGCCGGCCGGCCTCGCGCGCCAGGTGGGTGACGTGCAGCCGCCAGAACGCGTAGGCGCCTGTGCGGTAGCGGGCGGCGCCGGTCTCCGCGCCGAGCACCAGGTGCACATGGGTCTCCAGCAGCTCGACCATCGCCGCGTAGAAGGCGGCCAGCCGCTCGGCCGGGGCGGGCGCGGCGCCGTCCGCGCCGCCGGGGCCGAGCGGCGGGGCGCCGCGCCGCAGCCCCGCCAGGGGGGGGCGCGCGTGCG
>NZ_JBEOWI010000010.1:0-189989 GCF_040296005.1 Kitasatospora sp. NPDC002551 | reverse complement strand
GGGTTCGGGCGGGGGGGTGGGGCCGTCCCCCCCCTGGCCCGCGCCCCTCCCGTCGTCCGTACCGCGGGTCCCGGCCCCGGTACTCAGCCGCAGGACTCCTGCGGGCCCGGCTCCGACGGGGCCTCGTGCCGGGCCCCCGGGATGTGCGGCAGCCGGGCCGCCGACACCACGCCCTCCAGATAGCCGCGGGCCCGCTCCGTGCGCGGATACGCCTCCAGCAGCGCCCAGAAGTCCGGGCCGTGGTCCGGCACCAGCAGGTGCGCCAGCTCGTGCAGCAGCACGTAGTCGACCACGTACTCCGGCATCCCCTGCAGGCGGTGCGAGAGCCGGATCGTCCGCTCGCTCGGGGTGCACGACCCCCAGCGCGAGTTCTGGTTGGTCACCCAGCGGACCTGGGCCGGCCGGGCGCGACCGCCCAGGTAGTCCGCCGAGAGCTCCCGGGCCCGGGTCACCAGCGCGTCGTCACCGAGCACCCGCCGGCTCTCCTGCGCGGCCAGCTTCTCCAGCATCTGGGCGACCCAGCGCTGCTCCTCCGCGTGCGACATCCGGGCCGGGATCAGCACGACCGTGCGGTCGCCCTCGCGGTAGGCGGACACCGTCCGGCTGCGGCGGGCGCTGCGCCGCACCTCCACCCGGGACCGGTCGACCGGCTCGCGCGCGGCCCCCGGCTGCGGTTCCGGGCGCTGCTCGGGCCGTTGGTCGGGATGCTGCTCCGGACGCCCGCGCGTGCTCGGCGCCGCCACCTGCGACCCGGACGCTGCACGGGCACGCCGAGGCGACGCCGAGGGACGGGAGTCCCGTTCGGCTGCCATGGCACACGACGTTACCCGCTCCCTCCGGCAGAAGTCCGCTGCCCTGGCCGAAATGTTTCGTGGAGCGATCGGGAACGAAAGGCCTACGGCAGGTGTCCGGAATCCGACTCCGGACCGGACGCCAAGTTATCCACAGGGCGTGCGAACGGATCACCTGATCATGCGCCCGACCCTGTGGACAACCCGCAGCGCGCCGCCGCCCCGGTCGCGCATGCTTCCGTCTGTGGCCGAGATCTTTAGTTGGCGGATGAGAAAGATAGTTGGCGCCAGCGGGTATTGATCACGCCAAGTAGCTGTGCCGAGCGACGCTGGTTGGCATCGCCCTCGCTCATCTATGCCAAGATGCGAGGGTGGATATGACCGACGTCACGCGTGCGATCGCGGCTGCGACTTCGGTCGCCGCATCGCTCGACCTGCCGGCGAACGATGCAATCGTTCTCCACAACTCGAACAAGCTGGCACTGCGGCTGACGCCATGCAACGTCTTTGCCCGGGTCGCCCCTGTGGGGCAAGAGGTTGCACAGTTCGAAGTCGATCTCGCTCAGCGACTCACCGAGGTCGGATGCCCGGTGTGTCCCTTGGAGCCTCGGGCGGACCCGCGTGTGTACACGCGCGATGGCTTCGCAGTGACGCTGTGGACCTACTACGAGCCCGTGGCATCCCACACCTCACCAGTCGACTACGCCAAGGCACTGGAGCAACTGCACGCCGGCATGCGCGAGGTCGACGTGCCAAGCCCGAGGTTCACGGACCGGATCACGGAGGCGGAAGAAGTTGTCGCCGACCCGGATCGCTCGCCGGAGCTCACCGACGCGGACCGCGTGTTCCTCAGCGGCAGGCTGGCAAGCCTGCGACGGGCGATCGACGACCGCGGCGCCGTGGAGCAGCTGCTCCACGGCGAGCCGCATCCAGGCAATGTGCTCAGCACGAAGAACGGCCCGTTGTTCATCGACCTTGAGACGTGCTGCCGTGGACCCGTCGAGTTCGATCTCGCCCATGTTCCCAAGGCGGTCTGCGAGCACTACCCAAGCGTTGACCAAGGGCTGCTGGACGAGTGTCGGCAGCTCGTTATCGCGATGGTCGCCGCGTGGCGTTGGGAGCTTGGCGACCAGTTTCCGAATGGAAGGCGATTCGGAGAGGAATTCCTGCGCTTGCTGCGCGAGGGTCCTCCTTGGCCGACACTCGACACAGTGACCAGGCGACTGGATGGTCTGTAGAAATCGCCGAAGGCCACGTGAAAGCGGCAAGGAGCCAAGCGACGAGACTGTCGCCGTTGCAACCCCATGCGCGTCGGCCTCGCTGCCGCGCTAACCATGGGCGCCGCCGCCAACAAACATGAACTCCATTCGCACTCGGTGCATCAGACGGGCCCGGAGGCCTCGTCGGTGGCGGAGTCCTCACCCTCATCCCAGTCACCCAGGAGCGCCATCTCGACTGCCGCTCGCCAGCGTTCCGGGTTCGACAGGCCCAGCCGTTTGCGGCTGAACTCATCGATGACCTGGATGTTCCGGCAAAGACGGCTTTACG
Organism: Kitasatospora sp. NPDC002551; assembly: GCF_040296005.1. Lineage (NCBI taxonomy): Bacteria > Bacillati > Actinomycetota > Actinomycetes > Kitasatosporales > Streptomycetaceae > Kitasatospora > Kitasatospora sp. NPDC002551. The sequence goes on along the minus strand of NZ_JBEOWI010000010.1, from coordinate 187,650 downwards.
GGCGATCGTGGCGTCTGTGCCGAAGGCGGGGCGCCCGTGGACGGTCTCTACTGAAGTCTGGTAGCTCCGTCCCGAGGCAGTCCGGCTCCCGCCCGTCGACGCTTCATGGCGGGTTGGCGTCTCGGCGCCGAGACCTGGGAACAACTGAACCGCCACTTCAGAACACCAAGCAGCAAGCCGACGGAACGCACCCGGAACTCCGCGGAAGCTCTGATCTGGAGCCGCGTGGCTGGGAGTGAGCACATCCTCGCGCCCGTCCTCAACAGACCTCGACCGGGGCGAAGCACCGACCCGACCATCTCCACTTCATATGAAATGCAAAGACTCCATTTCTGGGACCAGAGAGGAAAAGTCAGGCAACCCCTCAGCTACCCGGAGCTCTTCGCAGCACTCGAAGACCTGGCCGTCCGATCACCACGACTGCCGATGCCTCATCACGCCCAGCAACCGATGGCTGACCAGACCCGCCGGCTATCGCCATCAAGATCCGCCAACAAAAGTTATCCACAGGGTTCTGACCTGCGTTGCGCACAGAGCTTCCCGCCAACTAAAACTTTCACTCACACCGTCGGCCGTCCGGAAACGATCAGAAGGAAGACCGCCGTGCGCCTCGCCCTCAAGCCCGCCCTCTCCCGCAGCTGGCGGGACTCGGACACCCTCCAGTTCGGCACCGTCCCGCAGCACGCCGGGGTGCTCGGCCACGCCTCGGACACGACCCTGTGCGCGTTCCTCGGCCTCGTCGACGGGACGCGCGACCGCCCCGCGCTCCTCGCCGAGGGCGAGCGGATCGGCTTCGGGAGCGACCCCGCCGACTCCCTGCTCGACCTGCTGGAGGAGGCCGGGGTGCTCGACGACGCCGAGGCCTCGGAGCAGGCCCTGGCGCACTTCCCCCAGCCGCACCGCGAGGTGCTCGGCCCCGACCTCGCCTCGCTGTCGCTGATCCACGCGCCACCGGGCGCCGCCCCCGCCGTCCTGGCCCGGCGGCCCGAGCACGCGGTCGAGGTCCGCGGCGCGGGGCGGATCGGCGCGGCCGTCGCCGCCGTCCTCGCGGCGGGCGGCACCGGCACGGTCACCGTGGTCGACACCGGCCGGGTCACCCCCGCGGACTGCTCCCCCGCCGGGCTGCCGCCGGCCGACGCCGGCCGGCTCCGCTCCACCGCGGCCCGCGAGGCCGTCGACCGGGCCACCGCGCGGCGCCCGGGCCGGCGCGGCCGGCCGCCGAGACCGGGGCCGCCCGACCTCGTGGTGCTCGCGCCCCGGGACGGCAGCGGCGCGTTCGCCGGCGGCACGCCCCAGGCCCGTGAGCTGCTCCGGGCCGGGGTGCCGCACCTGTACGTCGGGGTGGTGGAGGAGTTCGGGGTGGTCGGGCCCCTGGTGCTGCCGGGTGTCTCGGCCTGCGGCCACTGCCTGGTGCTGGCCCGGGAGGACGAGGACGCCGCCTGGCCGCGGATCCTCGCCCAGCTCGCCGAGGGCGGCCCGGGGCGGGCCCCGACACCGGCCTGCGACACCGCGCTGGCGACGGCGGTCGCCGGGCTCGCGGCCCTGCACGTCCAGGTCCTCCTCGACGGCGGCCGGCCGCCCAGCGTGGACGGCTGGTGCGAAGTCTCCGCCGTGGACGGCATGCCGCGCCGGCTGCGGCTCAGGGGCCACCCGGACTGCGGCTGCCTCTGGCAGCCGACAGCACCGCACTGAGGCGCCGTCCCGGGGGTGCGGGCGGCCTTCGGGCAGAGCGGGAAAAGCCCGCCGCAGCGGGGCGTGGAGCGATTACTGTGGCGTCGGCCATCCGGCCGACGCGGCCCGGGAGGCCGGCTCAACGATCGCAACGCTCGTGCACGACCTCACCCGAGAGGTATCGACATGATCACTCGCAGATCGCTCATCGGCGCCGCCGGCGCCCTGGCCCTCCCACTGACCGCCGTCTCCGCCGTCCCGGCCGTCGCCACGGCGGCCGAGGCACGGCGACGCCGCTGGTCCCGGCTCTCCGGCCACCTGCACGGCACCCTCGTCCTGCCCGGCGACCCGGCCTACGGCACCGCCAAGCAGATCGGCCAGGCCCGCTTCGACTCCGTCGAACCGGCCGCCATCGCCTACTGCGCCGACGAGGCCGACGTCGCCCTGTGCCTGCGCTACGCCCAGGACCACGACCTCCCGATCGCGGTCCGCGCCGGCGGCCACAGCGGCGGCGGCTATTCCACCGGCACCGGCCTGGTGATCGACGTCTCCCGGCTCAACGGCGCCGCGGTGACCCCCGGCGCCGCCACCTTCGGCGGCGGCACCCAGCTGGTCGACGTCACCAACGCCGTCGCCCCGCACGGGCTCGCGGTCTCGGGCGGCTTCTGCCCGACCGTCTCGCTCGGCGGCTTCCTCCAGGGCGGCGGCATCGGCCTGCTGACCCGCCACACGGGCATCTCCAGCGACAAGGTCACCTCGGCCCGCGTGGTGCTCGCCGGCGGCAGGACCGTCACCGCCTCGCCCGACGAGCACGACGACCTGTACTGGGCGCTGCGCGGGGGCGGTGGCGGCAACTTCGGCGTCGTCACCTCCTACACGGTGACCCCGGTCCCGCTGGCCACCCTCACCCTCGCCAGCCTCACCTGGTCCTTCGACCACGCGGTGGACCTCCTGCACGCCTGGTCGCACTGGCTGCCGGACGCCCCGCGGACACTGGGCGGCGGCGCCGTGGTCGGCCTGCGGGACGCCGCGCCCGGCGCGACCCCGTTCGTCTCCGTACTGATCGGCTCGGTCGGCACCGAGGCCGAACTCACCGCCGAGATATCCCGGTTGACCGACCTGGTGGGAGCGCTGCCGGCCACCCGGAACAGCTTCACGGCGCCCTACCTCTCGGTCATGATGGGCCTCTACGGCTGCGGCTCCTACACCCAGGACCAGTGCCACCGGGCGGGCACCGGTCCGGCGGCCGTGCTGGCCCGGCCGACCGCCGCCGTGGACCGGGGCCGGCTGTTCGACGCTCCGCCGCCGCGCGCGCTCTGGGACGCCGCGGTCGGCCTGCTCGACCGGGACCGGCTGGCCGGCCAGCAGCGGATGGTGCAGCTGAGCGCCCTGGGCGGCGCCGCCAACGACCCGGCGCGCACGGCCACCGCGTACGTGCACCGCGACGCGCTGTTCAACGCGAGCTTCGGCGCGGTGATCGCCACCGGCCCGGTGGACGGGACGGCGCAGGCCGCGGCCCGCCGCTGGGCGGACGCCGGATTCGCGCTGCTCGACCCGCACTCGGCCGGCGAGACCTACCAGAACTTCGTCGACCCCGGGCTGCCGGACTGGCGGCGCGCCTACTACGGGGAGAACTATCCGCGCCTGGTCGCGGTGAAGCGCCGCTACGACCCGCACCGCCTGTTCTCCTTCGCCCAGGCCATCGGCACCGCCCCGGACTCCCTGGGCTGACGCGCACGGCGCGGTCCCGGCGGTGCGGCCCCGGCGGGGCGGCGGATTCCGGCCGGGGCCGCGCCGGCGAGCGGGCACAATGGCGTATGACGGTCGGCTCCCGCCGCGGGGGCCTTGGGCGTGTCGACTTGGAGGCCCGGGTGAGCGATCTTCCGCGCAAGGCAATGACCCGCACGGCAAGACTCGCCGCCCTGCCGCTGGGGATAGCCGGCCGGGCCACCCTCGGCCTCGGGAAGCGGATCGGCGGCAGGTCCGCGGAGGTGGTGACCGCCGAACTGCAGCAGGCCACCGCCGACCAGCTCTTCAAGGTCCTGGGCGAACTCAAGGGCGGGGCGATGAAGTTCGGACAGGTGCTGTCCGTCTTCGAGGCCGCCCTGCCGGAGGAGGTGGCCGGCCCCTACCGGGCGGCGCTGACCAAGCTGCAGGACGCCGCGCCGCCGATGCCCGCGGCGAAGGTGCACGCGGCGCTGGCGCAGCGGCTGGGCGCCGACTGGCGGAGCCTGTTCCGGGAGTTCGACGACCGTCCGTCGGCGGCCGCGTCGATCGGCCAGGTGCACCGGGCGGTGTGGCACGACGGACGCGCGGTCGCGGTGAAGGTGCAGTACCCGGGGGCGGGGGACGCCCTGCTGGCGGACCTGTCGCAGCTGAGCCGGGTGGCGTGGCTGCTGGGACCGCTGATCCCGGGCCTGGACATCAAGCCGCTGATCACGGAGCTGCGGGAGCGGGTCTCCGAGGAGCTGGACTACGAGCTGGAGGCGCAGGCGCAGCGCCGTCACGCGGAGGAGTTCGCGGGCGATCCGGAGATCGTGGTGCCGGGTGTGGTGGCGCAGGCGGACCAGGTGCTGGTGTCGGAGTGGATGGACGGCACGCCGCTGGCGGAGGTGATCGCCTCGGGCTCCCAGGAGGAGCGGGACCGGGCGGGCCGGCTGCTGGCGCGGTTCCTGTTCGCCGGCCCCTCGCGGACGGGGCTGCTGCACGCGGATCCGCATCCGGGCAACTTCCGGCTGTTGAAGGACGACGGCCCGGTGGAGGGCTGGCGGCTGGGGGTGCTGGACTTCGGGACGGTGGACCGCCTGCCGGGCGGCCTGCCGGCGCCGATCGGGGCCTCCCTGCGGATGGCCTTGGCCGGGGACGCGGCGGGCGTGCTGGCGATGCTGCGCGAGGAGGGCTTCGTGAAGCCCTCGATCGAGCTGGACCCGGACGCGGTGCTGGACTACCTGCTGCCGATCATCGAGCCGGCGGCGGTGGAGACGTTCCACTTCACCCGGGCGTGGATGCGGGCGCAGGCGGCGCGGATCGCCGATCCGCGGTCGCCCGCCTACAACCTGGGCAAGCAGTTGAACCTGCCGCCGTCGTACCTGCTGATCCACCGGGTGACGCTGAGCACGATCGGGGTGCTCTGTCAGCTGGGCGCCAAGGCGCCGTTCCGGGCGGAGATGCTGGAGTGGCTGCCGGAGTTCGCCGAGGCGGGTTCGCCGGGCAAGCGCACGCCCCCGAAGAAGGCCGGGAAGACGCCGACCGGGAAGACTGCGGCCGGGAAGACGCCGGCCAGGAAGACAGCGGCCGGAAAGCCGGCCGCGGGGAAGGCCGCGCCGGCGAAGGCGGCCGCGCCCAGGCGCCGGAGTCCGTCGGCGGAGGGCTGATCCCCCTCCCCCGCAACGGCCGCAGGCCGCCTCCCGGTGTCGGGGGGCGGCCTGCGGCGCGACGGGGTCCGGCGGGGCCGAATCACGGGCCGGACGGTGGGGCCGGGCGGGCGGCGCCCGGGTCACCTCACGGCGGTCACGTCACGGCGGTCACATCAGGGCGGTCACATCAGGGCGACGGCGAGGGCCTTGCGGGCCCGGAGCGAGGCGCGTTCGGCCTTCTGCCTGAGCCGCTGGGCCCGGGCGAGCCGGTTGACGAGCCGTTGGTGCTCGGCCTCCTGGAGGCGCTCTTGCATATGCGCCCGGGCCAGGGATTCGTGGAGGAGTTGCATTTCGAGGGTCCTGTTCTGGATCTGGAGTTCGGTGGTCTGCTCGGCGCGGACGGTCGGATCGATGGCGGCGGCGGTCATGTGGTGGTCCTGCTCGTGGTGCGTCGTCGGGAAGGGATGGATGCGGGCGGCGTCGGCCTTGGCGGCGGCGAGGCGCACGGAGCGGCGGAGGGCGTTGTCCGGCGGGGGCTGCTCTCCCCGGCGGACGGTTCCGGCTCCGAACGCGGGGTTCACGCCGCGACCTCGGTCTTGCGCGGGCGGCCGCGCGGCCGCTTGCGGGCCACGACGACACCCTGGACGAACAGCTCGCCGCCCCAGACGCCCCAGGGCTCGCGGCGCTCGAGGGCGCCGGTGAGACAGGCCTCCTTGACCGGGCAGGTGCCACAGAGGGACTTCGCGTACTCGACGTCGGCGGGCGTCTCGGCGAAGAAGACCTCGGGGTCGAACGCGCGGCACGGGATGGGGAGACCGAGCTCCTCGGCCTGGTCGATCGAGGTGAACTGCATGGAAAGAACCTCCGGGGGGTCGGCCTGGTCGGCCTTGGTCTGGCTTGTCTGCGGTACGGACGGGGTGGGCGGCGTGATGACCGTGGACACTGTGGGCGTCTTCCTCGTCTTCTCAGTGGGTCCGGCTCAGCTGACTGGTGGGGCTGGGCCGGAGGCCCCGGGGGGCCTGGGTGGTCTTGCGTACCGGACAAAACAGAAGGGCCGCGGATCCCGGTAGTGGGGTTCCGCGGCCCTGGAGGCGCCGACCTGAGGCTGGCTCAGGTTCGTTCTCTCCAGGGTTCGGGGCCGCGGAAGGCCCTCATCCGGATGGCCGTGGCGTCGGCAAAGACGACAGCCATGGCCTGGGTGATCTGCTGCTCGTTCTGCTTCTGGGCGTTTCCGGCACCGATGACCTGCTCATAGCCGCCATGCATGGCGAGGGCTACGGCCGTCTTCGGTGCCTGGGTCGGTCGCTCATCACGCAGGGAGTGCGCAGCGTCGACCGACGCCCAGTCGCGGGACAGACCAGTCTCGACACGGGTGCCGTCGAGGCTGCCGCCCTGGATGCCGCTGTTGCCGGGGCCAGTGTGTCCGAGGCCACTGACAACGGGGGCGGGGGAGGCGGGAACGACGGAGACACCGGTGGTGTCGAGACCCAGACCGGTTCCGCACAGCTCGGCGGCAAGCCGCAGGCTGGCGGCACGCAGGGAGGCAGCGTCGACGGTCTGGCCAGTCATTTTGGTGATCATGGTTTCCACTGTCTTCGCCTCCTCTCGGCGTCTCGCGGAGCCTGGTCTCCCGGGCTCCGAACTGTTCGGATGTCTGTCTCGGTGAAGCTGGTGAAGCAGGTGAAGCTGATGGGCGCGGGGGCATGAGGCACAGGCGTCACCCTGGACGATCGCGTCCCCTTGACCGCTCCGGCAGGCTATTGCGCTCCCGGCACGGCGCGCAAACTATTTTTCCGGCGAGTTTCCCGACGGTCTCCGCGGCGCCCCTCGGCGCCGGCTGTGATCGCCCCGGACCGGCTCAGGCCGGTTCGTCCGACTGACCGTCCGTGACGTCCGCCGGATCCCTGACGGGCTCCTCCCCCGCACACAACGACAGCACGGCGGCCCCGTATTTGTCCAGCTTCATCGCCCCGACCCCGGAGATGGAGGCCAGCTCCTGCCGGTTGGCGGGGACGTCCTCGGCGATCGCCATCAGGGTGGCGTCGGTGAACACGACGTAGGCGGGGGCGCCCTGTTCACGGGCCTGGGCGGCGCGCCACTCGCGCAGCCGCTCGTAGAGCGCCTCGTCCATGGTGGAGGGGCAGCTCTCGCAGCGGCGGAGCTTGCGTTCGACCGCCTCGGTGAGGGCCCGCCCGCAGACCCGGCAGGTGACCGGCCCGCGGACCCGGCGCCCGGCGGAGCGCTCGCCGGCCTCGCCGCGCCCGCCGCGCCCCGCGGGGCGGGTGCCGGGGGCGCTGGAGCCGGGGCGCAGTCCGTCGAGGAAGCGGCTGGGCTTGCGGGAGGCGCGGCCGCCCGGCGAGCGGGACAGCGCCCAGGAGAGCGTGAGGTGCTTGCGGGCGCGGGTGACGCCGACGTAGAGGAGGCGGCGCTCCTCCTCGACCTGCTCGTCAGTCTTGGCGTAGATGATCGGCAGGGTGCCCTCGGTGAGGCCGACCAGGAAGACGGCGTCCCATTCGAGGCCCTTGGCGGCGTGCAGGGAGGCGAGGGTGACGCCCTCGACGGCGGGGGCGTGCTGGGCGGCGGCGCGGGCGTCGAGTTCGGCGACGTAGGCGGCGAGGTCGGTGGTCTGGCCCGCCGCGGTGCGGCCGCGTTCGAACTCCTCGGCGAGCCGGACGAGGGCGGCGAGGGACTCCCAGCGGTCGCGGACGGCGCCGGAGCCGGCGGGCGGCTCGGCGGTGAAGCCGCGGGTGGCGAGGACGGCGCGGACCTGGCCGGCGAGGTCGGGGGCACCGTCGGTGACCGGGTCGGAGGCGGCGCGGGCGGCGCCGCGCAGCAGGACGCCGGCGTCGCGGACCTCGGGGCGTTCGAAGAACCGCTCGGCGCCCTTGAGCTGGTAGGGGACGCCGAGATCGGCGAGGGCCTGCTCGTAGACCTCGGACTGGCCGTTGGTGCGGAACAGGACGGCGATCTCGCTGGCCCGCACGCCGGCGGCGAGCAGCTCCTTGATCCGCCGGGCGGTGGTCTCGGCCTCGGTGGGCTCGTCCTCGTACTCGGTGTAGACGGGCTCGGGGCCGGCCTCGCGCTGGGAGACGAGTTCGAGGCGGTGGCGGGCGGCCTCGCCGCGGGCCTGGGCGAGCAGTCCGTTGGCGAGGTGGACCACCTGGGGGGTGGAGCGGTAGTCGCGGACCAGCTTGACGACGGTGGCCTCGGGGTGGCGGTTGCGGAAGCCCAGCAGGTAGTCGGGGGTGGCGCCGGTGAAGGAGTAGATGGTCTGGCTGGCGTCGCCGACGACGCAGAGGCTGGCGCCGCCGCCGGGGCCGGTCCACTGGTCGAGCAGGCGCTGCTGGAGCGGGGAGACGTCCTGGTACTCGTCGACGGTGAAGTGCCGGTACTGGGCGCGGACCTGGTCGGCGATGTCGGGGCGGTCCTCCAGGATGGCGGCGGTGAGCAGCAGCACGTCCTCGAAGTCGATGTTCCCGCGGCGGCTCTTGGTCTCCTCGTAGACGCGGTAGACCTGGGCGGTCTCGGCGGGGTCGCGGGGGGCCTCGCGGCCGGACTTGGCGACGGCGGCGGGGTAGTCGTCGGGGCTGATCTGGGTGACCTTGGCCCATTCGATCTCGGCGGTGAGGTCGCGCAGTTCGGTGCGCTGGACGCGCAGGCCGCAGCGGCCGGCGGCCTCGGCGACCAGCTGGACCTTGCGCTCGAGCAGCTGCGGGACGGGCCCGCCGACGGCGCGCGGCCAGAAGTACTGGAGCTGGCGCAGGGCGGCGGCGTGGAAGGTGCGGGCCTGGACGCCCTCGGCGCCGAGCTCGCGCAGGCGCCCGCGCATCTCGCCGGCGGCGCGGGCGGTGAAGGTGACGGCGAGGACCTGCTGGGGCTGGTAGACGCCGCTGCGCACGCCGTAGGCGATGCGGTGGGTGATGGCACGGGTCTTGCCGGTGCCCGCGCCCGCGAGGACGCAGACGGCACCCTGCAGGGCGGTGGCGACGGCCCGCTGTTCGGGATCGAGTCCGGCGAGGACAGCGTCGGGGCCGCCGGCGGCGAGGTGGCCGCTCCGGTGGTCGTCCTGGTGTCCGTCGAACGGGCTGCCGCTCAAGAGGTCTTCCTGCATGCGTTCCATCCTCTCAGCCCGCGCGGACATCGCGGGCGGGGTTGTCCACAGGCGCGGTGTGATCGCAGGATGATCGCGACGCGGACGGCGGATAGTGGCACGCGGGGGCGCGTGCGACCAGCCTCGCGCCGGTCCGGGTGGGTGCGCGCCGACGCGGCCCGGCCGGTCCCGGTGCGGAATGACCGCCGGGCGGTGGACGTTGTCCCCGCGGAGCCGCGTGACCCACGCGGCGCCCCCGTACAGGCCCCTCCCCTACCCGAAGGAGTCCCCTCGATGTCCGGCAGCGTGACGATGTACAGCACGACCTGGTGCGGCTACTGCAACCGGCTCAAGAGCCAGCTGCAGCGCGAGGGCATCGGCTACACCGAGATCAACATCGAGGAGGACCCGGCGTCGGCGGCCTTCGTCGAGTCGGTGAACAACGGCAACCAGACCGTTCCGACCGTGCTGGTGCAGCCGGCCGGCGGCGGCGAGCGGGTCGTGATGACCAACCCGAGCCTGCTGCAGGTGAAGAAGGCCCTGGCGGCCTGACCCCGGAGGCCCGGCGCCCCGGCGGCGCCCGGCCGGCGCGCCGGCCCACCGCGGCTACGGCGCGTCGGCCCGGGCCGGGTCGACGGGCGCGGCGGGCGCGGGCAGCGAGGCCCGGGCGGCCAGGTCGCCGACCGCGTAGACCAGCCGGCTGCGGTCGGCGGAGTAGCGGGTCTCGATGACCCGCACCGGCCCGCGCCGGTCGTAGGTGACCCGGGTCTGAACCACCAGCGGCACCCCCGGCCCGCCCTGGAACCACTGGGCCTCCTCCGGCCCGGGCATCCGGGCGACGAGATGGTCCACGGCGCCGACCTCGGTGCGCCCGAGCGCGGCGAGAACCGCCTCGTCGCCGCCGTCGATCTGGTCGGGCTCCATCAGCGGGGTGCCGGCGGCGAGGCCGGCCCGGTAGTGGCTCTCCTCGATGGAGTACGGCTCGCGGTCCAGCATCCGCAGCTGGCGGCGGACGACGATGGCCTCACCGGGGCGCAGTCCGAGCCGTTCGGCGATGTCGACGCGGGCGCGGACGATCATCATCTCGAAGTCGACGGTGAGTTCCCGCCCGCTCTCGGCCGCCTCGCCGCGGTAGACGGCGCTGGGCACGGCCAGGCAGTCGCGCGGGACGGCCTCCTGGGGGTCGGGGCGGGGGGCGGGCCCGTAGGCGCGGTGATCGAGCACGGGATGCTCGCGCAGATAGGTGCCCTTGCCCTGGAGGCGGACCAGCCGGCCCTCGTTGACGAGGACGTCGACGGCGAGGCGGACGGTGTTGCGGGCGACGCCGTACTGGCGTTCCAGCTCGCTCTCGACCGGGAGGGCGGCCGCGGTGGTGAACTCGCCCTCGGCGATCCGGCGGCGCAGGTCGGCGGCGAGGCGCTGGTATTTGGGGGATTGGGCAGTGCCCCGGGGGATTGTCACCCGAGTGAATGTAGCGAGACGGGTGAGGGGCTTTCAGGCGTTTGCGGCAAAGTCGCCCGGGATCGGTGACTCCGTTCGTCCGGCGCCCGGCCGGCGCCCGGGGGCCTTACTGGACAGGGCCGCTCCGGTTACGAACATCCTGGGGAGACGGGTTCGAAATGGAAATTGGGGGCGCGCGGATCAACTCCGCGCGCCCCCAATCCGTGGAAACCCCGGGGAACCGCCGGAATTACCAGCGGGCCGCCGACGGAAGCGGCTCGCCGTACCAGACCTCGACCAGGTGCCGGGCGATCGAGATCCCGGACGGCGGCAGGATCTCCCCCGCCGCCATGCCCGCCCGCAGCTCCTCCCGGGAGAACCAGCGCGCCTCCGCCAGCTCCTCGCCGTCCACGGTGATCGCGGTGCCCTCCGGGTGCGCCCGGCCCAGGAAGCCCAGCATCAGGCTGGACGGGAACGGCCACGGCTGGCTGGCCACGTAGGAGACCTCGGCGACCCGCACCCCGGCCTCCTCGTGCACCTCGCGCACCACCGCCTGCTCGATCGACTCGCCCGGCTCGACGAAGCCGGCCAGCGTCGACCAGCGGCCCTCCGGCCACAGCGCCTGGCGGCCGAGCAGGCAGCGGTCCTGCTCGTCGGTGATCAGCATGATCACCGCCGGGTCGGTGCGCGGGTAGTGCTCGGCCGCGCAGGAGGTGCAGCGCCGCACGTGCCCGGCGCCGGCCTTCTCGGTCGGGTGGCCGCAGCGCGAGCAGAAGCTGTGCAGCCGGTGCCAGTGCTCCAGCGCGACCGCGTGCACCAGCAGTCCGGCGTCCCGGTCGGACAGCAGCGCGCCGACCTCGCGCAGCCCGGCCGGGCGGGCGTCGCCGTCCAGCCGGCCCGGCAGGCTCTCGCCGGCCAGCGCGAAGTAGGAGACGCCCTCCTCGTCGGTGCCGAGGAAGTACCGGTCGCCGTTCTGCGGCGCCTCGAAGGAGGGCATCAGGACCAGTTCGGTCCCCTGCCCGGTGTCCACCACGAACGCCTCGCCGCCGGCGATCGGCAGCACCTTGGTGGACGGGTGGCTCCACGCGGCCGCCAGCCAGGGCTCGTCCAAGCGGTGCTGGGCCGCCCGGTCCACACCGGCCCGGGCCAGTGCCAGGTGCAGCGGGCGTTCGGTCTCAGGCACGGTGCTCAACTGTTCCATCCCCACGTGATGAGTCTTCCGGACGGGTCGGGTTCGCTCGGGCGGCCGGAGCGGGACGCGCCCGGCCCCGGTCCGCCCACGCTCGCCCGGGGTTCACGCGCGCTCGCCGCCAGGCCGCCAGTTCTCGGCCAGGTCGGCCCACAGGTAGGCGGCGGCCTCGACGCCCTTGGCCAGCAGCTCCAGCTCGACCTTCTCGTCCACCGAGTGCCAGCCGTCCGAGGGCACCGAGATGCCGAGGAACAGCACCGGCGCGCCGAGCACGTCCTGCAGGTCGGCGGCCGGGCCGGAACCGCCCTCACGGGTGAACAGGATCTTCTGCTCGAAGGCACGCCCCATCGCCCGGACGGTGGACTGCAGCGCCGGGTGGTCGAGCGGGGTCAGGCAGGGCCGGGTCGCGCCCGGGAAGACCAGTTCGTACCGGATGCCCTCGGGCACCCGGTCGGCCACCCAGGAGCGGACGGCCTCGCGCACCTTCTCGACCTCCTGCCCGGCGACCAGCCGGAAGGAGAGCTTCAGGTGGGCCGAGGCGGGCACGATGGTCTTGCCGCCGGGGCCGGTGTAGCCGCCCCAGATGCCGTTGACCTCGGCGGTCGGGCGGGCCCAGATCCGCTCCAGGGTGGAGTAGCCGGCCTCGCCGCGGGTGCCGTACGACTTGGCGGTCCGCAGCCAGGCCGCCTCGTCGAAGGGCAGCTCGGCGAAGAGCGCGCGCTCACGGTCGGTCAGCTCGACCACGCCGTCGTAGAAGCCGGGGACGGCGACCCGGTGGTCGGCGTCGTGCAGGCCGGCGGCCAGCTCGGCGGCGACGGCGGCCGGGTTGGGCACCGCGCCGCCGAAGGAGCCGGAGTGGATGTCGGTGTCCGGCCCGTAGAGGTCGATCTGGGCGTCGGCCAGGCCCCGCATGCCGGTGCAGACGGTCGGCGTGGTCTCGGACCACATGCCGGTGTCCGAGATGATCACGACGTCGGCGGCCAGCCGGCCGGCCTCGCGGCGCACCAGGTCGGCGAAGTGCGGGGAGCCGGACTCCTCCTCGCCCTCGACGAGCAGCTTGAGGTTGACGGCCGGCGCGGTGCGGCCGGTGGCGGCCAGGTGGGCGCGCACACCCAGGGTGTGGAAGAACACCTGGCCCTTGTCGTCGGCGGCGCCGCGGGCGTACAGCCGGTCGCCGACCACGGTCGGCTCGAACGGGTCGGTCGCCCAGCCGTCCTCCCGGGCGGCGGGCTGCACGTCGTGGTGGCCGTAGACGAGGACGGTCGGCGCGTCCGGGTCCCCGGAGGGCCACTCGGCGAAGACCGCCGGCAGGCCGTCCGTCTCCCACACCTCGGCCACCGGGAAGCCGGTGTCGCGCAGCTTGGCGGCCAGCCACTCGGCGGAGCGGCGGACGTCCCCGGACCGGCCGGGGTCGGCGGACACCGAGGGGATGCGGAGCCAGTCGGCGAGGTCCGCGAGGAAGGCGGGCCGGTGCCGGTCGATGAAGGAGCGGACGACGCTGTCCGGAGTTCTCGTCATACGGACGACTTTAGTTCGCCCGGGTGCCTGCGGGCGGCCCCGGTCCCGAAGGCTGGGCACCGCGGGGCCTGTTACGTCCGTCACCCCGGACGCGCGCGGGCGTCCGGGGTGACGGGGTGGAGCGACCGGCAACGGCTCAGCCGGTGCGGCGCAGCAGCGAGATCCGCGAGCGGGTGAGCAGCGCGGCCAGCGCCACCGCGAGCAGCGGCAGCAGGATCAGGGTGCCCCCGATGTTGAGCCAGGGGAACACCACGATGCCCTTGGCCGCCTTCTCCTGAAGGCTCATCCCGGCGTAGCTCGACGTGGCGGCCTCGACCTTGCGCAGCGCGATCGCGGGCACGACTCCGGCGACGGCGCCGAGCACGGCGCCCATGGTGGCGATGACGCCGCACTGGAAGCCGGACAGGGTGCGCCGGATCCGGGGCGCGGCGCCGACCGCCGCGAGGGTGGTGAGGTCGCGCTGGGAGTCGGCGGCGGCGAGGCCGGTGGCGATGCCGGCGGCGCCGAGGGCGACCAGGCCGGCGAACACGGTCAGGCCCAGGGTGATGAGGTTGCCCGGGGACTGGTAGCCGCGCTCGATGTCGAACTGCACGCCGTCGGAGAGCCTGGCGAGCGCGGCGAGGGCCTTCTGCTCCGCGGCGTCGGAGGCCGGGCCGTCGGGCCGCCACACCGAGCCGATGTCGCGGGTGGTGAGGCCGAGGCGCTGCGCGGTGTCGGGGTTGAGCACCACCTGGCCGGTCGGCGCCTGCGAGGAGGTGGCGAGGTGGGCGTCGACGGTGACGGGGTGGACGGCCGGCTCGGCCTCGGGGTTGTTCTCGTCCCTCGGCTCGGTGAGCTCCAGGATGGCCTTGCCGTCCTTGATGTAGCGCTCGTCGAAGACGACGGCCTTGCCGGCCGCGAGGGCCTGGACGGCGGCCTGGTCGGTGACGTCGTAGAGGTTGCGCAGCAGGCCGCCGTCGCCGGCCTGGACCAGGCCGAAGGGGCTGGCGCGGAGGATGCGGTCCTCCCGGCAGCGCGGGTCCTCGCGGGAGAGCCGCTCGCGTTCCTCCGGGCCGACCGTCATGGCGTTGCGGCCCGAGACCGGGCAGCGGCGCTCCTCGGGCATCACGAGCGTGGCCCAGCCGCACACGCCGTCGCGGCTGACCATGCAGTCGCCCCGGTAGTTGACGCGCTGGACGTCGGCGCGGCTGCCGAGCCCGGGGACGCTGTTCTGCACGGCGCCGCGCATCTGCGGGAGCAGCGAGCCGTCGGAGCCGGCGCCCCAGCCGGCGGAGAGGGTGACGGAGTGGTCGGGGCCGGTGGCGACGTACTCGCGGCGCAGCTCCTCGTCGGAGCTGGAGGTGTAGACGCCGACGGCCACGGAGCCGGCGACGGCGGCCATGACGGCGGCGACGGCGGGGGCGGTGCGGCCGCGGTGGCGCACCGAGTCGCGCAGCGCCAGGCGGGGGCCGAGCGGCAGCCAGCGGCCGAGCCGGCCGAAGAGGCCGACCAGGTAGGGGGCGAGGGCGACCATGCCGAGTTCGGCGATGGCGGAGCCGCCGAGCACGGCGAGGGAGCGGCCGCCGAAGCCGCCGGTGGCGCCGAGCAGGGCGAGGGCGGAGCCGCCGCCGAGCATCAGCAGGCCGAGCAGGGCGAGCTTGCGGCTGGGCGGCTTGAGGTTGTCGCGGCCGGTGAGGGCGGCGACGACGTCCTGCCGGGAGGCCTGGACGGCGGGCACCACGGCGGCCAGCAGGCCGGTGACGAGGCCGATCAGGGCGATGCCGAGCAGGTCGAGCGGCTGGAGGTCGAAGTGGCCGAAGCGCTGGCCGGCGAACTCCTCGGCCCGGGTGCGCAGCAGGGCGACCAGGCCGATGCCGAGGACGAGGCCGACGAGGGCGCCGGCGAGGCCGAGGACGACACCGCCGCCGAGGACGACGGCGCGCACCTGGGCGCGGTCGCCGCCGCCCGCGGCGAGCAGGCCGAGCTGGCGGCGGGAGCGGCGGGCGCCGACGGCGAAGGCCGGGCCGGCGAGCAGGATGATCTCCAGCAGGGCCATGCCCATGACGGTGCCGATGACGACGACGGAGGTCCGGTCCAGGAACGGGGTGCGGCTGCTGCCGCCCCGGCTGTCCTGGTCGACGTAGAACGGCACCTCGGAGCGGGGCGGCGGGTCGAGGAGCACGGTGCGCGAGGCGACCAGGAAGCCGTACTTGTTGAGCTCCACGACCTTGGCCCAGTCGAGGGTGGTCCCGGCCGGGAGCTTGACGAGCCAGTTGTTGGCCTCGTCGCTGACGGAGGTGCGCCCGCGCGTGCCGGACTCGGCACCGGGCAGCTTGGCGAGCGGGTCGAGCAGGGCGCCGGGGCGGGCGAACAGGTCGACGCCGCGCAGGTCGCCGGGGTGCTCGGCGACGCCGGTGATGGTGTAGGGGGTGGCTTCGAGGCCGCGCGGTGAGGTGCGGTCGCCGATCTTCAGCCCGGAGGTGTCGAGGAAGGCCTGGGTGACGGCGATCTCGTGGTCGGCGCTGGGTGCCCGGCCCTTGATCACGTCGTAGCGGCCGTGCCAGACGGGGTCGGCGAGGTCGAGTTCGGTGATCCGGACGTTGGCGAGGCCCTCGACGGTGCTGGTGGTGATGTAGGGGCCTTCGCGCAGTGGCACCAGGGTGGCGCCGGGCAGCAGTTGCCGGGCGAGGTCGGCGGGCGCGGTGTCGAGGCTGCGCTGCTGCTCGGGGGTGAGGACGGGCTTGCCGTTCTCCTTCTTCGCGTCGTCGACGGTGGTGATCCTGCGGTCCACCTCGGGGTCGGGGGTCTGCAGGACGACGGCGCCGCGGTCGAGGATCTCCAGGGAGGCCTCGGCCTGGCCCATGCTGCGCTCGATCTTCTCGACCGGGTCGAGTTCGGCGCTGCGGAACATGACGTCGGCGCCGGCGACGCCGAGGACGGGCAGCGCGACCATGGCGATGACGAGGGCGCTGCGGCCCTTGGCGCGCAGGGCGTCGCGGCGGGCGATGCGCAGGGCGACCCGCCAGGAACCGAGGTTCACTCCCCCACCGGGCCCTTCGCGTTGGCGGCGGCCGCGACGAGCAGGCTGCCGGCGTCCTGGCTGGCGCTCTCGTCGACCATCCGGCCGTCGCGCAGGAAGACCACGCGGTCGGCCCAGGCGGCGTGCCGGGGCTCGTGGGTGACCATCATGGCGGCGGCGCCGGCGTCGCAGCGGGCGCGCAGCACGGCGAGCACGGCCTCGCCGGTGGTGGAGTCGAGGGCGCCGGTGGGTTCGTCGGCGAGGACGAGCCGGCGGTCGCCGATCAGGGCGCGGGCGATGGCGACGCGCTGCTGCTGGCCGCCGGACATGTCGTCGGGGAAGCGGTCGGCGAGTTCGGGAATGCCGAGCTCCTCCAGGGCGGCGAGGGCCTCGCGGCGGGCGGCGCGGGTGGAGACGCCGTCGAGTTCGCGCGGCAGGGAGATGTTCTCGGCGGCGGTGAGCGCCGGTATCAGGTTGTAGTCCTGGAAGACGTAGCCGACGGAGCGGCGGCGGACCTCGGCGAGCCTCTTGCGGCTGAGCCCGCCGAGGGCGACGCCCTCGACGAGGACCTGCCCGCCGCTGGGCGTGTCGAGGCCGCCGGCGAGGGTGAGCAGGGTGGACTTGCCGGAACCCGAGGGGCCCATGACGGCGACGAACTCGCCGGGATGCACCTTCAGGTCGACGCCGCGCAGTGCCTGGACCTCGGCGGCGCCCTGTCCGTGGACCCGGGTGACGTTGTCCAGGTGCAGGACGGCGTCGGCGCCGTTCCCGCTCGGACGGGTGTGGGACACGTTTCCCCCTGCTGTTCGGTGGGCCCGCGGCGCTTCGGCGCGGCGGCGGGCCACTGGTTCGTTTCGGTGGGGCCCTCAGGCCTTGGTGCGGCGACGGCCGAACCGGGTGGGCGCGGGCGCGCCGGCGGTGTCCTGGGCGGCCTCGGCGGCGCGGGCCCGGGCGATCTCGGCCTGCTGGGCGAGCCGGGTCTCGCAGTGGTCGAGCCAGCGGACCTCGGCCTCGGTCTGGAAGATCAGCTGTTCGAGGACGAGCAGCCAGGCGAGGTCGGAGCCCGGGCCCCCGGCGTCGCCGGGGCGGGCCTCGCCGGCGAGGGCGCGGGCCTTGAGGCGGGTGTAGTCCTGGAGCGCCTTGATGCTGTGCCGGCGCTGGCCCTGGACCACGGCGGGCACGTCGACGCCGGGGACGGTGACGGCCATCGCGAGCTTGATGGCGAGTTCGTCGCGGGGCGGGTTGGTGCGCGGCACCGGGGTGTCGAACCAGGAGCGCAGTTCGGCGCGGCCGGCGTCGGTGGCCGCGTAGAACTGGTGGCCCTCCTCGTCCTCCCCGGCGGGGACGACCAGTCCGTCGCGTTCCAGGCGGGCGAGGGTGGTGTAGACCTGGCCGACGTTGAGCGGCCAGGTGGCGCCGGTGCGCGCCTCGAACTCGGTTCTCAGCTGGTAGCCGTAGCGCGGACCCTGGTCGAGCAGGGCGAGCAGGCCGTGGCGGATGGACATACCGAGTATGTATACCGAGTATGCTCGACGGGTCAAGCCGGGTGGTCCGGCCGTCACCGGCGGCGGGTAACGTCGGGGGGCGTGAGCCAGTTGCGCATCGCCACGTTCAATCTGCTGCACGGTCAGCCGCTCGCGCCCGACGGCGCCCCGTCCCCGTTCCCGGCCGATCCCGGCGGGCCGCTCGCGAAGGCGGTGGCCGCCCTGGACGCCGATGTGCTGGCACTCCAGGAGGTGGACCGCCGTCAGGCCCGGTCCGGCGGCACCGACCAGGCCGCCGTCGCCGCCGCCGCGATGGGCGCGAGCGACTGGCGCTTCGCCGCCGCCCTGCACGGCCGGCCCGCGCCGGTGGCGGGCTGGCTGCCGGAGGCCTCGGCGCCCGCCGGGATCCGGGTGTACGGGCCGGCCGAGGTCGGTGACGGCGCGCCGCCCGCGTACGGCACGGCGCTGCTGACCCGGCTGCCGGTGCGGCACTGGCGGGCCCGCCGGTTCGCCCCGGCGCCGTTCGGGCTGCCGCTGCGGGTGGCCGGGCGGCGCGGGCTGACGCCGGTGCCGGACGAGCCGCGGGCCGCGCTCGCCGCCGTCCTGGAGGGCGGGCGCGGCCCGTTCACGGTGGTGGCCGCCCATCTGTCGTTCGTGCCGGGCTGGAACATGGCGCAGCTGGCGGCGATCCGCCGGTGGATCGCCGACCTTCCGCAGCCGTACCTGGTGCTGGGGGACTTCAACCTGGTGGGCGCGGTGCCGCGCACGGTGCTGGGCGGGGCGAGCGCGCTGGAGCGGTCCGCGCCGCGGGCGCGGGTGCGGGAGCTGCGGGCGGCCCGCCGGGCCCGGCCGGCGCTGGTGGAGCCGCGCCGGCGGCGGGTGCGCGAGCCGCGGGCGCGGCTGCAGGGCTGGTCGGACCTGGCCCGCACGCCGACCTACCCCTCGCACCGGCCGGCCGTGCAGTTCGACCACGTGCTGGCGGTCGGGGTGCCGCGCTCCGCGGTGGGCGCGGCGTCCGCACCGCGCGCGGAGGTGTCGGACCACCGGCCGCTGATGGTGCGGGTGGAACTCTAGGACGTGCTCACTGCCGGGACAGGTGCCCGTTCTGCTGGGGCACGTGCGGGACGGTCGGGGCGGTCCGGACGGGCGGGAGGGCCGGGAGGGGCGGGGCGAGCACGGCGGTGACGGCGGCCCGCGGAGGGTCGGCGGCGGGCGGTGGCTCGTACTGGAGGAGCAGCATGGCGGCGTCGTCGCCGAGTTGGCGCCCGACGTGGCGCACCACGTCCTCGTGCAGCCGGCGCAGCACGTCGACGGGGCCGCCGCCCTGGGCGCAGCGCGGGAGGCGCTCGGCGAGCGGGTAGAAGGCGCCGGCCCGGTCGCGGGCCTCGATGACGCCGTCGGTGAAGAGCAGCACGCGGTCGCCGGGGTGCAGCGGGACGCGCAGGACGGGCGGGCGGACGTCGGCGGGGTCGAGGACGCCGAGCGGGGGCACCGTCTCGGCGAGTTCGAGCGGCCGGGCGGCCTCGGTGCCGCGCAGCAGCAGCGGGGCCGGGTGGCCGCAGTTGACGATCTCGGCGGTGCCGTCGTGGCCGACCCCGATGAGGACGAGGGTGACGAACTCCTCCTCGACGCCGGGGTGGTCGTTCTCGTGCAGGGCGCGGTCGAGGCTGTCCGCGAGCCAGCCGGCGACCCTGTCGAGGGCGGCCTCCTGATGGGCGGCCTCACGGAAGGCGCCGAGCACGGCGGCGGCGGTCTCGACGGCCCCGAGCCCCTTGCCGCGCACGTCGCCGACGACGGCGCGCACGCCGTGCCGGGTGTTGACGACCTCGTAGAGGTCGCCGCCGATGCGGGCGTGGGCGGCGGCCGCCGCGTAGTGGACGGCGGCACGGACGGTGCCGACGCGGTCGGGGACGGGGCGCAGCAGGACGCGCCGGGCGATCGAGGCGACCAGCTGGGCGTCGGCGAGCAGGCGCTCCTGGCGCAGCCTCAGGGTGGCGCTGACCCAGCCGATCGCGGCGACGAGGACGATGGCGAAGACGGTGGCGCTGTGCACGGACTCGCCGAGCACGTCGTTGTGGAAGGCCATCAGGAACGCGGCGGCCTCCGTGCAGACGCCGATGACGAGGGGGTACCAGGTACGGCGGCTGACCACGGCGGCCAGCGCGGGGACCGCGGTGAGGGCCGGTTCGACGGTCACCGCGGCGTCGGTGAAGTAGTCGAGGACGACGACCAGCGCCATCCCGATGAACGGCAGCGACAGTGCCGTCCTCGGCCAGGTGCCGGTCGCGCCGGGTGCGGCTGCCGGGGTCGGCCCGGCGAACCGTTCTCTGATCCATCCGGTCGCGCTCAACTTCGGTTCTCCAGCAGAAGACGCCGATGCCCGTGGGCACCTGCGGTGATGACTGAGGGTTAGGGAATGCGGGCCTCGCTGGCGGCCGGAGCACGGGGGTTGACCGGTTACCGACCCCACAATATGCGCGAAACGTGCACTACGCACAGGTTTCGCCCGATGCCGTGATGACTTGAATGCTCTCCGTGACTCATTCTTCACTGTTCCCGATCAGGAGCCGTTCCAACTCTTTTCGACCGGGAAGTCCTGCGGGTTGTTCGATCCGGCCGCTGCGGACGTACAGGAAGGAGGCCGTGACCTGCTCCAGGGGGACGCCCGCCTGTTCGGCCCACGCCAGCCGGTAGACGGCGAGTTGGAGCGGGTCGGCGGTCTCCTCGCGGTGCGTCTTCCAGTCCACCACTTCGTAGCGTGACGCGCCGCCGAATTCTGACCCGTCGTCACCGTCACGGTAGACCGCGTCGATCCGGCCGCGCACCACCCGGCCCGCCAGCACCAGGTGGAACGGCGCCTCGACCCGCAGCGGCTCGCGGTCCGCGTACGGGGTGCGCAGGAAGGCCTCCTTGAGGCGTTCGAGGTCCTGCTCGTCCTCGATGCCGTCGTCGTCGGCGCCGGGCAGCGCGCCCGGGCCGATCAGCATCAGCGGCTCGATCCGGGACTGCACCCAGGCGTGGAAGCGGGTGCCGCGCCGGGCGGCGGGCTGCGGCGGGCGGGGCATCGGGCGGGCGAGGTCGTGGGCGAAGCCGTCCGGGTCGGCGGCCAGCCGCAGCAGCTGGGTGGCGGAGAGCGAGGCGGGCAGCGGCACCTCCCGCACCCGGCTGCGGGAGCGCTCCAGCTCACCGAGCAGCGCGTTCAGGTCGCGGTCCCAGGACTCCACCAGCCGGCGGTCCTCGGGGGCCATCGGCTCGGGCTCGGGGGCGGGCGCCCCGGCCAGCCGGCGGTGCACCACCTCGGCGACCCGGCGGCGGGCGTGCTGGGCGGCCGGGTCCAGCGGCAGCGGCCAGGGCCGTTCGACGGGCGCGGCGAGCGCCGGGTTCTCCTCGCCCTCGGCGGGCGGTCCGGCCCAGACGGCGACCTCGCCGTTGCCGGGCCGCTCGGCGTGCTCGCGCAGCTGCTCCAGGAAGTCGGACGGGCCGCGCGGGGACTTCTGGCTGGGCCCCCACCAGTGGCCGGAGGCCAGCAGCAGGGCGCGCGGGCGGGTGAAGGCGACGTAGCCCAGGCGCAGCTCCTCGACGGCGGAGTGCTCGGCGAGGGCGGCTCTGAAGTCCTTCATCGCCTTGGCGTTCCAGCCGCCGCGCACGTCCGGCAGGGTGGCGGCGTCGCCGCGCAGGGCGTGCGGCAGGACGCGCTTGGTGCTGGTCCAGCGCTCGCGCGGGGACGAGGACGGGAAGGCGCCCTTGACCAGGCCGGGCACCGCGACGACGTCCCACTCCAGGCCCTTGGACTTGTGCGCGGTGAGGACCTTGACGGTGTCCTCGCCACCGGGCAGGCCGGCGTCCAGGCCCCGGTCGTGCTCCTGGGCGGCCCGCAGGAAGCCGAGGAAGGCGGCGAGGCCGGGGTCGCCGTCGAGGTCGGCGAAGGAGGCGGCGACGTCGAGGAAGGCGTGCAGGGTCTCCCGCCGGCGGGCGGCCAGCGCCTGCGGGGAGGCGGAGAGTTCGACCTCCAGGCCGGTGACGGCGAGGACCCGGTGCAGCACGTCCATCAGCGGTTCGGCGAGCGAGCGGCGCAGCTCGCGCAGCTCGCGGGCGAGCCGGGCGAAGCGGACCCTGGCCTCGGCGGAGAAGGGCAGCTCGTCGGCCTCCTGCGTGTCCAGGAAGGTCTCCAGGGCGTCGGCGAGCGAGACCACCTCGGTGGGGTCGGTCTCGGCGACGGCGGCGGCGAGCGCCTCGACGCCCTCGGGGCGCTCGGTGCGGACGAGTTCGGCGGCGCGCCGGCCGAGCAGGGCGAGGTCGCGCGGGCCGATCCGCCAGCGCGGGCCGATCAGCAGCCGGACCAGGGCGGCGTTGGCGGTCGGGTCCTGGAGCACCTCGCAGACCGCGACCAGGTCGGCCACCTCGGGCAGGTGGAGCAGCCCGCCGAGGCCGACCACCTCGACCGGAACGTCCCGGGCGACCAGCGCGGCGTGCACGTCGGGGAAGGCGGCGCCGCCCCGGCACAGCACGGCGATCCGGCCGGGGGCGGTGCCGGTGCGCACCAGGTGGGCGATCTCGTCGGCGAGCCAGTCGACCTCCTGGGCGTGGGTGGGCAGCAGCGCGGCCCGCACCAGGCCGTCGGTCTCGGCACCGGGCGCGGGGCGCAGCGCCTCGACGCCCTCGTGCATGGCGCGCAGCGGCGCCGCGAGGCCGTTGGCGAAGGCCAGCAGCCGCCCGCCGCTGCGGCGGTTCTCGCTGAGCGCGTAGCGGTCGGCCGGGGTGGCGTCGGCGTTCGGGAAGTGCCGGGGGAAGTCGTCGAGGTTGGCGACGGAGGCACCGCGCCAGCCGTAGATGGCCTGGCAGGGGTCACCGACGGCGGTGACCGGGTGGCCGGGGGCGGCGCCGTCCGGGCCGGCGCCGAACAGGCCGGCCAGCATCAGGCGCTGGGCGACGGAGGTGTCCTGGTACTCGTCGAGCAGCACGACCCGGTACTGCTCGCGCAGCAGGGCGCCGACCTCGGGGCGCTGCTGCGCGAGGCGGGCGGCGGCGGCGATCTGGTCGCCGAAGTCCATCAGGCCGGCCGAGGTCTTGCGGCGCCGGTAGTCCTCGACCAGGCGCAGCAGTTCCAGCCGGGCCCGGGCGGCGGCGGGCACGGCCCGCAGGTCCTCGTTGCTCAGCCGCACGCCGGCGAGGGCGTCGAGCAGTTCCTCGTCGAAGGCGCGCAGCGCGGCGGGGTCGACGAGGTGCTCGGCGAGCTCGCCGTCGAGCGCGGTGAGGTCGGCGACCAGGTTGGCGAAGGTGCCGGTGAGCGCGGGGAACGGGCCGCGGGCGGTGCGCAGCACCTTGGCGGCGAGCTGGAAGCGGGTGGCGTCGGCGAGCAGCCGGGTGTCGGGTTCGATGCCGATCCGCAGGCCGTGCTCCTTGAGCAGGCGGCCGGCGAAGGCGTGGTAGGTGGAGATCTCGGGTTCGCCGAGCGCCTCGCCGTCGTCGGGGTCGGCCACCCCCGCACGGTGCAGGGCGGCGCGGACGCGTTCGGCGAGTTCGCCGGCGGCCTTGTTGGTGAAGGTGAGGCCGAGGACCTGTTCGGGGCGCACGGCGCCGGAGCCGACCAGCCAGACGACCCGGGCGGCCATCACGGTGGTCTTGCCGGAGCCGGCGCCGGCGACGATGACGGCCGGCCGCAGCGGGGCGCCGATGGCCGCCATCTGCTCCCGGTTGAAGGGGATGCCCAGCAGCTCCTTGAGCTGGTCGGGATGGCTGAGCACGGCGGTCACCACGCAACGGTAGCCGGGGGCGCCGACAGCCGGGGGGCCGCTGTGGCGACGGCCACGTGCCGCGTGCGCCACACCGGCGGCGGGTCCGCCCGGCGGCGGCTACTCGACGAGCTGGGCGCCGTCGCGCTGGGCGGAGCAGCTGCGGCGGAAGGCGCAGCGGTCGCAGCCGCTGCCGGTCTGCGGGACGAACCGCTCGGCGAGGACCCGTCCGGCGGCCTCGGCGAGCAGGTTCTCGATCCACGGCTCGCCCTCGGGCGGGTCCTGCCGCTGCACCTTGGGCGCGTCGGCCGCCGTCCTGTCGGGCTTGCGCAGCTGGACGAGCTCGGCGCCGCCGGACTCGGCGGCCGCGGCGTCGAAGCCGGGCAGCCCGTTGAGGGCGCCGGAGCGGACGGCGAGCTGGTAGACGGCGAGCTGCTTGTGCTCGGGCAGCGACTTGTCGGTGGGCGTCTGCTTGCCGGTCTTGAAGTCGACCACGTAGGCGCGGCCGGCCTCGTCCTTCTCGACGCGGTCCATCGAGCCGCGGATGCGCACCTGGACGCCGCCGGCGTCGAGGGTGACGTCGAAGTCGTGCTCGGTGGCGACGACGTCGCGCCCGCGCGCCATCACGTGCCAGGTGAGGAAGCGTTCCAGGGCGGCGCGGGCCTCGGTCTTCTCCTGCTGGGACTTCCAGGGCGCGTCGAAGGCCAGCGCGTCCCAGACGGTGTCCAGGCGCTCCATCAGGACGGCGAGGTCGGCGGGGGTGCGGCCGGAGCCGACCTCGTCGGCGAGGGCGTGCACGACGTTGCCGAAGCCCTGGGCGGCGGAGGAGGTGCCGCGGGCCTTGACCTCCTTGTCGAGGAACCACTGCAGCGAGCAGTTCTCCAACTGCTCCAGGCCGCTGCCGGACAGCCGCACCGGCAGGTCGGCGGAGCGCAGCGGGTCGGGGGCCGCGGTGGCGTCCTCCAGGCCCCACCAGCTCTCTGGCCGGGCGGCGGGCACCAGCGGGCGGCCCTCCTCGTCGGTGGCGAGGGCCAGGGTGGCGAGCCGTTCGGCGGCGGCGCGGCGCAGTTCGGGCGAGCGGGTCCGGTCGACGGTGACCGCGCGCAGCTCGGCGACCAGCGCGGGCACGGCGAGCGGGCGGCGCGGGCGGTGGGTGACGTCCTCGACGGTGACCGGCGGGGTGCGGCGCAGCACCCGCCCGGTGCGCGGGTCGACGTCCTCGCGGTAGAGCTCGCGCAGGAAGCGGGACGGCTGGTCGCCGTCGTCGGCGGGGGCCTTGACGGCGGTGACGACGAGCCGGTCCCTGGCGCGGGTGGCGGCGACGTAGAAAAGGCGGCGCTCCTCGGCGAGCAGCGCGGCGGGGGTGAGCGGTTCGGCGAGGCCGTCGCGCCCGATCCGGTCGGCCTCCAGCAGGGAACCGCGGCGGCGCAGGTCGGGCCAGAGGCCGTCCTGGACGCCGGCGACGACGACCAGGCGCCACTCCAGGCCCTTGGCGCGGTGGGCGGTCATCAGCCGGACGGCCTCGGGGCGCACGGCCCGCACGGTGAGGGTGTCGGCGGCGATGTCCTGGGCCTCCAGCTCGGCGAGCAGGTCGAGGGCGCCGCGGTGGCCGGTGACCTGCTCCTCCGCGCGGGCGGCGGTCTCGAACAGGGCGCAGACCGCGTCGAGGTCGCGGTCGGCGTTGCGGCCGGCGGCGCCGCCGCGCAGGGCGGCCCGCTCCAGGCGCTCGCGCCAGCGGCGGGAGCCGTCCCACAGCTGCCACAGGGCGTCCTCGGCGGTGCAGCCGCCGGCGAGGGCCTCGCGGACCTTGCGCAGCAGGGTTCCGAGGTCGTGGGCGCGGCGGGCGTACGGGGCGTCGAGGACGGCGAGGCGCTCGGGTTCGGTGAGCGCCTCGCGCAGCAGCTCGCCGGCCGGGCGGGGCACGGCGGGCGGTGCGCCGTCGGCGGCCCCGGCGCGCAGGGCGGCGCGCTCCTCCTCGCGCAGGGTCCGGCCGAGGCGGCGCAGGTCGGCGCCGTCGAGGCCGCCGAGCGGGCCGGTGAGCAGGGCGTGGGCGAGGTCGGTGGTCAGCGGGTCGGGCGCACCCGGACCGGCGCCGTCCCCTTCCTCCGGCGCGTCCTGGCCCTCGTGCCGGTCGCGGACGGCCTGCTCGGCGCAGACCCGCAGGGCGAGCAGCAGCTGGGCGACGGCCGGCTCCTCGCGCAGCGGCAGGTCGTCACCGTCGATCTCCAGCGGGACGCCGGCCGCGCCGAGCGCCCGCCGCACGCCGGGGATGGACCGGGCGCCGGCCCGGACCAGCACGGCCATCTCGCCCCACGGCACGCCGTCCTCCAGGTGGGCGCGGCGCAGCAGGTCGGCGATCGAGTCCAGCTCGGCGCCGGGCGTCGGGTAGGTGTAGACCTCGACCCGGCCGCCCTCCCGGGCGGGCAGCGGGGCGCGGTGCTGGGCGAGCTTGTCGGCGGGCAGCCGGCCCATCGGCATCCGCCGGGCGAGCTCGCCGGCGGCGGCGAGCAGCACGGCGCCGGAGCGGCGGGAGACCCGCAGCACCCTGACGTCGGCGGGGCGGCCGTCGGCGTGCCGGAAGGTCTGCGGGAACTCCAGGATGCCGTTGATGTCGGCGCCCCGGAACGCGTAGATGGACTGGTCCGGGTCGCCCACGGCGACCAGCTCGCGCCCGCCGCCGGCGAGCCGGCGCAGCAGCCGGACCTGGGCGGGGTCGGTGTCCTGGTACTCGTCCACGAAGACGGCGTCGTAGCGCTCGCGCAGGCTCCGCTCGACCTCGGGGCGCTCGGCGAGCAGCACGGCGCGGTGCACCAGCTCGGCGTAGTCGAGGACGCCGCGCAGGTCCAGCACGTCGAGGTAGTCGGCGAGGAAGTGGGCCGCGGCGGCCCAGTCGGGGCGCCGGACGCCCTCGGCGAAGCGGGCCAGCTCGGCCTCGCCCAGGCCCAGCTCGCGGCTGCGGGCGAGCACGGCGCGGACCTCGTCGGCGAAGCCGCGGGTGGTGAGGCAGGCGCGCAGGTCCAGCGGCCAGGCGATCCGGGAACGGCCGCGCCGGGCGTCCTCGGCGCCGCCGGCGAGCAGTTCGCGGACCATGACGTCCTGCTCGGGGCCGGAGAGCAGCCGCAGGGGCTCGGCGTAGTCGGCCGGGTCCTGGTGGGCGCGGAGCAGGGCGTAGCAGAAGGAGTGGAAGGTGGTGGCCTGCGGGGCGGCGGCCCGGGAGCCCGCGGCGGTGGCGGAGAGCCGGCCGGCCATCCGGTCGCGCAGCTCCATGGCGGCCTTGCGGCTGAAGGTGAGGACGAGGATCCGCTCGGGGTCGGCGCCGCCCTCGATCCGCCGGGCGACCGCCTCGACGAGCGTGGTGGTCTTGCCGGTCCCCGGTCCGGCGAGCACCAGCAGCGGCCCGCCCGCGTGCTCGACCACGGCGCGCTGGTAGGCGTCGAGCTCGGGCGGGACGGGCGGTACGAGGGGGCTGCGCACCAGACGGTAGGGGGAGGTCACGGACGTCCTGGGGGTCGTGCTCGGGCAACTGCGGGCGGGCCCGTCGAGGGGCCCGCCGTATCGAGCCTACGATCCTGCCCCGTCATTCCCGGCCGCGCAGGGGATTCGGCCGATCCCGTCCGGCCCGCCGCCCGGCCTTCAGTCCCCGGCGGGCCGGCCGTCCCAGCGGGCGCGCCGCAGGTCGACCCGGGGCGGGTCGGCGAGCTCGCGCAGCGGGGTGCCCTCCTCGCCGTAGTGGGCGAGGGCGCGGTGCTCGTGGCCGGGCAGCAGGCGGCCGTCGGCGCGGATCACCCGCCACCAGGGCACGGCGCCGCCGTACAGCGCCATCACCCGGCCGACCTGCCGGGGACCGCCCTGGCCGAGGTACTCGGCGACGTCCCCGTAGGTCATCACCCGGCCGGGTGGAATCCGCTCGGTCAGGTCGAGCACCAGTTCGGCGAAGGGCGGCAGCTCGCCGGAACCGGCGTCGTCGGTGGCGTCCGTCATCTGCGGCATTCTTCCGTATCCGGCCGGTTCACGGGGCTGCCGGTCATGATCCGCCGCGCCCGATCCGGCCCCTGTCCAGCGCGGGGCGCCCGGGCATGCCACCATCTTCCGGGGCGGTGAGTGGTGATACGAGGACAAGACCAGATGACCGGGACGGCTGACGTGGGTGTGGACGAGGGCTCCGACGAGTCCTCCGACGGCATGCCCGCAGCGGGTCGCGGCGGTGACGCCGCGGCCGAAGCAGCACCGGAAGTCTCCCTGATCAAGGACCGGACGATCAAGAGCCCGCAGCCGACCGGCCCCGTGAACGGGGCCCCCGCCGCCGTACCCGCCCAGCCGACCGACCCCGAGGCCTCCGAACCGGGCCCGGAGCCCGACCGGGAGCCGGTGCCGGAGCCGGACCCCGGTCCGCGCCCCGGACACGACCCGCTGGACGACGCCCCGCACCTGGACGTCGACGAACCGCTGCTCGCCGCCCGCGCGCACCGGCCCTCCGACCTCATCCGCTTCCTGGCCGGCGTCCTCGGCATCGTCGCGGTCTTCGTGCTCGCCGGGGTGGCCACCTCGACCACCACCGGCATCGAGATCGACATCGCCGAGAACGCGCCCCGCTTCTCCCCGGTGCTGTCCACCATCACCGGCCTGATCTCCAACGTCGCCGTGCTGGCCGTGCCGCTCGCCTTCGCGGTCGAACGGCTGATCAAGCGCGACGGCCTGCGGGTCGCCGACGGCGTGCTCGCCTCGGTGCTGGCCTACGGCGTCTCGCTGGGCATCGACTGGTGGGTCGCCGAGGGCGCCTCCGAGCACATCCGCGACGCCCTGACCCGCTTCCCGCTGGACTCCGTCGGCACCCTCACCGACCCGGTGCACGGCTACCTCGCCCCGGTGATCGCCTACATGACGGCGGTCGGCATGTCGAGCAGACCCCGGTGGCGGGTCGCCCTGTGGGTGGTGGTGGTCTTCAGCGGCATCACCGAGCTGCTCGGCGGCTACACCACCCCGCTCTCCCTGCTGCTCACCGTGCTGATCGGCTGGTCCGTCGCCTACGGCACCCTCTACGCGATCGGCTCGCCGAACATCCGGCCCACCGGCCAGCACCTGATGATCGGCCTGCGCAAGGTCGGCTTCACCCCGGCCAGCGCCCACCGCGCCCCCGACGCCCCCGGCGGCACCCGCCGGTACGTGGTCGCCCAGCAGAGCGGCCCGCCCCTGGACGTCCACATCGTCGACCGCGAGCAGCAGGCCTCCGGCTTCTTCTACCGCGCCTGGCGGCGGCTGCGGCTGCGCTCGGTGGCGGTGCGGCGCAGTCCCCAGTCGCTGCGCCAGGCACTGGAGCAGGAGGCGCTGATCGCCTACGCGGCCGCCGCCTCCGGCGCCCGTGCCCCGCAGCTGGTCGCCACCTCCGAGCTGGGCCCGGACGCCGCCATCCTGGTCTACGAGAACGTCGAGGGCCGCACCCTGGACGACCTCCCCGACGAGGAGATCACCGACCGGGTGATGGCCTCGCTGTGGGAGTCGGTCGCCGCCCTGCACGAGCGCCGGATCGCCCACCGCCGGCTCACCGGCGAGTCGCTGCTGGTCGTCGACGGGAAGACGGCCTGCCTGGTCAACCTCTCCGGCGGCGACATCGCCGCCACCGACCTGACCCTGCGGATCGACGTCGCCCAGCTGCTCACCACCTTCGCGCTGCGGATCGGCCCCGAGCGCACCGTCGCCACCGCCAACGCGGTGCTCGGCGCCGAGCGGGTCGCCCAGGCACTGCCGCTGCTGCAGCCGGTCGGCATGAGCCGCTCGACCCGCGTCGACCTGAAGAAGCTCACCAAGGAGCGCAAGACCGCCGCCCAGGCCAGGGCGCTGGAGCAGGTCGCCGCCGGGGAGCGCACCCAGCAGCAGGCCGAGGAGGACATCGCGGCCGCCGGGGAGGACCTGCTCAGCCGGATCCGCGCCCAGATCCTGCAGATCGCGCCCGAGGCGCCGATGGAGCCGGCCAAGCTGGAGCGGCTCAAGCCGAAGAGCCTGATCATGGTGATCGCGCTCACCTTCGCCGCCTACCTGACGCTCACCACCGTCAAGCCGGCCCAGCTCAAGCTCTCCCAGATGGACTGGGCCTGGGCGGCGGTCGCACTCGCCGCGGCCGCGTTCTCCTACGTCGCCGCGTCGATGAGCCTGACCGGCTTCGTCCCGGAGAAGCTGCCGTTCCGCCGCACCGTGGCCGCCCAGCTGGCCGGCTCGTTCGTGAAGCTGGTCGCCCCGGCCGCGATCGGCGGCATCGCGCTGAACACCCGCTACCTGCAGAAGGCGGGCATCCGCTCCGGCCAGGCGGTCGCCTCGGTCGGCGCCTCCCAGCTGGCCGGCCTGGCCGGACACCTGCTGCTGCTGTTCAGCTTCGGCCTCATCACCGGCAGCCAGACCAACGGCGACCTCTCCGCCTCCCGCACGGTGATCATCGGCGTGCTGAGCGCCGCCGTGCTGGCCATGGTGATCGCGGCGGTCGCCCCGCTGCGGCGGTTCGTGCTGAACCGGCTGCGCTCGCTGTTCTTCGGCGTGGTGCCGCGGATGCTCGACCTGATGCAGACGCCCAGCAAGCTGATCACCGGCTTCGGCGGCATCCTGCTGCTGACGCTCTCCTTCACCGCCTGCCTGGACGCCTCGGTGCGGGCCTTCGGCGGCTCGATCTCCTTCTCGGCGGTCGCCGTGGTCTTCCTGACCGCCAACGCGGCCGGCTCCGCCATCCCCACCCCCGGTGGCATCGGCCCGATCGAGGTCGCACTGATCAGTGCGCTGACCTTCGCCGACGTGCCGACGTCCGTCGCCACCCCGGCGGTCTTCCTCTACCGGGCGCTCACCTTCTGGCTGCCGGTGCTGCCCGGCTGGATCTCCTACAACGTGCTCCAGCGCAAGGGCGCGCTCTAGCCGTCGCCGGACGCCCGCGGACACGCGGAAGGGCCCGCCGGAGCGGGCCCTTCCACACGGTCCGGACGGATCAGTACACCGGCTTGTGCGGCTCGATCTGGTTGACCCAGCCGAGCACGCCGCCGCCCAGGTGGACGGCGTTGGCGAAGCCGGCCGACTTCACCACGGCCAGCACCTCCGCCGAGCGGACGCCCGACTTGCAGTGCAGCACGATCTTCTTGTCCTGCGGCAGCTGCTCCAGCGCGTTGCCCATCAGGAACTCGTTCTTCGGGATCAGCACGGCGCCGGGGATGCTGACGATCTCGTACTCGCCGGGCTCGCGGACGTCGATGAGGAAGATGTCCTCCTCCTCGTCCTGCCACTGCTTGAGCTGCTTGGAGGTGATCGTCGAACCGGCGGCGGCGGCCTGCGCCTCCTCCGACACGACGCCGCAGAAGGCCTCGTAGTCGATCAGCTCGGTGACGGTCGGGTTCTCGCCGCAGACCGCGCAGTTCGGGTCCTTGCGGACCTTCACCTGGCGGTAGTTCATCTCCAGGGCGTCGTAGATCATCAGCCGGCCGACCAGCGGGTCGCCGACCCCGGCCAGCAGCTTGATCGCCTCGGTGACCTGGATCGAGCCGATCGACGCGCACAGCACGCCCAGCACGCCGCCCTCGGCGCAGGACGGGACCATGCCCGGCGGCGGCGCCTCCGGGTAGAGGCAGCGGTAGCAGGGGCCGTGCTCGGCCCAGAACACGCTGGCCTGGCCGTCGAAGCGGTAGATCGAGCCCCACACGTACGGCTTGCCGAGCAGCACCGCGGCGTCGTTCACCAGGTAACGGGTGGCGAAGTTGTCGGTGCCGTCCACGATCAGGTCGTAGCCGGAGAAGATCTCCATGACGTTGGAGTTGTCGAGGCGCTCCTCGTGCAGGATCACGTCGACGTAGGGGTTGATCTCCTTGACCGAGTCACGCGCCGACTCGCCCTTCGAGCGGCCGATGTCCGACTGGCCGTGGATGATCTGGCGCTGCAGGTTCGACTCGTCCACCACGTCGAACTCGACGATGCCGAGCGTGCCCACACCGGCCGCCGCCAGGTACATCAGCGCGGGCGAGCCCAGGCCGCCGGCGCCGACGCACAGCACCTTGGCGTTCTTCAGCCGCTTCTGCCCGGCCATGCCCACGTCGGGGATGATCAGGTGGCGGGAGTACCTGCGGACCTCGTCAACGGTGAGCTCGTCGGCCGGCTCGACCAGGGGTGGCAGCGACACGGGGACTCCGATGGTCGTCAGTTCAGGTGGCCAGGGCCAACCTCTAGGGGCTTGTTGCTCCGCCACCGAGGTGGCTCTGCTACGCCAACAGTGTCATGCCGCTCCGGTATTCCGAGACAGCTCGTCCGATGGGCGAGACGGGCCGCGTCGGATGGTGGGACCGCGCGACGGGCCCCGGACCGGCCCCCGCAGGGGGCGTCCGGGGCCCGTCGGGGGCCCGGGCCCGGGCCCTTCCGGCACCGCGCCGGAACCGCGCCGGGAAGGCGCCGGGGGTTCAGACCCGGCAGGCCGTCTCCAGCCAGACGTCGCCCAGCGACTCCTCCAGCGGCACCTGTGTCCGCCAGCCGAGACGGTCCCGGGCGGTGCGCACGTCCGCCTGCCGCCACGGCACCGGCTCGCCCACCGCCACCCGCCCCTCCCCCGGCCGGGGCTCCCCCGGACGGTGGCCCGGCAGGTGGTGCGCGGGCACGTGGCCCGGCACGTGCTCGACCGGCCCGCCGGCCTGCGCGGGCAGCACCACCTGCCGGTTCTCCTCCAGGACGGTCCCCTCGAAGCCGGACGCCCGGACCAGCAGCTGGGCCGCCTCGCGCGCCCGCACCGCGTGCCCGCTGCCGATGTTGATCACCCCCGTCGCGGCCGACACCGCCGCCGCCTGGATCGCCCGCGCGACGTCCCGCACGTCCACGAAATCCCGGTATCCGGACAGGTCCGGCATCCGCACCTGGGACTCGTCGCGCTCCAGCGCCCGCCGCAGGCCCTCCGCCAGCCGCCCGAACAGCGAGGCGGTCGGCGCCCCCGGGCCCACCACGTCGAACACCCGCAGCACCGCCGCGTCCAGCCCCGAGGCCAGGACCAGCTCCGTGCCGGCCAGCTTCGAGACCCCGTACGGGCCCACCGGGCGCGGCTCGGCGCTCTCCGAGACCGGGACCCCGCCCGGCACCGGCCCGTACTCGGCCGCCGAGCCGACGTGCACCAGCCGGGCGGGCTCCCGGCTGCGCCGGATCCCCTCGCAGACGGTCGCCACGGCGAGCGTGTTGGCCCGGATCAGCGTGCGCGAGCTGCCGTAGGTGGCGCCCGCGCAGTTGATCACCACCTGCGGCGCGACCGCGTCCAGGAACCGGGCCAGCGCCCCCGGACTGCCGGTGGTCAGGTCGAAGCGGATGTCGGCGGAGTCACGCCGGCCGAGCACCGTCACCTGCAACTCCGGATCCACGAGCAGGCGGTCGGTGACCCGACGGCCGATGAAGCCGTCGGCGCCCAGCAGCAGCACCCTCATCGGGGGCGTCCTTCCACGAAGCCAGACCGGGGACGGCCTGGCGGTCCGAGTGAACAACGGGAAATCGAGCGGATCGAATCGGTCGGCGCGCACCCGGGTGCGCCCGAAGGGTCACCGGTGCGCCTCGGGACGGCCCAGCACCGGCCACGCGTACGCCAGCAGCGCCAGCGCCACCGCGCCGCCCGCGAGCGGCCCGGCCGGCGGCCCCGCGAAGGGCCCGGCGAACGGTACGGGCGGCGCCGCCGTGCCCGCCGCCCCCGCCAGCGCGCCCAGCGCGGCCGCTCCCGCACGGCCGCAGCGCGCCAGCAGCGCGGACAGCACCAGCAACAGGCCGAGCACCCCCTGGGCCGCCCACTGCGCGGGCGCGGCGCGCTCGGCCGCCTGGTGCAGCAGACCACCGCCGTGGCCCGGACCGGGACGCGGCGCGAGGGCGGTCAGCACGGCGAGCGCCGCGAAGCTCAGCACCGCCAGCACCGCCAGGTGCAGCGCCAGCGCCACCGGGAGCACCGGCCGCATCCGGGAGCGGAACTCGGCCAGCGTCGCCGCCGCGCCCAGATGGCCCCGGCCGACCTGCCGGAACCACCGGGCCGCCCACTGCGCCGAGCCGGCCGACAGCGCCGCCGCCAGCACCAGCGCCGCCGTCACCCGCCGCTCCCCCGGCCGGCCGGCCGCCACCGCCAGCGGGGCCAGCAGCAGTGCGGCCACCCCCGCGCCGCCCGCCACCGCGACCCACCGGGGCCGCCGCACCCGCCGCCACCCGGCGGACCCCGACGCCCCCAGCGCGAGCGGAACGGCCGCCGCCAGCAGGACCGGCCGGCCCCCGCCGAGGGCGACCGCGGCCCCGCACGGCAGCCCGGCCGACGCCGCCGTGCGCACCGCCGCGCCGCACCGCCGCTGCCAGCTCTCGGCCGGCCCGGCCGGCTCCCCGGCGGGCGGGCGGCGCGGCACCCGGGCGTACAGCTCCTCGGCGAGCGAGAACAGGTCGGCGTGCCGGCAGCGGGCCGCGGCGGCCGGGCCCAGCCCGGCCTCCTCCAGCCCGGCGGCGATCTCCAGCGGGTCGACGGCCCGCTCGCAGAGCGCCCGGTGCTCGGCCATCACCTCCCGGACCGGATCCCCCGGCAGCTCCCCGGCCCGGGCCGCCGCGCCCGCCCCGGCACCCCCGCCGCCCGCCATCAGACCGCCTCCGCGAACGCCCCGGGCCGCACGGCCGCCTCACCCGCCGGCGCGGCGGGGGCGGGAGTGGGGGCACCGTCCCCGGGGGCGGCGACCGCCGGGGAACGGTCGGTGAGCCAGTACTCGGCGGGCCGGGCGAACGGGCGCGGGCGCGGGTCCGCGGCGGCGGGGAAGGCCGGCCACTGCGAGACGAGTTCCAGGTAGATCTCCCGGAAGGCCCCGGTCACCGGCTCGACGGCGAAGCGTTCCTGCGCCCTCAGCCGGCCGGCCAGTCCGAGCCGGGCCCGGCGCTCCTCGTCGCGCAGCAGGGCGAGGCAGGCGCCGGCCAGCGCCCGCGGGTCGCGGGGCGGGACGAGCAGCCCGGTCGGGCCGACCACCTCACGGACCACCCCGACGTCGGTGGCGACCACCGCGCGGCCGCTCAGCATCGCGTCGGCGAGCAGCCGGGGACGGCGCTGGGAGAGCGCCGAGAAGACCACGACGGTGCCCTCCGCCCAGGCGTCGGCCGCCGAGCGGGGCCGGCCGGCGAACTCCACCGCCCCGGCCACCCCGAGCCGTTCGGCGACGGCCCCGCAGTGCGCCCGGTAGCCGGGCACGGCCTCCTCGCCGTGGACCACCAGGCGCGCGGCGGGCAGTTCGGCGCGGACCCGGGCGAAGGCGTGCAGGGCGAGCTCGGGGTCGCGGCCCGGTTCCAGGGCACCGGCCCAGACCAGGGTGGGCACGGCGGGTTCGGGGCCGGCCGCGGGACGGTCGACCGCCGGGCTGCCCTCGTACACCACCCGGGTGCGCGCCGGGTCGGCCCCGCAGCGCAGCTGCCACCGCTGGTCGTGGGCGCTGCCCGGGGTGAGTATCGCGGCCTGCCGGTAGGTCTCCTCGGTGAGCGCCCGGAAGAAGGCGAGCAGCAGGGCCCGCACCGGCCACCGGTGGGGCGCCTCGCGGTGGCCGAGGTACTGCTCGCGCAGGTGCGGCCCGTGCTCGGTGACCACGAACGGGACGCCGTGCAGCCGCTTGGCGACCAGCGCGGGCAGCGCGGCCGGGCCGCCGCCGACGACGTGGCACAGGTCGGCGGCGCCCAGGCCCCCGGGGGCGGTGCCGTACCAGGGGGCGGACAGCGGGCGCAGGCACTGTTCGAGGAGGTCGGCGGCGACCAGGACGTCGCAGACCAGGGGCTGTCCGGCGGAGGTGTCGGCGCCGGGCGAGCGCCAGACCCGTTCCAGGACGCGCCGGGCGTGCGCGGAGACCAGGAAGGCGGGCAGGGCGCGGTCGGTGCGGGCCAGTCCGGCGAGCCGGTACAGGCCGGGGCCGAAGCCGTCACGGTCACCGGGGCGCAGCAGGGCGCGGACCAGCTGCTCGTAGGCGGCGGCGTACTGGCGGCGGCGCAGCGCCCCGGGCGCCCGGCCGGGCGGGCGGCGGCCCCGGAGGGCGAGTTCCCGGACGCCGGGGCGGGGGCCGCTGCCCTCGCCGGTCTCGCCGGTCTCGCCGGTCTCGCCGGTGAGGACGTACCACTCGAAGTCGTGCTCGCGCAGCCCGTCCACCAGCCGGTCGCACCAGCCGCCGGTGCCACACGGGGCGTGCGGACGCACACCCTCGGTGAGCAGTGCAACGCGCACGGGGGACCTCCAGAGCAGAGCGGATCGACGGACGGCCGGGCGGACTGGCGGGCTGAGCGGGCGGTACCGGCCGGGCCGGCCGGTCGGCGCCCGGCCGCCTCGCGGGCGACGCGTCCGGCGCGTGCTCCGCGGGAGCGGCCCGGACGGGGGAAGGCGGTCCGCCGGAGGCACCGCGGCCGGACCGGCGACCGCCGCCGGCTGCCGGCGTCCCCGCGCGGCCGCCCTCCGGGTTCTCCGGCGGCCGCGACTCCCCCACACCTGTTCGGTCCGACACCAGAAAGGTAGGTCCGGCCCGGGGCAATCCATCGGTCACATGCCTGGCTGCCACCTGAACGAGTGAACCGGGGTGACCTCGTCCCGATCTTGGCGTTAACTGCGGCCGATCACCGGGTGTCCGTCGTGCCCCGCCCTCGGCGGGGCCGGCGCTCAGGCCCGCTCGACCAGCTCGCGCACCGCGCGGGCGACGGCGTCGGGGTGCTCCATCATGGCGACGTGCCCGGAGTCCGGGAGCACCAGCAGCCGGGAGTCCGCGAAGGCCGCGCAGGCCCGGCGGGCGGAGCGGTACGAGACGAGCTTGTCGCGCAGCCCGTACACCAGCAGGACGGGGGCCTTCACCCGGGTGGCCTGCCGCCAGAGCGCCTGCTCGCCGCGCTCGGTGTAGGCGCAGACGATCCCGCGCGCCGAGCCGGCCAGCGCCGGCATCGCGTGCGGTACCTCGATGCGCCGCAGGTACTGGGCGACGGCCTCGGCGCGGGCGGCCTCGGAGAGACCGCCGGGGTCGCCGTAGGCGAGCCGGAGCAGGTCGTCGGTGACCTGCTCGGGGCCGCGCCGGCCGGCCGGCAGCCGGCGCAGCAGCGCGGGCAGGCCGGGGACGGCGAGCAGTCCGGTGGACCAGGCGGTGCGCTGCGGGGGCAGTTCGGGCAGCGCGGGCGAGACGAGGGTGAGGCTGCGGACGAGGTCGGGGCGCAGGGCGGCGAGCCGCACCGCGACGGCGCCGCCGAGCGAGTTGCCGAAGAGGTGGACGGGGCCGCGGCCGCCGGCCTCCAGGTAGCCGATGACAGCGCGCACGTGCCCGGACAGGCCCAGGTTGCCGTCGGCGGGCGGGGCGGAGTCGCCGAAGCCGGGGAGGTCGACGGCCTCGCCGTCGAGCCGGCCGGTGAGCCGGGCCATCAGCTCCGTCCAGTTGGCGGCGGAGCCGCCGAGCCCGTGCACGAACAGCGCCGGCGCCCGCCCGCCGCCGGGGGCGAGGTCCCCGGCGGCCCGGTGCACGGCCAGGGTCGCGCCGGGCACCTCGACGGTGCGCAGCGGTGCCAGGGCGGCCGGTTCCGGGAGTATCTGCTGCTCAGCGCTGTTCATGGGGGACGATGGTAGTGAGCCGGTGCCCCTGCGGCCCACGGGCCGTCCGGTGCCCCGGGGTTCCCCATTCCCTCGTGCTCAGCACTGCCGACGGCCGTGGTGGGCGCCGTATTGTGGGCTCCTGACAAGGGGGATCGCCGTATTTCTCGCGCTTGGCAAGCGCGGGCGCGGTTACCCGAAAGTAGAATTCGGTCATCTTGCCGACCCCGTACGACCCGTGAAGTGAGGAGCGCCGTGACGGCCATCCAGGAGGCGCAGGAGCGCCCGCGCGGTGCCCGCCTGCCGCGAAGCGCCCGCCGCGAACAACTGCTCGGTGCCGCCCAGGAGGTGTTCGTCGCGCAGGGTTACCACGCGGCCGCCATGGACGACATCGCCGACCGTGCCGGGGTGAGCAAGCCGGTCCTGTACCAGCACTTCCCCGGGAAGCTGGAGCTCTACCTGGCGCTGCTGGACAAGCACTGCGACGCCCTGGTCGAGTCGACCCGGGAGGCGCTGGAGACGACCACCGACAACAAGCTGCGGGTGGCCGCGACGATGGAGGCGTACTTCAACTACGTCTCCAGCGAGTCGGGCGCGTTCCGGCTGGTCTTCGAGTCGGACCTGACCAACGAGCCGGCCGTGCGCGAGCGGGTCGAGCGGGCCGCCGAGGCCAGTGCGACGCTGGTCAGCAAGGTGATCCAGGAGGACACCGACCTGCCGGAGGCGGAGTCCAAGCTGCTCGCCGCGGGCGTCTGCGGCCTGGCCCAGATCACCGCCCGGTACTGGCTGTCGCAGGGCCTGGACATCCCGCGCGACGAGGCGGTGCGGCTGGTCGCCAGCCTGGCCTGGCGCGGGCTCAAGGGCTTCCCGATGCACCCCAACGGCGAGTCGCCGGAGGGCCCCTCCGCAGGCCGGTGATCCCCGGACCTTCGCCTCGGTGCCGATCCGGTGCTCTATGGTGAAGCCGTACGGCGCGGTCGCCGGGCCCGCTTGTCCCAGGCGGTGCGGTGCCGCGCGTGGATGGCTGCAACCCCGGAGGGACGGAAGCCGTGGAGGTCAAGATCGGCGTGCAGAACGCGCCGCGCGAGATCGTGATCGAGAGCTCGCAGACTGCCGATGAGGTCCAGGACGCGGTCGCGAAGGCGCTGGAGGGCACCGAGAAGCTGTTCTCCCTGAGCGACGAGCACGGCCGTCGCGTGATCGTCCCGGCCGACCGGCTGGCGTACGTGGAGATCGGCGAGTCGGCCGCGCGCAAGGTCGGCTTCGGCACGCTCTGAGCCACGGGCCTCGTTCGGTGCCCCGTTCCCTCGGCCGAGGGGACGGGGCACCGTCGTGTCCGGGGCCGGCGGCCGGGAGCGGCGGGGTCCGGGTGTACGGCCGGGGCGGCCGGGGTACGGCGAGGAGTGCGGCCGGCCGCGTGCCGGGAGCCCGTACCCCGGGGAGGCATCCTTGTTGGTCGAGACGTTCGCCTTCGCCCTCGTCGGCGTGGTCGTCGGCGCCGCCGCGCTGGTGTCCTGGCCCGCGTACTTCCCGGCCGGGCGGGCGCCGACCCTGGGCACGGCCGTGGGTGCGGCGCTGCTCGCCGGGGTGATCGCGCACTTCACCCTGGACGGCCGGTACCCGGCGGCGGGCATCGCGGTCTCGGCGGTCGCCTCGGCCCTGCTCACCTCACTGCTGGCCCGGCCCGACCTGGCCGCCGGGCGGGCGCCCGCGCACCGCCACCGTCCGCACCGGGCCAGGGCGCACCGGGCGGGCGCGCACCGGCGCCACCGGCACGCCTGAGCCGCCCGCGCCGTCCGGGCGCCCCGGACGCCCGGCGCGTCCCGGGCGCGCGGAGCGTCCCGGGGTCAGGAGGCCAGGCCGAGCGCCGCCATCCGGCGGGTGTGCGCCTCGGTGATCCGGTTGAACATCTTGCCGACCTCGACCAGGTCGAAGCCCTGCACCCGCACGCCGCCGACCAGCAGGTTGGACAGCGCGTCGCGCTCGGCGACCACCCGCTGCGCCTGGCTGAGCGCCTCGCCCATCAGCCGCCGGCCCCACAGCGCGAGCCGGCCGCCGGCCCGCGGGTCGGCCTCGATGGCCTGGCGGACCTTGTCGACGGCGAACTGCGCGTGCCCGGTGTCGGACATGACGCCGAGGACCAGCTCGCGGGTGTCGTCGTCCAGCCGGACGGCCACCTCGCGGTAGAAGTCGGTCGCGATGGCGTCGCCGACGTAGGCCTTGACCAGGCCCTCCAGCCAGTCCGAGGGCGCGGTCATCCGGTGGAAGAGCTCCAGCGGCTCGACGAACGGCCGCATCGCCTCCTGCGGGTCGGCGCCGACCTCGGCGAGCCGGTCGTGCAGCCGCTGGTAGTGCTGGAACTCGGCGCAGGCCATCCGGGCCAGCGCCGCCTTGTCGGCCAGGTCGGGGGCCAGCTTGGCGTCCTCGGCGAGCCGCTCGAAGGCGCTCAGCTCGCCGTACGCGAGGGCGCCGAGCAGGTCCAGTACGGCCGCCCGGTAGCCCGGGTCGGCCGCGCAGGTCGCCCAGTCGCCGATCGAGCCGGCCGCCACGTCGTCCTGCGTCTCACCACGGTTCTCCATGACCCGCCACCTTAGTGCCGGTCCGTCGCGGGACACCTCTTCCACCTCTCCGACCTGCGATGTCGTCCGCGTCACGTGTTCGAGTCGTCGGGTGACTGTATGGTGGTACGGAGGCCCGTCGTGCTCGCACGGTGTCACCGCCGTCTCGGTGTGCCGCGCAAGCCCGCTCCGCAGCGGCTCCGTCCACCGAAGGACGCGCCGTACGGAAGCACGGGGACTCAACGTACGCGGATGCCCGGTCGGAGAGCCGATCGGCTCCGACCAGGGCTTGGACTTCAAGCCTTGGCACCGCATCAGTGGCCGAGCGAGGGCCGCCGAGACCGCGCCAGCCGGCGCAGGTCCCGCGCAGGTCCCTCACGGGAATCCTCCCCGACGCCGCCGGCGACGCGCCCCTTGACCGGGCCGCGCGCACCGGCCGGCCGCAGGGACCGGCGCGGTTGTGCGTCCGCGCAGCTGTATTCGAGGCCGTCCAGGCCCGTACGCAGCCGCGCGGCTGCCCGCCCGCCGCTCGCTCTCGGCCCTCCACACGGAAGAGGCAGCACCCTGTCCACCACCGCTGAACCCACGAAGTCCACCTTCCGGGAACTGGGGATCCTCCCGGAGACCGCCGAGGCCCTCGAGTCCGTCGGCATCGTCCACCCCTTCCCGATCCAGGAGATGACCCTGCCGGTCGCGCTGACCGGCCACGACGTCATCGGCCAGGCCAAGACCGGCACCGGCAAGACCCTCGGCTTCGGCCTCCCGCTGATCGAGCGGGTCGTCGTGCGGGCCGACGTCGACGCCGGGCGCGCGCAGGAGGAGGAGCTCTCCGAGTTCCCGCAGGCGCTGATCGTCGTGCCGACCCGCGAGCTGTGCACCCAGGTCACCAACGACCTGCAGACCGCCGGCAAGGTCCGCGACGTGCGCGTGCTGGCCGTCTACGGCGGCCGTGCCTACGAGCCGCAGGTCGAGGCGCTGAAGAAGGGCGTCGACATCGTCGTCGGCACCCCCGGCCGTCTGCTCGACCTGGCCGGCCAGAAGAAGCTGAACCTCGCCAAGGTCCGCGCGCTGGTCCTGGACGAGGCCGACGAGATGCTCGACCTCGGCTTCCTGCCGGACGTCGAGAAGATCATCACCATGCTGCCGGCCAAGCGGCAGACCCTGCTGTTCTCGGCGACCATGCCGGGCCAGGT
Organism: Kitasatospora sp. NPDC002551; assembly: GCF_040296005.1. Lineage (NCBI taxonomy): Bacteria > Bacillati > Actinomycetota > Actinomycetes > Kitasatosporales > Streptomycetaceae > Kitasatospora > Kitasatospora sp. NPDC002551. Next base: position 146,884 of record NZ_JBEOWI010000010.1, on the reverse strand, counting down.
CATCAGCCTCGCCCGCCGGTACATGAGCCAGCCGACGCACATCCGCGCCACCGCGCCGGACGACACCGGCACCACCGTCGCCAACATCGAGCAGCACATCTTCCGTGCCCACTCGCTGGACAAGGTCGAGATGGTCTCGCGCATCCTGCAGGCCGACGGCCGCGGGCTGGCGATGATCTTCTGCCGGACCAAGCGGACCGCCGCCGACGTCGCCGACCAGCTGACCCAGCGCGGCTTCGCGGCCGGCGCCGTGCACGGCGACCTCGGCCAGGGCGCCCGCGAGCAGGCGCTGCGCGCGTTCCGCAACGGCAAGGTCGACGTGCTGGTCTGCACCGACGTCGCGGCCCGCGGCATCGACGTCGAGGGCGTCACGCACGTGATCAACTACCAGTGCCCCGAGGACGAGAAGACCTACCTGCACCGGATCGGCCGCACCGGCCGGGCCGGCGCCTCGGGCACCGCCGTCACCCTGGTCGACTGGGACGACATCCCGCGCTGGCAGCTGATCAACAAGGCGCTGGACCTGCCGTTCAACGAGCCGGAGGAGACCTACTCCACCTCGCCGCACCTGTACGAGCTGCTGAAGATCGCGCCGGGGACCAAGGGCATCCTGCCGCGCTCGGAGCGGACCCGCGCCGGGCTCGGCGCGGAGGAGGTCGAGGACCTCGGCGAGACCGGCGGGCGCGGCTCGCGCTCCGGCGCTCGCGGACGCGGCGCGCGGGGCGGCTCCGGCCGGCCCGCGGCCGCCGTGGGGGCCGCGGCCGAGGAGAAGCCGGCCCGCAAGCCCCGTGAGCGCCGGCGCACCCGCCGGGGCAGCGCGGTCGACGAGGCCGTGACGGTCGTCGACGGAGCGGCGGACGCGCCCGTCGCGCCGCAGGCTCCGGCCGCCACCGCCGTCGAGGGCGCCGAGGGCGAGGGTGCGGCGCCGCGCCGCCGCCGTCGCCGCTCGCGCGCGGCGGGCGAGGGCGAGGGCGTGGCCGTCGAGGCCGTGGCCACCGCCGTCGCGGAGGCCGCCGTCGTCGAGCCGGCTGCCGCCGAGGCCCCGGCCGCCGAGAAGCCGAAGCGCACCCGGACCCGCTCGCGGGCGAAGGCCGAGGCTCCCGCCGAGGCCGCGACCGCCGCTCCCGCCGAGGCCGCCGACGCCCCGGCCGAGGCCCCGGCCCCGCGCCGCCGCACCCGGACCCGCCGCCCGGCGGCCGCCCCCGAGGCGACCCCGGAGAGCTGACCCGCGTTCCCCGACAGGGGCGGCCCGGACTCCCGGGCCGCCCCTTCGGCGTTCCCGGACGGAACCGGCGCTCCCGACACGCCCTACGCTCGTGGTTACCCGCCAGTTCGCCCCGGTCGCCGGAGGTTCCATGAGCACGCCGCCGTTCCTCACCCTTCCGCCCTGCGCGCGTGCGCTGCGGGTGGTGACGGCGCGCGGGGAGTTCGCCGCGCTGCGGGCCGAGCCCGCCGGGCCCGTGCGCGGCTCGGCGCTGCTGGTGCCCGGGTTCACCGGCAGCAAGGAGGACTTCATCGCGCTGCTGGAGCCGCTCGCCGCGGCCGGCTACCGGGTGACCGCCGTCGACCAGCGCGGGCAGTACGAGACCGGCGGACCGGACGACCCGGCCGCCTACGCGGTGGCCGCGCTGGGCGCCGACGTACGGGCGCTCACCGCCGCGCTGCGGGCCGAGGGCTCCCCCGGGCCGCTGCACCTGCTGGGCCACTCCTTCGGCGGCCAGGTGGTCCGTGAGGCCGTCCTGGCGGAGGCGACCGCCGGCACGGCCCTGCCGTGGGCGTCGCTGACGCTGATGTCCACCGGACCCGGGGCGATCGACCCCGCCGAGGCGGAGCGCACCCGGCTGCTGATCGGCGTCCTGCCCACGATGGGCCTGGAGGAGATCTGGCAGGTGATGCAGCAGATGGAGGAGGGCAGCGGCGACCGCGCCCGCCGCCCCTCCCCCGAGGTGGCCGGCTTCCTGCACCGGCGGTGGCTGGCGAACGTGCCGCAGGCGCTGATCACCACCGGCGGCCACCTGGTCGCCGCGCCGGACCGGGTGGACGAGCTGGCCGCCGTGGTCGCCGCCGGCCTGCCCGCCCTGGTGGTCTCCGGGGTGCGGGACTACGCGTGGCCGGTGCCGGAGCAGACCGCGATGGCACGGCGGCTGGGCGCCCGCCGGGTGGTGGTGGCGGACGCCGGACACTCCCCGAACGCCGATCGGCCGGCCGCCACCGCCGAGGCCCTGCTGGCCCTCTGGGGCTGATCCCGGCGCCCTCGGGGGCAGCGACCGGGGCCCTGCCTGGACGGTCCACGGAGGCCCCTGGTACAAGGGGGGCGACAAAATTCGTTAGTTGCGGTAATATTTGATTCGGTCCTGGAAACATCGTCGACAGTGCCGTCGGCGTTCCGCCGACGCGATCCATCCGAAACCAGGACTTCACGGACGGGCAACGACCCGGTAGCAGCGCCACCGCAGTGTGGTTCACGAGGGACCACGCGCCTCTGGCGAGCAGGGGGGAGCCCGCTTTGCCGCGACAGCGAACGGTCGACGACTCGACCCGACCGACCCCGACAGGGCTGATTCCGATTCAGCCACGACCGCCCCGCCCGGCGGGGCCAGGAAAGGACAGGCCCATGCGCTTCGAGATCCTCCGACTGGACGACGCCCACGGCACCGCCACCGACCGCCTCATCGCCGACGCCGAGACCGTCCGCGAGCTCGTCCAGGCCGCCGCCCGCACCGGCGAACGCCTGCTCATCCGTCCGTGCCCGACCGTCTGACCGGGCGCGGCCCCCGGGAGCCCGAGCACTCCCCCGCCGCCGACGAACCCGGCCCGTCCGATCCGGACGTCCCGATACCCGACTGACGCCCCGTCATCGCAGCAGCGACAACGGGGCGTCAGCGCGTCCGGGCGCGCACCCGGGCGCACGCCGCCGACGTTTGCCGTCGCCTCCCGCTGGACATTTCCCAACGGGAGCCGCCCGTACCGCGCCCACCCCGCGCCGCGCGGGCACCCGCCACCGACAGGTGCCGCCGAGCCGCCCTCCGTACGGGTGATCGTCCTTGACGCGGCGGTCCGGAGGGAGGAGCGTTGTCGGCTATGAGGGGCGAGCCAAGCTGCCCGAGGTGCGCCGGTCGGGTCCGCGCCCCCGGTCTGTTCTCAGACACGTGGCAGTGCGACCGGCACGGCGCCGTGCACCCGATGCAACCGGTGCTGCCCCCGAGCGTGGAGGCGCTCGGCGTCGCCGTCGCCCGCTCGCAGGTCCCCGTCTGGCTGCCCTGGCCGCTTCCGGTCGGCTGGCTGTACACCGGGATCGCGCACGTCGGTGACGACGTCTCCGGGGCCCGGGCCACCGCCGTCGCCTGCTCCGGGCCGGCCCCGCTGGGCGGTTTCGGTGAACTGGTGCTGATCGCCGAGGAACTGGGCGTGGGGCTCGGTGCCCGCTACGCGGGACTGCCCGGCCCGGACCCGGGCGACTCGGTGACCCTCTACAAGCCCGCCGACGCCAAGCTGATGGCGGCCGGCCGGCCGACGCCGATGTTCCACGTGCCGGACGCCCCGGCGGACCGCGCGGTGTTCGCCGGCGAGGCGCGCGGCCTGTGGCTCTGGGCGGTGGCCTGGCCGGAGCAGTCGGCCCTGGTGATGTACGACGAGCTGGTGCTCACCGACCTGCGGGAGGCCGGCGCCGAGCTGGACCTGCTGCCCTGCGGGGCCCTCTCGCCCCGGCTGCTCGGCTGAGCCGTCCCCCGCCGCGGTCCGCACTATCCTGGGCCTCACCCCGCCGGCAGGCCGTGCCGGCGCCAGCGCCGCCGGCGCCGACCCCAGGGAGCACCACCCGTGCGCATCGACCTCCACGCCCACAGCAACGCCTCCGACGGCACGGACAGCCCGGCCGAACTGGTCGCGGCGGCCGTCGGGGCCGGGCTGGACGTGGTGGCGCTGACCGACCACGACACCGTGGCGGGCCACACCGAGGCGGCCGACGCGGTGCACGCGCTGCCGGCCGGCACCCGGCTGACGCTCGTCCCCGGCGCGGAGCTGTCCTGCGTGGTGGACGGCATCTCGATGCACCTGCTCGCCTACCTCTTCGACCCGGCCGAGCCCGCCTTCGCCGCCGAGCGCGAACTGGTGCGCACCGACCGGTTCCGGCGCGGGCGGGCGATCGTCGAGCGCTGCCGCGAGCTGGGCGCGGACATCAGCTGGGAGCAGGTGCGACGGATCGCCGGGACGGGCTCGGTGGGCCGCCCGCACATCGCCAGCGCGCTGATGGAGGCGGGCGTGGTGGCCACCGTGTCGGACGCGTTCACGGCGGACTGGCTGGCCAACGGCGGGCGGGCGGACGTCCGCAAGCACGAGACCGACCCGGTGACGGCGGTCCGGCTGGTCCGGGAGGCCGGCGGGGTACCGGTGTTCGCCCACCCCGGGGCGGTCAAGCGCGGACGGACCGTCTCCGACCGGGTCATCGCCGACCTCGCGGCGGCCGGACTGGCCGCGCTGGAGGTCGACCACGTCGACCACGACGAGCCCACCCGGGAGCATCTGCGGGGCCTGGCCGCCGAGTTGGGACTGCTGACCACCGGCTCCAGCGACTACCACGGTGCCCGCAAGACCGTGCGGCTCGGCGAGCACACCACCGACCCGGCGGTCTACGAGGCGCTGGTGGACCAGGCGACCGGCGCCAAGCCGATCGGCGGCTGAACGCGCGCCCGGATACCGGCCGGTGACGCCGGGTCAGTCCAGCCGGACGCCCCGGCGCTCCGGGTCGCGCAGGTCGGTGCCGTGCTGGAGCCAGCGCTCCCGCAGCGCCGCCGCCCCGTGCACCCGCTTCCAGCCCGCCTCGTTGGGCGTCATCGGCAGCAGCGGCAGGAAGCGCACCGGGTCGGCCGGATCGTCCAGTTCCACGTCCTCCACCAGCCCGCCGGGCTCGGCCGCCAGGACGGAGGTGAACGGCGCGCCGTCCCAGAGCGGGGCGCCGAGGTCCAGCGAGCCGCCGGGAGCCACCACCAGGCCCTCCACCTGGGGCGCCGCGGCGAAGGTGGCCAGCGCGCGGAGCACGCCGTCGCGCCCGCCGCGGACCGTCAGGACCAGTTCGGCGCGCGGGCCGCGAACCTGGTCGACGACCGCCGCGGTGGGGTCGGCCATCGGCGCGGCGGACATCCCGAGGGTCGCGTAGCGGACCAGGCCCTCGGCGTCGGGGCCGAAGCGCAGCACCTCGACGCGGTCGGCGCCGAGGAAGGTGACGGCGGCGCGGCCGCTCGGCTCGCCGAAGACGGTGAGCAGCCGGGCCTCGACGGCGGTCAGCACCGCCGCGCGGGAGGGGCCGTGCGGGCTGCCGCCGGAGGGGTCGCCGAAGAGCGGGAAGTCGTGGGCCATGCCGGTGAGCGTAACCCGCGGGCCGCGGGCCGTTGGCACGGCCTTTACGTGAACGCGGGCGCGGCGAAGGCGGTTCGGATGTTAGTGTGAGCGACTGGCTACCGGCGGACCTCCTCCCCCGGGGCAGCGGCGCGAAGGAGGTGGTTGCGGTGGATACCAGCCGACCATGCAGTACCGGCAGCTCTACCCGGCCCGATCGCCTTCCCCGTACCCCTCGGCGCGCGGGCTGAAACAGCGGGCCTGAGAGACCTCGGCGGTTGCCGGGTCTCCCCCCAGCACCGCGGACCCAGCCTCCCCGTGCGGTCGCACGGCGGATCTCCGGTCCGGCCGGGAGAGCACCCCACCGACGTCCGGCCGTTCCGTTTCCGCGTGCCCCGGCAAGGCACCCGGGGACGGCCGCAGGCGCCGGAGTCCATCGGTGTTCCTCCGCCGTCGCACCGCGGCCGCCCGTCATCGCGCCGTCGTGCAGCGGTTCCTGCCCAAGGGAGCCTGCCATGTCGATGATCAACAGCCTGCGCGCAGCCGTCCGCACCAACCGCCGCCGTTCCGCGGCGCTGTTCGACACCATCCACCCGGGCGAGAGCCCGTCGGCGGTGGTGGACTGCGCGGTCTACCAGCACGGCAAGCGCCACGGCGAGACCTGCAGCCCGCGCGAGGCGGCCCGGCTGGTCAAGGCGTCGAAGCAACTGCCGGACGGTGAGGGATCGTTCAGCTGGATCGGGCTGCACGAGCCGACCGAGGCGGAGTTCGAGGGCATCGCCCAGCGGTTCGGGCTGCACCCGCTGGCGGTCGAGGACGCGGTGCACGCCCACCAGCGGCCGAAGGTCGAGCGGTACGACGACGTGCTGTTCGCCGTCTTCCGGACGATCCGGTACGTCGACCACGACCAGCTCACCCCGACCAGCGAGGTGGTGGAGACCGGCGAGCTGATGGTGTTCGCCGGGCGGGACTTCGTGATCACCGTGCGGCACGGCGGGCACAGTTCGCTGAAGGAGCTGCGGCACCGGCTGGAGGCCGACGCGGACGGCTCCGGGCTGCTCGCCAAGGGCCCGGCGGCGGTGCTGCACGCGATCGCCGACCACGTGGTGGACAACTACCTGCTGGTCGCGGACCAGTTGCAGACCGACGTGGACGAGATCGAGTTCGAGGTGTTCTCCAACCGCGGCGGCCGGGGCGCCGACGTCGGTCGGGTGTACCAGCTCAAGCGCGAGGTACTGGAGTTCAAGCGCGCGGTGGCGCCGCTGCTGCGGCCGATGCAGCAGCTGTCGGAGCCGCTGCAGCGGCTGGTCGACCCGGAGATCCAGAAGTACTTCCGGGACGTCGCCGACCACCTGGCCCGGGTCACCGAGCAGGTGCACGGCTTCGACGAGCTGCTGAACTCGCTGCTGCAGGCCAACCTGGCGCAGGTGTCGGTGGCGCAGAACGAGGACATGCGCAAGATCACCGCGTGGGCGGCGATCTTCGCCGTGCCCACCATGATCACCGGCGTGTACGGGATGAACTTCGACTACATGCCGGAGCTGCACCACAAGTACGGCTACCCGATGGTGCTCGGCAGCGTGGTGCTGATCTGCGTCGGCATGTACCGGGGCTTCCGCCGCAACGGCTGGCTGTAGGGCCGGCCCCCGGATCCGGCTACCGCCGGTCGGCGCGGGCGACCAGGACCAGGCCGGCCAGGATCAGCACCACCGCCGGGTAGGCGGCGGCCGGGGGCCACTGGCCGAGCCAGAGCGCGGCGATCAGCGCGGCGCCCGGCGTCTCCAGCAGGATCGCGGTCGAGGTGACCGAGGGGCCGAGGGTGCGCACCACCCGGTTGCTGAGCGAGTGGCCGAGCAACTGGGCGGTGACCATCAGCAGCACGATCTGCCACCAGACCCCGGCGGACCAGCCGGACAGCGGCGTCCCGGCGGCCAGGCAGACCGCCAGCAGCACGACCGCCGTGGTGGCGTAGCAGACCAGCGTGTACGCGGTGGTGCTGACGGTGCGGCGGACCTCGGCGCCGAGCAGCATGTAGCCGGCCGCGGCGAGGCCCGCGCCGAGGGCGAGCGCGTCGCCGGCCAGGGCGCGCGGCGAGAGCGAGAGGTCGACGCCGGTGAGCACCAGGACGCCGACGAAGGCCACCCCCGTGCCGAGCCACACCATCCGGGGCGCCCGCACCCCGAGCAGCCGCATCAGCACGATGGTCCACAGCGGGGTGGTGGTGACCAGGGCGGTCGCCGAGGCCACCGAGGTCATCCGCAGGCTGGGCATCCAGAGCGCGAAGTGGACGGCGAGCAGGACGCCGGCCGCCACGGCGAGCAGCAGCGCGCGGCGGGAGACCGCGCGCAGCTCGGCGCGGTGGCGCAGCAGCGCGTAGGGGCCGAGCACGCCGACCGACATGAGGTTGCGCCAGAAGGCGATGGCCAGGGCGGGCGCGGCGGTGGCGCTGATCAGCGGCGCGGAGAGCGAGATGCCGGCGACGGAGACGGCGAGCAGCAGCAGGTCCGTCCTGGGGAGCGGGCGTACGGGACCGGCCGGGCCGCCGGTGCGCGCTCGGGCGGCGGATGCGGCGGATGCGGGGGCTGCGGAGGCTGCGGTCTCGGGCCGGGCGGCGGGCACGGCGCTCCTCGGGGCGGCAGGGCCGGGTGGCCGGGGCGGGCGGGGGCGGCTCCTACGGTAAGGCCCGTGCGCCGTCCACGGAACTGTCGCCCGAACCGTGGACACCGCCCGGACGGCGCAGGCCGTACGCTGTGCGCCATGGACCGTACGCCTGCCGCAGCCGCGACCGCCGACGACTTCCTCGACCGGGCCCTGCTGGAGGAGGCCGCGAAGAAGTCCGGCCTGCTCTGGGTCCGGGCGGACGGCCAGAAGCACGCGCGGGCGCTGTGGCACGCCTGGCACGACGGCGCGGTGGTGGTGGTCGGCGACGGCGCCGAGCAGCCGCTGCACGGACTGGCCGGCGGGGCGGGCGCGACGGTGACCGTCCGCAGCAAGGACAAGGGCGGCCGGCTGACCGGCTGGCCGGCCCGGGTGGTCGAGCTGACGCCGGGTGGCGAGGCCTGGCTGGGCGCCGTCGAGGAGCTCAAGGGCAAGCGGCTGAACGCGCCCGACACCGACACCATCACCGACCGCTGGGCCCGCGAGTGCCGGGTGCTGCGGCTGGAGCCGGCCGGCGCGGCGGGCGCCGAACTCGCCGAGCGGCCCGGCGCGATGCCGCAGGACTCGCACGTCGCGGTCCCGATGCCCACCCCGGCCACCACCCGCCGCCCGATCCCGGCGGGCCTGCCGAAGCTGCTGCTCAAGCGCCGCAAGGGCTGACCGGCCGCCACGCCCCTTCCCCCTCTCCCCCGGTGCCCGATTCGCCCGGCTTTCGCCGAGCCCGGGCGGTGATGCCCGAGTAGCCTTGGCCGCGGGGCGTGCCCGCGCGCCCGACCAGGCGTCGAGCGAGGCGAGGGAGTCCAGGAGTCCATGGCAGGACCAGGCCCCCGGGTCTTCATCTCGCACCTGTCCGGCATCGCCGTCTTCGACCCGAACGGCGACCAGGTCGGCCGGGTCCGGGACGTCGTGGTCGCCCTGCGGGTCGGCGGCCGCCCGCCCCGGGTACTCGGCCTGGTGGCGGAGGTGGTCGGCCGGCGCCGGATCTTCCTGCCGATGACCAGGGTGACCAGCCTGGAGTCCGGCCAGGTGATCACCACCGGGGTGATCAACATGCGCCGCTTCGAGCAGCGCCCCGCCGAGACGCTGGTCCTCGCCGAACTGCTGGACCGCACCGTCACCTGGACCAAGACCGGCCAGGACGTCACCGTGCTGGACGTCGCGATGACCCAGACCCGGCTGCGGGAGTGGGAGATCGGCAAGGTCTTCGTGCAGGTCGGCCGGGTCGGCCGGCTGCGCAAGGCGCGCGGCGAGACGCTCACCCTGGACTGGCAGGACGTCACCGGCTTCACCCTGCCGGAGGAGAACCAGGGCGCCGCCAACCTGCTCGCCACCTTCGACCAGCTGCGCGCCGCCGACCTCGCCAACGTCCTGCACCACCTGTCCGCCAAGCGCCGCGCCGAGGTGGCCGCCGCGCTCGACGACGAACGGCTCGCCGACGTCCTGGAGGAGCTGCCCGAGGACGACCAGGTCGAGATCATCGGCAAGCTGAAGGACGAACGGGCCGCCGACGTCCTGGAGGCGATGGACCCGGACGACGCCGCCGACCTGCTCTCCGAGCTGCCCGGCGACGAGGCCGAGCGGCTGCTCCAGCTGATGGAGCCGGACGAGGCCGAGCCGGTGCGCCGGCTGCTGACCTACGAGGAGAACACCGCCGGCGGTCTGATGACCACCGAGCCGATCGTGCTGGAGCCGGACGCCACGGTGGCCGAGGCGCTGGCCCGGGTGCGGGTCTCCGACCACAAGCCGGCGCTGGCCGCGCAGGTCTTCGTCTGCCGCCCGCCGAACGAGACCCCGACCGGCAAGTACCTGGGCACCGTGCACTTCCAGCGGCTGCTGCGCGAGCCCCCGTACACCCTGGTCGGCTCGCTGGTCGACGACGACCTCGACCCGCTGCCGCCGGACACCCCGCTCTCGCTGATCACCAGCTACCTGGCGACGTACAACATGGTCGCCGCGCCGGTCGTCGACGACGCGGACCACCTGGTCGGCGCGGTCACCGTGGACGACGTGCTCGACCACCTGCTGCCGGAGGACTGGCGGGAGGCCTCGCTGCACGGCGACCCCGCCGACGAGAGAGAGGTGACCGGTGGACGCTGACCGCAAGGGCCGGCGGGACGAGTCCCCCCGCCAGCGGCTCCAGGGCGAGCTGCGGGAACTGCGCCAGCTGCGCGAGCTGCGCGCCCGCGAGGGCGGCGCCCGGGACCGCCGCACCGAGCCCACCACCATCGGCTCCACCCCCCGCACCCGGCTCGACCAGCCGCGCACCGGCCGCCCCGGGCTGATCACCCTGCCGTCCTACGACCCGGAGGCCTTCGGCAAGCTCTCCGAGCGGATCGCCCGCTTCCTGGGCACCGGCCGGTTCATCGTCTGGATGACGGTGGCGATCATCCTCTGGGTCGCCTGGAACACCCTGCTGCCGGACGCCGCCCGGTTCGACGACTACCCCTTCATCTTCCTGACCCTGATGCTCTCCCTGCAGGCCTCCTACGCGGCGCCGCTGATCCTGCTGGCGCAGAACCGGCAGGACAACCGGGACCGGGTCAACATGGAGCAGGACCGGGCCCGCAGCGACCGCAACATCGCCGACACGGAGTACCTGACGCGCGAGGTCGCGGCGCTGCGCCAGGGCCTCGGCGAGGTCGCCACGCGGGACTTCGTGCGCTCCGAACTGCAGTCGCTGCTCAAGGAGATCGACGAGCGCCGGGAGGCCCCCGAGATGCTGTGACCCGCGGCACGCTACCGACCGGTTATGCACCCCGCGCGGCGCCGTACCATCAAGGCATGGCCAACGAGACAGAGGTCGCGGCCGGCGCCACGGAGGAGTCCGTGCGCCAGGCGCTGGCGACCGTCAACGACCCGGAGATCAACCGTCCGATCACCGAGATCGGCATGGTGAAATCGGTCGAGATCGGCGAGGGCGGTGCCGTGCGGGTCGCGGTCTACCTGACCGTCTCGGGCTGCCCGATGCGCGACACCATCGTCACCCGGGTCCGCGAGGCCGTCGGCCGCGTCCCCGGCGTGAGCGGCGTCGAGGTCGAACTCGACGTGATGAGCGACGAGCAGCGCAAGGAGCTCTCCCAGCTGCTGCGCGGCGGCGCCCCCGAGCGGGAGATCCCGTTCGCCAAGCCCGGCACGCTGACCCGCGTCTACGCGGTCGCCTCCGGCAAGGGCGGCGTCGGCAAGTCCTCGGTGACCGTCAACCTGGCGGCGGCGATGGCCGCGGACGGCCTCAAGGTCGCCGTGGTGGACGCCGACATCTACGGCCACAGCGTGCCCCGCATGCTGGGCGTCGAGGGCCGGCCCACCCAGGTCCAGGACATGATCATGCCTCCGCAGGCGAACGGCGTGAAGGTCATCTCGATCGGCATGTTCACCCCGGGCAACGCCCCGGTGGTCTGGCGCGGCCCGATGCTGCACCGCGCGCTGCAGCAGTTCCTGGCCGACGTGTACTGGGGCGACCTGGACGTCCTGCTGCTGGACCTGCCGCCCGGCACCGGCGACATCGCCATCTCGGTGGCCCAGCTGGTCCCCAACGCGGAGATCCTCATCGTCACCACCCCGCAGATGGCCGCCGCCGAGGTCGCCGAGCGGGCCGGCACCATCGCGGTGCAGACCCACCAGAAGATCGTCGGCGTGATCGAGAACATGTCCGGCATGCCGTGCCCGCACTGCGACGAGATGATCGACGTCTTCGGCACCGGCGGCGGCCAGACCGTCGCGGACGCGCTCACCCGCACCGTCGGCGCCACCGTTCCGGTGCTCGGCTCCATCCCGATCGACGTCCGCCTGCGCGAGGGCGGCGACGACGGCCGCCCGGTCGTCCTGGCCGCCCCCGACTCCCCCGCCGGCGCCGCCCTGCGCGCCGTCGCCGGCAAGCTCGGCGGCCGCCAGCGCGGCCTGTCCGGCCTCTCCCTCGGCCTCACCCCGAAGAACAAGTTCTGACCCCGCGCGAGAAGACGCCCGCAGGGGCCCGCCGGAGAGGATCCGGCGGGCCCCTGCGGGCGTCCACGGGGTCAGCGGCGGGTGTAGGCGGCCAGGTCGGGGACGGAGGCGAAGCCGGCGCCGTAGGCGCTGACGCCGCGGCCGTAGGCGCCGAGCAGGACGCCGGGGGCCTCGCCCGCGAGCACCCAGCCGTACTCGGACTCGCGGTAGCGGAACGGCTGCGGCAGCCCGTTCACCGGGAGGCTGAGGGTGGACCAGCCGGGGCCCTCCAGGTCGTCGGCGAGGTCCCAGGCGAGGGTGGACTGCTGGTCCAGCCAGTCCTGGCGCCGCGCGCGGTCCAGCTGGCCCGGCCAGGTGGCGGCGAGCAGGCCGGAGCCCGCCAGCCAGGCGGCGGAGGAGGCGGACGTCGCCTCCAGGGTGCCGGTGTTGTCGGCGCTGCGGCGGCTCTCCCGCCGGGCGACGGTGACCACGACGGCGAACTTCCGCACGTCGCGCGGCTCGTACTGGCGGGCCGGCTCCTCGCCGTGGCCGAGGCTGCCGTAGTCCACGGTGCCGTGGGTGCCGGCCCGCGGGCCGCCGAAGCCGCTCGGCAGCAGGAAGCGGCGGCCGCTCCAGCCCTCGTCCAGGCCGTACCAGGGGAAGTCCGCGGACAGGTACGGCACCAGCGGGTCCGCCGGGCCGGCCTGTCCGCCGACCACGGGTCCGCCGGCCGTGGCCGTCCCCGCCGCCTGACTCCTCGCGTCCATCCCCGGGCCTCCTCAACGACGTGTGCCTGCCGTGGCGCGCTCCCATCGTGGCGTACCGCGGCGCTCCTGCCGACCGCCTTCGGTCCGGAGGGGACCGGAAAGTGACAGACGGCACAGCGGGAACAATCAGCACAATAGCGGCGCACGCACCAGCGCCCCGCTCAGCCGTGCGGCTCGCGGGGCGGTGGTGTCACGGAATCACACCGCGGTCACGCCGTGATCACGTCGCGTCGGGGTCGAACGGAGGACGCTCCCCGGGGGCGAGCGGGGCGCCCGCCGAGGCGGCCGCGGGGGCCGGGGCGGCGGACTTGTCGAAGGAGACGCTGCCCGCGCGGCCGGTGCCGTTCACCGCGGCGGCGGGCTTGTCGTCCAGGACCGAGCGGATGTCGAGGGTGTCCCGCATCTCCTTGAGGCCCAGCGGGTCCTCGTCGCCGCCCATCAGCTGCTTGCGCACGAAGGTCTTCGGGTTGAGGTCCTCGAACTCGAAGTCCTGGAAATCCGGACCCAGCTCGCTGCGGATGTCCTCCTTCGCGGTGTCCGCGAAGGAACGGACCTTCCGGATGAAGCCCATGGTGTCCTGGATCAGCTTCGGCAGCTTGTCCGGACCGAAGATCACGATGGCCATGATGACCAGGGTCAGGATCTCCAGTGTGCCCACGTCGCTGAACACCAAAGCTCCCTAAGCTCGCGATCGGATCGGACAAACGCTCCTCACAGCGTAATGGCCGTCGGCCGATCCATGACCCCCGGTGTGATGAAGCCGTGGTGAAGACCCGCCGATGATCAGGGTCGGACGGGACCGGTGGGGCCGGTGGGGCCTATCTGTTCTCGTGGTGCAGACCGGCGACACCGGAGCTCGGCGAGCGCTCCGGCAGGTCGTGCGACGGCGTCGCGCCGCGGGTGACCGCCACCGGGCGCACCGGCAGGTCCACCGCCGGCACCTGGGCGTTCATCGGGAGCATCCCGCCCCGCCCGCCGCCACCGGGCGGGCTGACCGTGGTGCCGTGCTGGTCGTCGCCCGGGCCGGCGATGGTGCCGACGCCGCCGAGCGTGACCGCGGCGACCGAGAAGGCGCCGGCCGCGGCGAAGACGAAGCGCCGCCCGCGCGGCGGGGCCGGCCGGACCACCGGGGCGGCCGCGGCCGCCGCCAGCGGCTGGACCGGGACGTCCGGGCGCAGCGAGCGCCGACCGATCAGCGGGCGCAGCACCGAGCCGCGGCCGAAGGCGCGGGGGTCGACGCCGGGCACCGGCGCGTCGGCGCCGAGCGCGCCCGCGCCGAAGGAGGCCCCGGCGCCGCGGCCGAACGATCCGCCGTCCAGCCGGCTGCCGCCGAGCGTGCCGGCGGCAGCGGCACCGCCGCCGGGCAGGTCGTCGTCGTCCCGGTGCGGGTGGTCGGCACGCGGCTGCCGCTCGTCCTCCGGGAGCGCGCCGACGGCCATCAGCCGGGCCATCAGCGCGGAGGACGGGCCGGGGGTGCCGGTGCGGGTCAGCAGGTGCTTGACGGCGCGGCCCTCGTCGGCCTCGGCGAGGCACTGGGGACAGGTCGCCAGGTGGGCCTGGACGCGCTCGCGCGAGTCGTGGCCGAGTTCGCCGTCGAGGAAGGCGGACAGCCGCTCCCCGAGGTGGTGCTCCTCGGCGACGGGCTCCACGGCCCGCACGGCGACGGCGCGCAGCGCCGGCTCGGCCGGGGGCGCCGGGGGCGCCGCGTCGGGTGCTCCGGGGCCGTCCTGGCCCCGGCGGCCCAGCGCGGGCCAGCCGCCGCGGCGGGCGGCGGTGCGGCCGGGTGTCTGCGGGTGGCCCGCCCCCGATCGGCCGGTTCCGCTCACGATCGCCTCCGTCCGCGCCCGCCCGGTGCGACCGCCGCGCCGACCGGCACCGGCTGCTCCTCGGCCCCGCCGCCGCGGCGCTCACGGCCGGGGGCCGAGCCGGGGGCACGGTGCTTGAGCGCGGCGCGCAGGTGCGAGCGGCCGCGGTGGATGCGGCTGCGGACGGTGCCGAGCTTGACGCCGAGCGTGGCCGCGATCTCCTCGTAGGAGAGGCCCTCGATGTCGCACAGGACGACGGCGGCACGGAACTCGGGCGCCAGGGTGTCCAGGGCGTGCTGGACGTCGGCGTCGAAGTGGGTGTCGCTGAAGTGCTGGGCCGGGCTGGGCTCGCGGGAGGCCAGGCGCTCGGCCGCGTCCTCGCCGAGCGCGTCGAAGCGGATGCGCTGGCGGCGGCGGACCATGTCCAGGAACAGGTTGGTGGTGATCCGGTGCAGCCAGCCCTCGAACGTGCCGGGGGTGTAGGTGGACAGCGACCGGAACACCCGGACGAAGACCTCCTGGGTGAGGTCCTCGGCGTCGTGCTGGTTGCCCGTCAGGCGGTAGGCGAGGCGGTAGACGCGGGCACTGTGGGCCTCGACGATCTCCTCCCAGGTGGGCGGAGTCCAGGTCTGCGCGTCGGGGCCCTCGGCGAAGGTCGCGAGGGCGGGGGCCTCGGCGGTACCGGCGGCCGGCGCCTCGTGCGCGGGGGCCGGCTGGTCCAGGGTGGAGTGCGCAGGCTGGTTCATCACGGGCTTCGGCGTACGGGTCGACGCGGTGCCGCGGGAGTGCCGCCGCACGGGGACGTCGCCCTCGGCCACACCTCCTCGGTCGGCTCTTCTGCCCAGCAGGGCCACCACCATATCCACCTCGCCCGTCAAGCCCGGATAAGAAGCGTCCGGGACCGGCCGGCCCGGATGACGGGCCCGGAGGGTGTCCGGGACGTCCCGTTCCCCCGGTCCCTGCTCCACCAACGGCCCGCCGCCGTACGCGGTTCCCGTCCGGCCAGTAATCTGTGGCAGGAAATATCGACATCCGCTCGGCGCCGGGCCGTCACCCGGGGCTCCGAAAGAGGCAGCCATCAGCGAGTTCGGGCCCACCCGCGCGGCTCTCGCCGACACCTACGTCGGCGAGGACGCGGTGTTGACCTACGCCCGGGCGCAGTCGGCGCGGACCGGGATCCGGGCGATCGGGCCGAGCGGCGGCGCCTGCCTGCGGCTGCTGGCCGCCGCGCTGGACGCCAAGGCGGTGGCCGAGATCGGCACCGGGACGGGCGTCTCCGGGGTCTATCTGCTGCGCGGGATGCGGCCGGACGGGGTGCTGACCACCGTCGACTCCGAGCCGGTGCGCCAGCAGTTGGCCAAGGAGGCCTACCAGGCGGCCGGATTCGCGGCCAACCGCTCGCGGTTCATACCGGGCCGGGCGCTGGAGGTGCTGCCGCGGCTCGCGGACGGCCAGTACGACCTGGTGTTCTGCGACGGCGACCCGGCGGAGTCCCGGGAGTACCTGGCGGAGTCGCTGCGGCTGCTGCGGACGGGCGGGATGGTCTGCTTCGAGGGCGTCTTCCAGGAGGGCCGGCTGGCCGAGCCGGAACTGCAGGACCCGCAGACGCAGTCGGTCCGGGACCTGGTCCAGGCCGTCCGGGAGAGCGAGGCGCTGCTGCCCGCGCTGCTGCCGGTCTCGGACGGACTGCTCTGCGCCGTGAAGCGCTAGCGGGTTCCGGGAAAAGTACGGGGCCCGGGCCGACGCGATGGTCGTACCCGGGCCCGGCAGCACATCTCCAGGAGATGGCGAGCACCTGCTGCGGTCAGCCGCAGGCCTTCTTCAGGGCCTCGCCGAGGGCGTCGGCCTCGTCAGGCGTGAGCTCCACCACGAGGCGTCCGCCGCCTTCGAGCGGAACGCGCATGATGATGCCCCGCCCCTCTTTGGTGACTTCGAGCGGGCCGTCACCCGTCCGCGGCTTCATGGCCGCCATGCTCGTTCCCCTTCCTGCAACCGCTCAGCTACGCACCGGCAGTCCGTCCACCGCCGGTATCGAACGCATTGATCGGAAGCCATTATCCCGCATGCCACGGCCTGATGACCAACATCACTCTCGGTGCAACCTCGTCCGGACCACCTCAATCCCGCACATTTTCCGGCATAAGCCCCGGCACGGTGGCGGTCCGCACGGCACCGAAAGGTGCGATACCTCACACTCCCCAGGCGGCCGGGCACTCCGGCATCCTGGCAGCGACGATCAGAGCCGATCACGATCAAGGGAGCCCTCGCCCATGTCCGATTCCGTGCTGTACGAGCTGGACGGCGGCCTGGCCGTCATCACCGTCAACCGTCCCGAGGCGATGAACGCGCTGGACGTGGCGACCAAGGTGGCGCTGCGCGACACCGTGACCGCCGCCGCCGAGGACCCGGCGGTGCGGGCGGTGCTGCTGACCGGCGCGGGCGACCGGGCGTTCTGCGTCGGGCAGGACCTCAAGGAGCACCTGGGCCTGCTGAAGCGGGCCGAGGAGACCGGCGAGGGCGCGCTGAAGACCGTCGCCGAGCACTACAACCCGCTGCTGCGGGCGCTGGCCGGGATGCGCAAGCCGACGGTGGCGGCGGTCGGCGGGGTGGCGGCCGGCGCGGGCGCCTCGCTGGCCTTCGCCTGCGACTTCCGGATCCTCGCGGACACCGCCGGCTTCAACACCGCGTTCGCCGGGATCGCGCTGACCGCCGACTCCGGGGCGTCCTGGACGCTGCCGCGGCTGGTCGGGCACGCCAGGGCGACCGAGCTGCTGATGCTGCCGCGCACCGTGAAGGCGGCCGAGGCGATGGAGCTGGGCCTGGCCACCAAGGTCGTGCCGGCCGCCGAACTGGCCGCCGCCGCCCGGGTGTTCGCCAAGGAGCTGGCCGAGGGCCCGACGGTGGCCTACGGCGCGATCAAGGAGTCGCTGGCGTACGGCGCCTCGCACTCGCTGAGCGAGCTGCTCGACAAGGAGGACGAGCTGCAGACGCTGGCCGGCGAGAGCGAGGACCACCGGATCGCGGTCCGCGCCTTCATCGCGAAGGAGAAGCCGAAGTACCTCGGGCGGTAGGGCCCCGCAGGATCACCGCCCGGGGGCGACCCTCGCGTGGCAGTCGGCCAGGTGGTCGTCGACCAGGCCGCAGGCCTGCATCAGCGCGTAGGCGGTGGTCGGGCCGACGAACCGGAAGCCGGCCTTCTTCAGGGCCTTGGCCAGCGCCGTCGACTCGGGCGTGACGGCCGGCACCTCGCCGAGCGTGCGGGGCGCCGGCCGGTCCGGGTCCCCGGCGAACTGCCAGATCAGCGCGTCCAGTCCGCCGTCGAGGTCGCGGGCGACCCGGGCGTTGGCGATCGCCGCCTCGATCTTGGCCCGGTTGCGGATGATGCCGGTGTCGGCGAGCAGCCGCTCGACGTCGTCCTCGCCGAACCCGGCCACCTCGGCGATCCTGAAGCCGGCGAAGGCCGCCCGGAACCCCTCGCGGCGGCGCAGGATGGTGATCCAGGACAGGCCGGACTGGAAGGCCTCCAGGCAGACCCGTTCGAACAGCGCGTCGTCGCCGTGCACCGGGCGTCCCCACTCGGTGTCGTGGTAGACGCGGTAGTCGTCCGCCGAGTCGCCCCAGCCGCAGCGGCGCAGCCCGTCCGCGCCGAGGACGGCACCGCCGGGTTCGGCGCTCACTTCCGCCCCTCGGGCCCGGCGTCCTCCGGGCCCGGGGCCGCGGGGGTCTTGGTGAGCGCGACGGCGGGCTCGACGACCCGGGCGAACTCCTCCAGGCCGGGCAGCGGCTCGGCGCCGTGCTCCGGGCCCTCGCCGGCCTCGACGGCGCCGCGCACCGCGGCCAGCGCCTCCAGCTCGGCGATCCGGGCGTCGCGGTGGGCGAGTTCGGCGCCCAGCCGGTCGAGGACGTCGTCCACCTCGTCCATCCGGTAGCCGCGCACGGCCATCGGCAGGCGCAGCGCCTCGACGTCGCCCTGGCCCAGCGGACGGTCCTGCGGCAGCCGGGCGGAGATGCGGTCCTGCACGGCCTCCGGGAGCGAACCGCCGCCGCCCAGTGCCACCAGCGCGGCACCGCCGACCACCACGGCCATGGCCACCACGATCACCCAGAACACGAGCGGTCCTCCCGATTTTCCGGCCGGCCCCGACTGGAGTGGGATCATGGTCCCGATGGGCCGGGGGCCATCATCGCACTCGCAGCAGCTGTGGAGGAGACATCGGTGGCACTGCGCCTGGGACCACGGGAATTCGGTGACGACGAGCTGGTGATCATGGCGATCGTCAACCGGACGCCGGACTCGTTCTTCGACAAGGGCGCGACCTTCGCCGACGAGGCCGCGTTCGCCGCGGCCGACCGCGCGATGGCCGAGGGCGCCGCGATCCTGGACATCGGCGGCGTGAAGGCCGGCCCGGGCGACGAGGTGAGCGTCGAGGAGGAGCTGCGGCGCACCGTGCCGTTCGTGGCGCAGCTGCGCGAGCGCCACCCCGAGGCCGTGATCAGCGTCGACACCTGGCGGCACGAGGTCGGCGAGGCGGTCTGCGAGGTGGGCGCGGACCTGCTGAACGACGCCTGGGGCGGGGTGGACCCGAAGCTGGCCGAGGTGGCCGCCCGCCACGGCGCCGGGCTGGTCTGCACCCACGCGGGCGGCGCCGAGCCGCGCACCCGGCCGCACCGGGTCGGCTACGAGGACGTGATGGCGGACATCCTGCGGGTGACCGTCGGACTGGCCGAGCGGGCGGTGGGGCTGGGCGTGCGGCGGGACGCGGTGATCATCGACCCGGGGCACGACTTCGGGAAGAACACCCGGCACTCGCTGGAGGCGACCCGGCGGCTGCCGGAGATGACCGCGACCGGGTTCCCGGTGCTGGTGTCGCTGTCCAACAAGGACTTCGTCGGCGAGACGCTCGACAAGCCGGTGGACGAGCGGCTGCTCGGCACGCTGGCGACCACGGCGGTCTCCGCCTGGCTGGGCGCCCAGGTGTACCGGGTGCACCAGGTGGCGGAGACCCGGCAGGTGCTGGACATGGTCGCCTCGATCCGCGGCACCCGCCCCCCGGCGGTCGCCCGCCGGGGACTGGCCTGAGCCCCGCTCGACGGCGCTCGGCCCGCCTCCGGGGCGCTCGCGCTAGATCTCGGTCACCGGACGGCGGGCGTCGGCGAGGATCTTCATGACCTCGTCGATCTCGTCCGTGACGTGGAACAGCTCCAGGTCGTGCGGGGCCGCCTTGCCCTGCGCGACCAGGGTGTTCCGCAGCCAGTCGACCAGCCCTCCCCAGTAGGCGCTGCCGAAGAGGATCACCGGGAAGCGGGTGACCTTCTTCGTCTGCACCAGGGTGAGCGCCTCGAACAGCTCGTCCAGCGTGCCGAGGCCGCCGGGCAGGACGACGAAGCCCTGCGCGTACTTCACGAACATCGTCTTGCGGACGAAGAAGTAACGGAAGTTCAGCCCGAGGTCGACGAACTCGTTGAGCCCCTGCTCGAAGGGCAGCTCGATGCCGAGCCCGACGCTGAGCCCGCCGGCGTCCGAGGCGCCGCGGTTGGCCGCCTCCATCGCGCCCGGGCCGCCGCCGGTGATCACCGCGTAGCCGGCCTCCGCCAGCGCCCGGCCGATCGCCACGCCCGCCGCGTACTCGGGCGAGTCGACCAGGGTCCGGGCGGAGCCGAAGACGCTGACCGCGGGCGGGAGTTCGGCGAGCGCGCCGAAGCCCTCGACGAACTCGGAGGTGATCCGCAGCACCCGCCACGGGTCGGTGTGCAGCCAGTCGGTGGGACCGGTGGTGTCCAGCAGGCGCTGGTCCGTGGTGCTCTCGCCGACCTGGTCCCGGCGCACCAGCACCGGGCCCTTCTGCTTCTCGGGCCACGCCTTCTTCGGGTGCGGCTCGCCCACCTGCTCGGGGCCGTGCCCGTAACGCTTCTCGTCTCCAGTGCCTGTCATGACGAAACCCTACGCCCGCCCCTCCCCTTTTTCAGGCAACGGTGGAAGGTCGGTTGGGCAACCGGAAGATGGCCTCCGGTATCCGGCCGGACGGCCCGCTCAGGCGGTCAGCCAGGCGCGCAGCCGCTCCTCGGTCGCGGCGATGGCGCTCAGCGAGCAGTGCTCGTCCCGCTTGTGCGCCATGTTGGGGTCGCCCGGGCCGTAGTTGACCGCCGGGACGCCGAGCGCGCTGAACCGGGCCACGTCCGTCCAGCCGAACTTGGCGCGGGCGGTGCCGCCGGTCGCGGCGAGGAACGCCTGGGCGGCGGGCTGGTTCAGGCCGGGCAGCGCGCCCGGGGCGAAGTCGGTGACGGTGACCTCGAAGCCGTCGAAGACCTCCCGCACGTGCTTCTCGGCGTCGGCCTCGTCGCGGTCCGGCGCGAAGCGGAAGTTGACCGTCACCACGCACTCGTCGGGGATGACGTTGCCGGCCACGCCGCCGTCGATGCGCACCGCGTTGAGGCCTTCGCGGTACTCCAGGCCGTCGATCTCGACCCGGCGCGCCCGGTACTCGGAGAGCCGGCGCAGCACCTCGCCGGCCTTGTGGATGGCGTTGTCGCCGAGCCAGCCGCGGGCCGAGTGGGCGCGGACGCCGCCGAGCCGGACCTGCGCGCGCAGGGTGCCCTGGCAGCCGCCCTCGACGACCGCCCCGCTGGGCTCCATGAGCACCGCGAAGTCGGCGGCCAGCCAGTCGGGGTGGGCCTGGGCGAGGTGGCCGAGGCCGTTGCGGTGGGCCTCCACCTCCTCGCAGTCGTAGAAGACGAAGGTGAGGTCCCGGTTGGGCTCGGGCAGGGTGGCCGCGAGCCGCAGCTGGACGGCGACGCCGGACTTCATGTCCGAGGTGCCGCAGCCGTGGAGCAGGTCGCCCTCGACCCAGGAGGGCACGTTGTCGGCGATCGGCACGGTGTCGATGTGGCCGGCCAGCACGACGCGCTCGGCGCGGCCGAGGCCGGTGCGGGCGACCACGTTGTTGCCGTACCGGTCGACGGTCAGGTGCGGGTAGGCCCGCAGGGCGGCCTCGATGGCGTCGGCGAGCGCCTGCTCGTCGCCGCTGACGGAGGGGAAGTCGACCAGCTGGGCGGTCAGCGCGCCGCCGTCGAGGGTGAGGTCCAGGGGCGTCTTCGGGCTGCTCATGGTTGCCCAGCCTAGTCCCGCCCGGGCCGCGGGATGTCGCACGGCTGTGACAGTCCGAACGGCAACCGGCTGTCACCGCACATCCGTCCGAGTGGGTACGGTGTCGGTTCGGACGTGCTCGGTGAGAGGGGCGGCGGTGGCGGAGCGAGAGGGCGGCGACGGTGGCGGGGGCGCGGCGCCACGGCGGCGCCGCGGGCCGCTGAGGGTCGTGCTGGTCGGGCTGCTGGTGCTGGCGGTGGTCGCGGTGGCGCTGTTCTGGCTGCGCGACACCAAGCTGCTGACCCCCGAGGGCTGCTCGGTGAAGACGCCGGCCGGCGAGGGCACCCTGGAGCTGCCGCAGGCGGCCAACGCGGCGACCATCTCCGCCGTCGCGCACTCCCGCGGCCTGCCGGACCGGGCGGTGACCATCTCGCTGGCCACCGCGATGCAGGAGTCCAAGATCCGCAACCTGACCGGCGGCGACCGGGACTCGGTGGGCCTGTTCCAGCAGCGGCCCTCGCAGGGCTGGGGCACCGTGCAGCAGATCATGGACCCGGTCTACGCGACCAACAAGTTCCTGGACGGCCTGGTCAAGGTGCCCGGCTACACCCGGCTGCCGCTGACCGACGCCGCCCAGCAGGTGCAGAAGAGCGGTTACCCGCAGGCCTACGCCAAGCACGAGACCAAGGCGACCCTGCTGGCCTCCGCGCTGACCGGCCGCGAGGCGGCCTCGCTGAACTGCGTGGTGCACGACTTCGCCGAGCCGGACACCGACGAGGAGAGCGCCTCGCCGGCCGCCCCGGCCGGGGCCGCGCCCGCCACCGGTGCCGCGACGGCGGCCCGCCCGGACCGGGCCCAGGTGCTGAGCGACCGGGTGCGCCGCGAGTTCGGCCGCACGGTGACCCCGGCCACCGGCTACACCTCCACGATCAAGGGCGCGGAGAACGCCGTCTCGCTGACCCCGGACCCGACCGCGTCCACCGACTCCGGCCCGGACGCCGAGCGGCAGAACGGCTGGGCGGTGGCGCACTGGGCGGTGACGCAGGCCCAGAAGCTGGGCATCGAGACGGTCGCGTACGACGGGAGGATCTGGCGGAAGGCGAAGTCCGAGGACGGCTGGAAGCCGCAGCCGACCGGCACGTCGGCCAAGCTGGTGCTGGTCTCGCTGGCCGCCCCCGCCAAGGGCTGAAACCGGTGCGCCGGGGCCGTTGACGCACTGGTGTCCGGGTTGCCGCCACCCGGGTGATTCGCGTCAACCCCGGTGGACGGCGGTCCGGCCCGGGCGGGCGGGGCGCAGAACCGTCACTCCCCTTGGCCCGTCACGGGCCCGCGCCCCCGGCCGGATGCCCGGCGCGGTGCCCGATGCGTCCGACCATCCGACGATCGGCCCGACGCTTTCCTTGCACGGCCCGCAACCTTCTGGCTTCTCAAGCGGTAACAGTGTCGTCCGCCCGGCGGACGGGACGGACCCAGACCCCTCCGAGGAGCCCCATGTCTCACCCCCTCACGCGCCGGATCGCCCAGGCCGCGCTGCTCGTGGCGGCCGGCGCGACCCCGCTGGTCGCGGCCGGCTCCGCGTCCGCCGCAGACGCCCTGCTGCCCAAGGGCGACCTCGCCGCCCCGCTCGGCCAGCTGACCAACACCGACGCGGGATCCACCCTGCAGCACACCACCCACCAGCTGGGCCAGGCGGCCGGCGACACCGGTGCCGCCACCGTCGCCGCGGGCGTGCCCGCCGCCGCCGACGCGACCGGCAGCATCGTCGCCCAGCAGCTCCCCGAGGCGAACGAGAAGGCCAGCTCGCTGACCGCGCCGGTCGACCAGACCGCCGCCACCACCGGCCAGCTCGCCGGCGTGACCCCGAAGGTCGCCCGGGCCCTGGCCGGCAAGCTCGGCGAGGCCGTCACCGGGCACAGTGCCGCCCCGCAGCGCAGCGCGCACGCCGGCCTCAGCCCGGTCGGCGGGCTCGCCGAGACCGGCGCGATCACCAACGCCGTGCCGGGTGCCAGCGGGGTCGCCCAGGCCATCCCCAGCACCTCCACGGTCACCGACGCGCTGCCGCTCGGCTCGGTCACCCGGGCGCTGCCGGCCGGCCTGCCCGGCGCCGACGTGCTCGGCCTCGCCGAGCACGGGTCGGCCAACCGCCTCGGCGGCGCCGACCTCGGACCGAACAGCCCGCTGAACGGCCTGTCCGGCCTCACGAGCGCGCTCGGCCCGCTGAGCGGCCTGCTGGGCGGCGTCAACGGCGGCTCCCTCAACGGCCTGCCGATCGGCTGAGCCCACCCGCACCACGGCGAGGGGCCGGTGTCCGGAAATCCGGACACCGGCCCCTCGCGCGCTCGTGCGCCCGCGGACTACCGGGCGGCGGCCGCCGCGCGCAGCCGCTCCACGGCCGCCGCGACCCGCTCGTCGGTCGCGGTGAACGCGACCCGCACGAACCGGCCGCCCGCCGGACCGTAGAAGTCCCCCGGCGCGACCAGGATGCCCAGGCCGGCGAGCTCGGCCACCGTCTCCCAGCACGGCCGGTCCTGGGTCGCCCACAGGTAGAGGCTGGCCTCGGAGTGCTCGATCCGGAAGCCGTAGGCCTCCAGCGCCCCGCGCAGCGCCGCCCGCCGGGCCGCGTACCGCTCCCGCTGCTCGGCCACGTGCGCGTCGTCCCCGAGCGCGGCCGCCGTCGCCGCCTGCACCGGGGCCGGCACGATCATGCCGCCGTGCTTGCGCACCTCCAGCAGCTCCCTGACCACCACCGGGTCGCCCGCCACGAAGGACGCGCGGTAGCCGGCCAGGTTGGAGCGCTTGGACAGCGAGTGCACCGCGAGCAGGCCCTCGTGGCCGCCCTCGCCGCACACCCCGGGGTGCAGCACCGAGACCGGCTCGGCCTCCCAGCCGAGCTCCAGGTAGCACTCGTCGCTGACCAGCAGCACCCGGTGCTCGCGCGCCCACGCCACCGTGCGGCGCAGCTCGTCCGCGCCGAGCACCCGCCCGGTCGGGTTGGACGGCGAGTTGACCCACAGCAGGCGCACCCGGGAGCCGTCCAGCTCGTCCACCGAGTCGTACTCGACCGGCTCGGCGCCGCACAGCCGCGCGCCCACCTCGTACGTCGGGTAGGCCAGCCGCGGATAGGCGACCTGGTCGCCGGGGCCGAGGCCCAGCTGGGTCGGCAGCCAGGCGACCAGCTCCTTGGAGCCGACCGTCGGCAGGACGGCCTGCGGGCCGATCTCGGCCCCGAGCCGGCGGTGCAGCCAGCCGGCGATCGCCTCGCGCAGCTCCAGCGGGCCCCAGACGGTCGGGTAGCCGGGCGTGTCGGTGGCCGCGGCGAGCGCCTTCTGGATCACCTCGGGCACCGGGTCGACCGGCGTGCCGACGGAGAAGTCGCAGAGCCCGCCGGGGTGGGCCAGCGCGGTCGCCTTGTACGGCTCCAGCTTGTCCCAGGGGAAGACCGGCAGCAGGTCGGAAACGCGGCGCGCCGCCCCCGGGTGACCCGGGAACGGCGCGTGCGTGCTGTTCTTGGTACTCACAGCTCAGTTGCCACCAGTCGTCAGTGGTCGGCGTTCTGCGGCGGCAGAGCGGCGATGAACGGGTGGTCGCGCTCGATCAGGCCGAGCTTCGAGGCACCGCCGGGCGAGCCGAGGTCGTCGAAGAACTCGACGTTCGCCTTGTAGTAGTCCTTCCACTCCTCCGGCGTGTCGTCCTCGTAGAAGATCGCCTCGACCGGGCAGACCGGCTCACAAGCGCCACAGTCGACACACTCATCCGGGTGGATGTAGAGCGATCGCTCGCCCTCGTAGATGCAGTCAACCGGGCACTCTTCGATGCACGCCTTGTCCTTGACGTCGACACAAGGCTGCGCGATGACGTAGGTCACGCTGTCGTTCCTCCTCGGAAGGGCTCGGCGGCCCATTCTGTTTTCTCGCGTGCGCGGGTGAGCGCGGCGTCGTCGATGCCCGCCCCTAGTATCGCGGGTCGGAGACCGCAAATGCACAGGAGGTGCCCAGATGACCGCCGAAGGGCCGGTTCAGGACCGTCCGGAGGTCCGGATAGATCGCTCCGACGTGGGCCGCAGGGTCTCCGTGCGGCGGCTCGCCGGGTTCGCCGACGACAACCGGCCAGTGTTCCGCGATGTGATCGGGGTGCTCGCATCCTGGGACGGATCCGGACTCACCGTGGTGCCGCGGGCCGGCGATCCGGTCTCCTTCGACGAGAAGCTGCTGGTCGCGGGCAAGGCCGTGCCGCTCTTCCCGGCCCGGCGCGCACCGCTGCCGGCCGCCGGCCCGGCCGAGCTCCAGCGGATCGCCGCCCGCGGCTGGCCCGCCGTCGAGCAGGAGCCGCTGGGCGCCTGGACGCTGCGCGCCTCCTCCGGGTTCACCCGGCGCGCCAACTCCGTACAGGCGCTCGGCGACCCCGGAGTGCCCCTGGACGAGGCGCTCACCACCGCGCGCGGGTGGTACGCGGCGCGCGGGCTGCCGGCCTGGGTGGAGGTCAGCACCCCCGGCTCGCCCGAGCCGCTGCGCGCCGAGCTGGACAGGCTGGGCGCGGCGTACTCGCCGACCCTGGTCCGGGTGGCCGAGCTGGCACCGCTCAGCCGGCTCGGCGACCGGGCCGGGCGCGACCGGGTGCGGCTGGCGCGGACCGCCTCCGCCGACTGGATGTCGCTCTACCGCCGGGTGACCGACGACCCGGCCGTGGAGCGGGCCGCCCGCACGGTGATCCACGGCGGCCCCTCGGTCTGGTTCGCGACCGTGCACGACACCGACGGCTGCCGGACCGAGGGCGACGGCACCCCGCCCGTGCTGGCCGCCGGCCGCTGCGTCGTCGACGGACCGTGGGCCTGCTTCGGCGCCATCGAGGTGGCTCCGTGGGCCCGCCGCCGCGGCCTGGCCACCGCGGTGATGGCGGTGCTCGCCGCCCGGGCCGCCGAGGAGGGCGCGAGCGGCGGCTACCTGCAGGTGGAGGCGGAGAACGCCGGGGCGATCGCGCTCTACGACCGCCTGGGCTTCACGACCAGTCACACTTACCACTACGCGCTCCTGCCGCAGGGGTAGGACGCCCCGGAACCGTCCGCCCCGGAACCGCCTGTCCGTCCGCCCTACGAAAGCCGCCGCCACCGCCGTGACCGAGCAGAGCAGAGCACGCTTCCGGACCGAGGCCCGGGCCGAGCACCCCGATCCGGTGCTGCTCTGCCTGCTCGCTGCCGCCGAGCACACCCCCGCCCCCGACCCGGGGGATCCGGAGGACCTCCAGGGCCCGCCCTCCGTCGACGCCCTGCTCGCCGCCTGCTCGGCGGCCCTGGAGCGGCACGCGGCCGCCGTCCGGCTCGCCGTCGCCGAGCGGGCCCCGGCCGGGCCCGAGGAGACCGCGGCGCTGCTGGCCGCCGTCCTCGGCGGGCGCGAGCGGTTCCACGGGCGGCAGTCCGACTACCGGCGGCTGGAGTCCTCGCTGCTGCCCGACGTGCTGCGCCGCCGGCGCGGGCTGCCGATCATGCTCGCCCTGGTCTGGTCGGCCGTCGCCCGGCGGGCCGGGCTCACCGTGCACGGCATCGCGCTGCCCGGCCACTTCATCGTCGCGGTCGGCGGGCCCGCCGGCGGCGAGGAGTACGTCCTGGCCGACCCGTTCCACGGCGGCCGGCTGCTCGACCTCGAGGACGTGGCCCGGCTGGTGCGCGCCGGCGGGCACGAGTTCGCCCCCGAGCTGCTCACGCCCGCCCAGCCGCTGGACGTCGTGCTGCGGGTGCTCGGCAACATCCGGGCCTGGGCCGCCGACCGTCCGGAGCACGCCCGCACCCAGCTGTGGGCCACCGAACTCGCCCTGCTGCTCCCCCGCCACCCCGCCCAGCTCCGCCTCGAACGCGCCGAACTGCTGGTGCGCACCGGAGACTTCCTGGGCGGGGCGGGCGAGATGGACGAGTACGCGGAGATCCTGGACGCCTTCGACCCGGACACCGCCGCCAAGGTCCGCCAGGAGGCCCGGGCCGCCCGCCACCGGCTGAACTGAGGGCCGCCCCTGAAGCCGGCCCTTCTCGCGGCGATCCGGACCGCCTCGGTGCGGTTGCGGGCCCCGGTCTTCTGGATCGCCATCGACGGGTAGTTGCCCACCGTCCCCTCGGACAGGTGCGGGCGCCCGGCGCGTCCTTCACCAGGAAGGCGTCCGCGCCCGACTCCATCGCCCGCCGCAGGTAGCCGGGGCGGCCGAAGGTCGTCGCGATCACCACCCCTGGTCTGCGGCCGCCGCTCGCGCAGCGCCGCCGGCGCCGCCCGGACCATCCCCTGGTCCTCCGCCAGCGGCACCCGCACGGAGGGCCGGTCGTTCCGAACGTCGCTCATGGCGCCCGGCCCTGCGGCGCGCCCCCGCCACCACGGCCGCGCGGCCCGCGCGCGGCGCCCCTTGAGTCTCCCCCCGGGGGAGACGACAGGCTGGGGCCATGCGGGACGACGAGCTCCACACCACGCTGTATTCCATCGGTGAGCTGGCCCGGCGCACCGGGCTGACGGTGAAGGCCGTCCGCTTCTACGCCGACACCGGGCTCGTCCCGCCCACCACCCGCACGCCGGCCGGCTACCGCCGCTTCGACGTGCACGCCCTGGCCCGGCTCGACCTGGTCCGCACCCTGCGGGAACTGGGCCTCGACCTGGCCACGGTCCGCCGGGTGCTGGACCGTTCCGCCCCGCTGCGCGAGGTGGCCGCCGCACACGCCGACGCGCTGGACGTGCAGATCCGCACGCTCCGGCTGCGCCGGACGGTGCTGCGGGCGATCGCCGAACGCGGCCCCACGACCGAGGAGACGAGACGCATGCACCAGCTCGCGAAACTGTCCGACGCCGAACGTCGGCGCCTGGTCCACGACTTCATCGACGCCACCTTCGGCGGCCTGGACGCCAACCCGGAGTTCGTCGCGATGATGCGTGCCGCCATGCCGGAGCTGCCCGACGAGCCGACCGTCGAACAGATCGACGCCTGGGTGGAGTTGGGCGAACTCGTGCAGGACGACGACTTCCGCGCCGCGGTCCGCCGGATGGCCGTCCACCAGGCCGCCGAACGGGCCGCGGGGGACGACACCGGCCTGCACGCCGCCCTCTCCGAGACCGTCCGCGGCACCGTCACCGCCGCCCTCGCCGAGGGCGTCGCCCCCGGCTCCCCCGCCGCCGCGCCCGTCCTCGACTCGCTCACCGCCGCCTACGCCGACACCTTCGGCCGCCCCGACGACGCCGCGCTGCGGGCCTGGATCCTCGAACGCGTCGAGACCGCCGACGACCCCCGCGCCGAGCGCTACTGGCACCTCCTGGCCACCATCAACGGCTGGCCCCGCCCGGAGAGCCTCCGTGACGTCGTCGCCTGGTTCACCGCCGCCCTGCGGGCCTCGCTGGAGTAGGAGGTCGGACGGGCCGGCTCCCCGCTCCGCGCCCCGACAACCCGCTTGCGCCCGGCCGGCTTTCGAGATGGCATGCCGGAAGGAGCCGAGCGGGAGGCGGGCGGGGATGGGCGTGGAGTGGCGGGAAGTGCTTCCGGACAGCGAGCTGGGGGCGGTCCTGGGGGTGGTGCGGCGGTGCCTTGCGGCGGACGGGGGGCTGCCGGTGACCGGCGAGCCCTCCTTCGTCAACCGGCGGTACGACGGGCCGGGGACCGTCCGGATCGGGGCGTACGAGCAGGGCCGGCTGGTGGCCTGCGGGGCGGCGCGCCCCTACGCCCACCGCTGGTCGCTGGTGGGGGCGGTGGACCCGGACTTCCGGGGCCGGGGGCTCGGCGGGGAACTGCTGGACCGGCTGATGACGGCGGCGGAGACCGTCGTCCAGGTGGAGACGGAGGCGCTGACGCCCGCCGCCGAGGAACTGTTCCACGCGCGGGGGCTGCGGCAGGTGTTCGCCGAGGACGTGTTCCGGCTGGGGCCCGAGGTGCCGCCGGAACAGGCCGCCCTGCCGGACGGGATCCGGGTGGAGGAGTGGGGCGAGGAGACCCGGGGGGCGTTCTGCCAGGCGTACTGCGCGTCGTTCGCGGACCGGCCGGGGTACCCCGGCCTGACGCTGGAGCAGTGGGTGAGCTGGCTGGTCGAGGACGACTTCCGGCCCGACGCCTCGCTGCTCGCCCGGGACGCCGCCGGTGCGCCGGTCGGCTTCGTGGTGTGCGCCGAGGGGTTCCTCGTCCAGCTCGGGGCCGTGCCCGCCTGGCGGCGGCGCGGGCTCGGCCGGGCGCTCGCGGCGGCGGCGCTGGCGCGGTTGCGGGCGGCGGGGGACGCGGAGGTGTTCCTGGACGTGAACGTGAACAACCCGGCGTCCGCGGCCCTGTTCCGGGGGCTGGGGTTCACCGGGGTGAGCCGGCGGGCCCGGTTCGAACGCCGGTAGGGGCGGTCCCCGTGGCGGGGCCGCCGGCCTCGGTGAAGGCGGCGCACGGGATCAGGGCGAGCAGCAGCACGACGAGCACCGCCACGACAGGCTTCGGCATGCCCGTCATGCTGCCCCCGGGCGGGATCGGCGGCGCCACGCCGTCGCGGGCGGGGCGCGGAGTTCCTCCGCCCGGACCAGCCCCGGACCGGCCGTTCAGGAGGTCGGCACCGTGCAGACCGTGGCGCTCTCGCCGTGCCGCACGACGTCGGTGACCGCCTCGCGCAGCGCCCAGGCCGGCGCGCCCGCCTCCTCGGGAGCCAGGCCCGGCCAGGCGTCGATCAGCGACTGCCGGGCGGCCTTCTCGATGTCGGCGACCTGCGCCCGCGCCGCCTCGTCCCTGCCGGCGTCCGTGCCGTGCTGGTCCACCTCAGGGTCCCGCCGGGCCCGGGTGCGGCGGGAGTGGCCGCCGTCGTGCGTCCGGCATGGCATCCGTCGTGCCGGACGCACGGACCTGCGGCTGTCGGACCCGCCCGCTAGCGTGGAGCGCACGTCGAGGCCGGACAGATCGACCCCGTGCGGGTACACGCGGCCAAGGGGGAGCGGGACGGGAACGCCCCGGCACCGCTCGTCCGCGGGCCCGGGCACCCTGATCCGGCCCCGCTCCCCCTCCTCAGCGCGCCGCGGCTCGGATGCCGAGCGACTTCTTCACGAAGTCGACCTGGAGCAGCAGCAGGTTCTCCGCGACCTCCTCCTGCGGCGTCATGTGGGTGACGCCGGAGAGCGGCAGCACGGTGTGCGGGCGCCCGGCGGCGAGCAGCGCCGAGGACAGCCGCAGGGTGTGCGCGGCCACCACGTTGTCGTCCGCGAGGCCGTGGATGATCATCAGCGGGCGCTCCAGCCCGGCCGCGTAGCCGATCAGCGAGTTGCCGTCGTACACCTCGGGGTGCTCGGCCGGATGGCCCAGGTAGCGCTCGGTGTAGTGGGTGTCGTACAGCCGCCAGTCGGTGACCGGCGCGCCCGCGACCGCCGCGTGGAAGACGTCCGGGCGGCGCAGCACGGCGAGCGCGGCGAGGTAGCCGCCGTAGGACCAGCCGCGGATGGCGACCCGGTCGAGGTCGAGCGGGAACTCCCCGGCGAGCGCCCGCAGCGCGTCGACCTGGTCGTCCAGGGTGGCCCCGGCGAAGTCGTGGTGGATCGACTTCTCCCAGGCCGGCCCGCGCCCGGGGGTGCCCCGGCCGTCGGCGACGACGACCGCGAAGCCCTGGTCGGCGAACCACTGCGAGTTGAGGTGCGGGTTGTGCGCCTGGACGACGCGCTGGCCGTGCGGGCCGCCGTAGGGGTCCATCAGGACGGGCAGCAGGCCGTCCCGCTCCCGGTCGTAGCCGGTGGGCAGGAAGACCGCGGCGGGGATGCGGCGCTCGCCGGCGAAGCGGAACACCGGACGGGCGGTGATCACCGGGGTCTCGGCGTGCGAGGCGATCACGGCGACGTCGTCCACCACCACGCCCTCCGGCAGGTCCCGGGCCACCTGTACCAGGGTGCCGGGCAGGTCGGGCTCGGCGGTGGCCCGCACGGTGATGCCGGCCGCGTGCACGGCGGTGGTGACGGAGGTGAACGGGCGGCCGTTGGCGGACTCCCAGGAGAGCCGCTTGCCGTCGTGGCCGATCCGGCCGACGGCGATCCAGCCAGGCTCGGGGTCGGTCTCGGCGGCGCCGCCGGAGGCGGTGAAGAAGACCTCCTCGGCGGTGACCGCGAGCACCGAGCGCAGGTGCAGGTCGGGCCCGGTGACGGTCTGGTCGCCGACGACCAGGGACCGCGCGCCGGACTCGTCGGAGATCCGCACCAGCCGGCCGTCCGGGGTCCAGGCGGGGACGCCCTGGAACAGCTCCAGCCAGACGTCGTCGCGCTCCTCGTGCAGCAGCTCGGTGGCGCCGGTGGCGACGTCCAGGCCGAGGGTCTGCTGGACGCGCTGGTCGCGGGACTGGACGAGCAGCAGCGGCACGCCGCCCTTGGACCAGTGCACCCGGGCCAGGTAGGGGAAGGCCGCGCGGTCCCAGACCACCTCGGTGCGGCCGCCGTCCAGGCCGAGCAGCCAGAGGCCGACCTCGGCGTCGGCGGTGCCGGCGGCCGGGTAGGCGACCTCGGCGGGCTCGCGGTCCGGGTTGGCCGGGTCGGCGATCCACCAGCGGTCGACCGGGCTGTCGTCGGCCCGCTCGACCAGCAGCCGGTCGCTGTCCGGGGACCACCAGTAGCCGCGGTCGCGGGACATCTCCTCCTGGGCGATGAACTCGGCCTGGCCCCACGTCACGTTGGGCCCGTCGGGCGCGGCGAGGACCCGGTCGCCGGTGCCGTCGGTCCGGGAGAGCCGCAGCTCGCCGGAGGTGGTGGCGTACGCGACGTGGGTGCCGTCCGGGGAGGGACGGGGGTCGAGCAGCGGGCCCTCGGCGGGCAGCTCGGTGGCGGTGCCGGCGGCCAGGTCGGCGACGAAGAGCCGGCCGGAGAGGGCGAAGGCGGCGGTGCGGCCGGCGCCGTCCAGGGCGTAGCCGACGATGCCGGCCGAGCCCTCGCGGCTGCGCTCGCGGCGGGCCTTCTCGGCCGGGGAGAGGTCCTCCTCGCCGCCGCCGAGCAGCGCGGCCGGGTCGGCGGCGATCCGCTCCTCGCCGGTGGCGGTGTCGAGGGTCCAGAGCAGGTTGGCGCGGTCGCTCCCGGAGGACGAGCGCAGGAAGACGACCCGGGACCCGTCGGGTGCGACGGAGAACGACCGGGGGGCGCCGACGGTGTAGCGCAGGGTGCGCGCGTACTGCCTCGGGAAGGTGTCCGCTGAGGTGTGGGTGGTCATGGCACCAGACCCTACGACCCGGGGTGGGCCGATGGTGATCACTCGTTCGGAGCATCGGCCGCAAGTACGCCCGGACGGGTCCCGCACCCCCTCCGACCGGCCCATGCGCCCCACGGGTGCCACCGTGCCCCGGGGCATGCGGACTCACCCAGCGTCATGACGACCTCACTCTTCGGGTATGACTGGTCCCGAGTGATCGTCAGGCCCCGAGGAGTGTGAGCCGCCATGGCCCTGTCCATCTCCGCCGCCATGCTGATGCTGGTCATCGTGGTGGTGCTGATCCGCCGCTCGGGCCTGAAGCTCGCGCACGCGATCGTCTGCGCGCTGCTCGGCTTCTACCTGGCGTCCAGCTCCATCGCCCCCTCGATCAGCCAGGTCACCAGCAACCTCGCCGGGATGATCAACGGCCTGCGGCTCTGACCCGGGGCGTACGGTCACCGGGCCGGCGCGCCGGTCGTTAGGCTTCCTCCCATGACCCCGACCACCGGCCGCCGCCTGCTCCTGGTGCACGCGCACCCCGACGACGAGTCGATCAACAACGGCGCCACGATGGCCCGCTACGCCGCCGAGGGCGCCCGCGTCACCCTGGTGACCTGCACCCTCGGCGAGGGCGGCGAGGTGATCCCGCCGGAGCTGGCCCACCTGACGGCGGATCGGGACGACACCCTCGGCGCGTACCGGATCGGAGAGCTGACGGAGGCGATGGCCGCGCTCGGGGTCTCCGACGTCCGTTTCCTCGGCGGCCCGGGCCGCTACCGCGACTCCGGGATGATGGGCGTGCCCGACAACGACGCGCCGGACTGCTTCTGGCGGGCCGACGTGGACGAGGCGGCCGGCCGGCTGGTGGCGGTGGTCCGCGAGGTGCGCCCGCAGGTGCTGGTCACCTACGACGAGCAGGGCGGCTACGGGCACCCCGACCACATCCAGGCGCACCGGGTCGCGATGCGCGCCCACGAACTGGCCGCCGACCCGGCCTACCGGCCCGAGCTGGGCCCGGCCTGGCGGATCGCCAAGGTCTACTGGAACCGGGTGCCCCGGTCGGTGATCGTGCGGGGCCTGGCCGGGACCGCCGCGAAGGCGCCGTTCCCGGGCGTCGCCGAGCCCGCCGACGTGCCCGGGGTGGTGGACGACGAGCTGGTCACCACCGTGCTGGACGGCACCGCGTACGCCGGCCGCAAGGCCGCCGCGATGGCCGCGCACGCCACCCAGATCACCGTGGACCCCACCGGCGCGTTCTTCGCGCTCTCCAACCACCTGGGCCAGCCCCTGCTCACCACCGAGTACTACCAGCTGGTGCGCGGCCAGGCCGGGCCGCGGCTGCCGGAGGACGACCTGTTCGCCGGCCTGGACACCGCCCCCGACGCCCCCGCCGCGACCTCCGAGGAGCGTGCCCGATGACCCCGCCCGCCCCCGCGCGGCCCGCGCGCCGCTCCGTCGCGGCGTCCGTCCTCGGCACCCGCGACGAGCGGCTGAAGGAGCCCCAGCCGCCGCGCGCCGCACGGATCGCGGCGTATGTCCTGCTCTTCCCGCTGGGCTTCGCGGTATCGGTGTGCGGAGCGTTCGTGCAGGCCCTGTGGCCGCCCGTGGGGGTCCTGCTGGCGCTCGCCGCCACGGCCGCGACCTTCTACGGCGGCCTGCGGGTGACCGGCACCCGGCTCGGCGCCGCCGTCCCGGCGGGCGGCTGGTTCCTGGCCCTGCTGCTGGTGATGGTCCCCCGCCCGGAGGGGGACAACGTGCTGTGGACCAATGCCACGTCGCTCGCCTGGCTGTTCGCCGGCTCGATCCTGGGCGTGATCTGCGCCACCCTGCCGACCCGCGCCGGCTGGTTCCCCGGGGTGGCGGGCCCGCCGCGCTGACCCGGGCGGGCACCCGCGTACGGTGGCGGGTACGACGGGCAGTCAGCACCGCCCGGTCGTACTCTCATACCGGAGGAACCGGACGTATCGGGATCTCTCCGAACCGGTTCACCGGTCGGTTCTTCCCAGTATGGTGGTGCCGCAGAACGCCGTACCCGACGCCGCCCGCCAGGCCCGGCGCCGACGAACCGCGGTCGCGCCCCGACGGCCCGGCCCGCGAACCCGGAGCAGAGCAGCATTGAGCAGCCGCGAATCTGACAACGCCCACCCGACGCCTCGGCGCACGGGCCCGGACGCCTACCCGTCGGGCACCCCGCCCTACGGCACACCGGGCTTCCCCGGCGGCGACCGCACGGGCGGCACCGGCGCCGCCAAGGGCTCGGCTCCGGAGGGCGAGGACGAGGGCCCCAAGACCGAGACCACCCTCACCACCCGGGTCCGGATCAACATCCCCGGCTCGCGCCCGATCCCGCCGGTGGTGGTCCGCAGCACCGTCAAGAACGAGGACGACGGCGGCGAGGACACGCCCGCGCCCGCCGCCGAGCCGGCCGGCCCCCGGCACCGCTCCGCCGCGCCCGCCTCCCCGGTGCTCGGCGTGATGGACGGCGGCACCCGCGGCACCCCGCCGAACCTGCCGCCGGAGTGGCAGATCCCGCCGGCCACCTCCGAGGCGGAGTCGACCGGCGCGTGGTTCCGCCCGCGCCAGAAGAAGGGCCCGGCCGCCGAGGGCACCGCCCCGGTACCGGCCGCCGCCGCGGGCGCCGCAGCCCCGGCCCCCGCCGGCCCGCAGCGCGGCGCCGCCCGGGCCAACGGCGCCCGTCCGCAGGCCGAGCGCCCGCAGACCGGGCGGCCCGCCGCGGCCGCCCCCGGTGCGGCCCGCGCCAACGGCCGCCCGGTGCCCGCCCAGGCCCAGGCGCCCGCGCCGCCCCCGAACGGCGTGCCCGCCTCCCCGTACGGCGCGGCGCCGGAGCTGCCCGCCGACGAGGCCGGCGTCTACGCCGACACCACCACCGAGCTGTTCGCCCCGCCGGTCCCGGCCGACCCGTTCGCCCCGGCCGACCCGTTCGCGCCCGCCGACCCCTTCGCCGTCCAGCAGCCTCCGGTCCCCGGCGGGCCCGGTACGCCGAGCCCCGAGGACACCTCGGTCGACGGCTTCGCCCCGATCCGCGACGACGCCCCGGCCGCGCCCATACCCGGCGCGCCCGCCGGCGCCGCCGCACCGGGCGGCCCCCCGCAGCCCGGGCTCTTCCCCGGCGCCCCGGCCGGTGCCGACCCGTTCGCCGCCCAGCGCCCGCCCGCCGCCGGCGCCCACGGCGCCCCGGCCGCCCCGGGCGGCCTCTTCCCCGGCGCCCCCGGCCGCCAGGGCGAGCCCGCCGACCCCTTCCAGACCGCCCGCCCGCACCCCGAGGACGCGCCCGCCGCCCCGGCCGCCGCCGCACCCGCGGCGGACGGCCCGTCCGGCCCGCAGCGGCCGGAGCCCGCCGCCAAGCCCGCGCCCAAGCCCGCGCCGGCCGCCAAGCCCAAGCCGAGCGCCGCCAAGAAGCTGGTCAAGCTCGCCACCTACGCCGTCGTCGGGCTGGGCTTCCTCGGCGCCGCCGCCTACGGCACCGGGCTGATGCTGAACCAGTCCGACGTCCCCAAGGGCACCGTGGTGCTCGGCACGGACATCGGCGGCAGCAGCCGCGACCAGGCCATCCACCAGCTCGACGAGAGCGTCGGCAAGGCCGGCCAGCAGCCGGTCAAGCTGAAGGTCGGCGAGCAGACCATGGACCTCGACCCGACCGCCGCCGGTCTCGCCTTCGACACCACGGCCACCGTCGACAAGCTCGCCGAGCACTCCTACAGCCCGGTGGACGTCCTCAAGTCGCTCAAGGGCGACGAGAAGGCGGTGCCGCCGGAGGTGAAGGTCGACCGGGCCAAGCTCAAGTCCGCGCTGGAGGCGCTGGCCGGCGGCACCGGGCAGGGCCTCCAGGAGGGCTACGTCAAGTTCTCCGAGAGCGGCGAGCCCGTCGTCGTCCCCGGCAAGGCCGGGCAGGCGCTGGACTCCGCCGCCGCCGTCGACCTGGTCGACGCGGCCTACCGCGACCGCGCCGCGGGCAAGCCCGAACAGCCCGTCGCGCTGGCGGTGACCGCCGCCCAGCCGAAGACCTCCGCGCAGGCCCTCCAGGGCGCCGCGGACACCCTCGGCAAGTCCGCGGTGAACGGCCAGATCCACATCACGGCCGGCACCAAGAAGTTCGACTTCGGCCCGAAGACCGCCGCCGTGGCCCTCACCCTCGTGCCGGACGCCAACGGCAAGTTCGTGCCCAAGTGGGACCTCGACGCGCTCGGCCGCCAGCTGGCCGCCGGCGGCTTCGACAAGGTGAAGACCAAGAAGAACGGCCAGCTCGTCCCGATCACCCCGCAGGACGTCGCGGACCAGATCACCGCGCTGCTGGACAAGACCGGCGACCGGGACCGCACCTACAAGTTCCCGGTCTGACCGAACCGTTACCGACGGGGCGGGCCCGATCCGGGCCCGCCCCTCGACAACCGCGCTCCCCGGTCAGCAAGATGTGTCGCCTGTCGTCCGCCGCATCCGTCCCGGGAGAACCACCATGGGCCGCCCCCTGTACCGCCGCACGGCCCTGATCGCCGGTCTCACCGCCGTCTCGCTCTCGCTGACGCTCTGTTCCTGTGCCCCCGGCGACGGCTCCGACGGCGGCGCCCGCGCCCTGCCGAGCGCCGTCGAGAGCCCCAAGCTCACCGCCGTCGACATCAACCCGCACGAGCGCGCCGAACTGCGCCAGGGCGGCACCCTGCGCATCGCCGTTCCCCAGTACTCCAGCCAGTGGTCGCCGATCCAGACCGACGGCGCCGAGTCCTCCACCATCGCCGTCACCAAGCCGCTGCTGCCGACCTTCTTCCGCTCCGACGCGGCCGGCACCCAGACCCCCAACCCGGCCTACCTGCAGGACGCGCGCGCCGAGCAGCGGGACGGCCGGCAGGTCGTGGTCTGGACGCTGAACCCCAGGGCCCGCTGGTCCGACGGCACCCCGATCACCTGGCGCGACATCGAGGCCAACTGGCGGGCGCTGAACGGCAAGGACCCGGCGTACCGGGCGGCCAGCAGCACCGGCTTCGAGCAGGTCTCCTCGGTCGAGCGCGGCAAGGACGACTTCCAGGCCGTGATGACCTTCGAGCGGCCGTACTCCGAGTGGCAGTCGATGTTCAACGGCGCCGCCAACGCGCCGCTGCTGCCGGCCAGTAGGATCGCCACGCCGGAGCTGTTCAACACCTCCTACCTGGACGCCGTCCCGGTCACCGCGGGCCCGTTCAAGGTGGAGCGGATGGACCGGGCCGCGCAGACCGTCACCCTGGTCGCCGACCCGGCCTGGTGGGGCGACAAGCCGCTGCTGGACCGGATCGTCTTCCGCGTCATCCTGCCCAACGCGATGGCCGCCGCCTTCAACAAGGGCGAGATCGACCTGTTCAACAACGGCCCGGACGTGGCCGGCTACCAGCTGATCCGCAGCACCCCGGGCGCCGCCGTCCGGCGGGCCGGCGGGCCCGACTTCCGGCAGTTCACGCTGAACAGCCGCAGCCCCGCGCTCACCGACCCGGCCGTCCGCCAGGCGCTCTTCCAGGCGATCAACCGGGACGCCATCACCCGCTCCGACCTGGCCGGGCTCGACTGGCCCACCGTGACCCTCAACAACCACCTGCTGGTGTCCAACCAGAACGCCTACCGGGACAACTCCCTCGGCCTCAGCCGCTACGACCCGGCCGAGGCGGCCCGCAAGCTCGACGCGGCCGGCTGGAAGCTCGACGGCGACGTCCGCCGCAAGGACGGCAAGGAGCTCAACCTGCGGATGGTCATCCCGGCCGGCGTCACCCAGGCCCAGAACGAGGCCGCCGTCGCCACCGGGATGCTCAAGGACGTCGGGATCAAGGTCACCACCGTCACCGCCAACCCCAACGAGTTCTTCGACAGGTACGTCAACCGGCGGGACTTCGACATCACCGCCTACTCGCTGCTCGGCACACCGTTCCCGGCCAGCGGCAACCGGACCAACTTCGCCCAGAACGGCGGCACCAACCACTCCCAGACCGGCAGCCCCGCGGTCGACGCCGCGTTCGACCGGGCGGCCGCGGCGACCGACGCGGCCAGCACCTTCGAGGCCATCAACCAGGCCGACGGCGAGCTGTGGAAGGTGGCCGGGGTGCTGCCGCTCTACCAGCGCCCGCAGCTGTTCGGCGCCCGCGCCGAGCTCGCCAACATCGGCGCCCAGGGCCTGTCCGACATCGTCTGGGAGAACGTCGGCTACCAGAAGTGACCTCCCGCCGGCCGGAGCCGGACGGCCGGGGCCCCGGAGTCCGCGCGACTCCGGGGCCCCTCGACGTGACCGGCGATCAGCCCGTGCCGATCACGTCCCGCACCTCGGCGAAGTGGCAGGCCGACTCGTGCGCGGCCGCCCCGCTCAGCGCGGCCGGCACGGCCAGCAGCGGGACCTCGGTCGAGCAGCGCTCCTCCGCCTTCCAGCAGCGGGTGCGGAAGCGGCAGCCGGACGGCGGGTTGGCCGGCGACGGGATGTCGCCGCTGAGCAGGATCCGCTCGCGCCGCTCGCGCCCGGTCGGGTCGGGCACCGGGACGGCGGAGAGCAGCGCCTGGGTGTACGGGTGCGTCGGGTGGGAGTAGATCTCCTCCTCCGTCCCGATCTCGACCATCGTGCCGAGGTACATCACGCCGACCCGGTCGGAGATGTGCCGGACGATCGAGAGGTCGTGCGCGATGAACATGTAGGAGAGCTGGAAGTCGTTCTGCAGCTGCTCCAGCAGGTTGATCACCTGGGCCTGCACCGAGACGTCCAGCGCGGAGACCGGCTCGTCGCAGATGATGATCTCCGGCTTGAGCGCGAGGCCGCGGGCGATGCCGATGCGCTGGCGCTGGCCGCCGGAGAACTGGTGCGGATAGCGGTTGATGTACTCAGGGTTGAGGCCGACGACGTCCAGCAGGTCCTGGACGGCCTTGCGGCGGTCGCCCTTGGGAGCCACCTCCGGATGGATCTCGAAGGGCTCGCCGATGATGTCGCCGACCGTCATCCGCGGGTTGAGCGAGGTGTACGGGTCCTGGAACACCATCTGGATGTTCCGCCGCACCGCCTTCAGCCCCGCCCCGGAGAGCCGGGTGATGTCCTCGCCCTTGAAGAGCACCTGGCCGGACGTCGCCTTCTCCAGGTTCATCAGGACCTTGGCCAGCGTCGACTTGCCGCAGCCCGACTCACCGACGATGCCCAGCGTCTCCCCCTTCGCCAGCTCGAAGGAGACGCCGTCCACCGCCCGGACCGCGCCGACCTGCCGCTTGAAGACGATCCCCTGGGTCAGCGGGTAGTGCTTGACCAGCTCCTTGACCTCCAGGATGGGCTCAGCCATGGAGGGTCTCCTTCCAGAAGTGGCAGGCGCTCCGGCGGCCCGGCAGGTCGGCCCCCTGGGCGTCCAGCACCGGTACCAGGCGCGGGAGTTCGGTGCGGCAGACGTCCTGGGCCCGGTCGCAGCGCGGGTTGAACGCGCAGCCGTCCGGGATCCGCAGCAGGCTCGGCGGCAGGCCCTGGATGGCGTAGAGGCTCTGGCCCTTCTGGTCCAGCCGGGGGATCGAGTTGAGCAGGCCCCGGGTGTACGGGTGGGCCGGGCGGGCGTAGAGCTCATGCACGGGCGCGGTCTCCACGATCCGGCCCGCGTACATCACCGCGATCTTGTCGGCGACGTCCGCGACCACGCCGAGGTCGTGGGTGATCAGGATCAGGCCCATGTTGAACTCGGCCTGGAGTTCGGCCAGCAGGTCCATCACCTGGGCCTGCACGGTGACGTCCAGGGCGGTGGTGGGCTCGTCCGCGATGATCAGGTCGGGCTGGAGCGCCAGCGCCATGGCGATCATGATGCGCTGGCGCATGCCCCCGGAGAACTGGTGCGGATAGTCGTCGACCCGCTGCCGGGCGGCGGGGATGCGCACCCGCTCCATCAGCTCGACGGCCTTCTCCCGGGCCTCCTTGCGGCCGGCTCCCTCGTGCACCCGGAACATCTCGCCGAGCTGGTAGCCGACGCTGAGCACCGGGTTCAGCGAGGAGAGCGCGTCCTGGAAGATCATCGCGATCTTCCGTCCGCGCACCGCCCGCCGGGCCCTGGGGGTCATGGTGAGCAGGTCCTCGCCCCGGAACCGGACCGAGCCGGCGGTGATCCGCCCCGGGGGCATGTCGAGGATGCCCATGATCGCCTGCGCGGTCACCGACTTGCCGGAGCCGGACTCGCCGAGCACCGCCAGGGTCTCCCCCGCCGACACCGAGTAGCTCACCCCGTTGACGGCCTTGGCGACGCCGTCCCGGGTGTGGAACTCGATGTGCAGGTCGTCGACCTCCAGCAGCGGCGTACCGGGCACCAGGCTCTCCCGGCGCGCCGCCGGCACCTCCACGGCGCCCCGGCCGGCGCCCGTGCCGTCCTTCTTCGCCGGTTGGGTCATGTCAGTCATGGTCCGCGGCCCTCCTCAGCGCAGCTTCGGGTCGAGGGCGTCGCGCACCGCGTCGCCGAGCATGATGAACGCCAGCACGGTGATGCTCAGCACGGCGGCCGGGAAGAGCAGCACGTGCGGGGCGCTCAGGAAGCGGGCCTGGGCGTCGCTGATCATCAGGCCCCAGGAGATCGCCGGGGACTGGATGCCGATGCCCAGGTAGGACAGCGCGGCCTCGGCGCCGATGTAGACGCCCAGGTTGATGGTGGAGACCACGATCACCGGGGCGACGGCGTTCGGCAGGATGTGCCGGCTGACGATCCGCCCGGTGCCGGCGCCGAGCGCCCGGGCCGCCACCACGTAGTCGTTGTGCTTGTTGGCCAGCACCGCCGAGCGCATCAGCCGGTAGATCTGCGGCCAGCCGAGCACGGCCATCACCGCGGAGACCGTCCAGGCGTTGCCCTTGCCCCAGGTGGACATGATCAGCATGCCGCCGAGCAGCAGCGGGATGGCGAAGAAGATCTCGGTGACGCGGGAGAGCACGCTGTCGCCGAAGCCGCCTATCCAGCCGGCCCACAGGCCCATCGTGCCGCCGACCAGGACCACCAGGGTGGTGGTGACCAGGCCGACGATGATCGAGTTGCGGGCGCCCCAGACGGTGCGGGTGTAGATGTCGCAGCCCTGGACGTCGAAGCCGAACCAGTGGTCGAGGCTGGGCCGCTTCAGCGAGTCGGCCAGGTTGCAGAAGCCGCCGGCCCGCGGGTCGGCATCGGTGAACAGCTGCGGGACGACGGCGAGCAGCACCATGAACAGCACCAGGAACCCGCCGATCAGGAACAGCGGGCTGCGGCGCAGGTCCGCCCAGGCGTCGCTCCA
This sequence comes from Kitasatospora sp. NPDC002551, assembly GCF_040296005.1. NCBI lineage: Bacteria > Bacillati > Actinomycetota > Actinomycetes > Kitasatosporales > Streptomycetaceae > Kitasatospora > Kitasatospora sp. NPDC002551. The sequence continues at coordinate 104,948 of NZ_JBEOWI010000010.1, read as the reverse complement.
GAGGCTGGCGACCCGCTCGCCGTCCTTGCCGCCCTTGCCGCTCCTTCCGCCCTTGCCCCCGTCGCCGCCCTCGCCCCGGCCGGTGCCCTTGCCGCCCGCGGCCGTGCCGCCGCCGGACTGCCCGGGGATCGCCACGCGCGCGTTCTCGCTCTTCGTCGGCTCACTCATAGCGGATCCTCGGGTCCAGGACGGCGTACAGCAGGTCGACCACCAGGTTGGCGAACAGGTAGACCATCACCAGGGCGCTCACGATGCCCACGATGATGGTGCGTTCCCGCAGGTAGACGGACTGGAACAGCTGATGCCCGACGCCGGGGATGTTGAAGATGCCCTCGGTGATGACCGCACCGCCCATCAGGCCGCCGAGGTCCATGCCCAGGAAGGTGACGATCGGGATGAGCGCGTTGCGCAGCCCGTGCCGGACCACCACCCGCAGCGGGCTGAGACCCTTGGCGACCGCCGTCCGGACGTAGTCCGCCCGCATGACCTCGATCAGGCTGGTCCGGGTGAGCCGGGCGACGTACGCCAGGGAGGTCGAGGCGAGGACGTAGCCGGGCAGCAGGTAGGACCGGAATCCGGCCTCCTCGTTGAAGGAGACCGGGAAGAAGTCGATGCCGTAGTCGGTGTTGAGCTTCACCCCGAGGAGCAGTTGGAGGACGAAGCCGATCACGAAGACCGGGATCGAGATGACCATCAGGGTCGAGATCAGCACCACGTTGTCGATGAACTTGCCGCGCCGCAGGGCGGCGACCACGCCGGCGGTGACACCGACCACCATCTCGATGGCCAGCGCGGTGAGCGCCAGGTTGATGGTGTAGGGGAAGGCCCGGCGCATCACGTCGACGACCTGGTTGCCGCGGTAGTCCTCGCCGAAGTCGCCCTTGAACAGGCCGGTCAGGTAGTCCCAGTACTGGATGAAGAACGGGTCGTCCAGGTGGTAGCGGTCCCGCAGGACCTGGACGACGGCAGGGTCCTGCCTCTTCTCACCGGCCAGTGCCGTGATGGGGTCGCCAGGCAGCAGGAAGACCAGTGCGTAGATCAGGAATGTCGCGCCGAGGATCACAGGTATGGCCTGGATGATCCGGCGGACCACATAGCGGCCCATGCGGTCTCCTCGTGATCGGGGCACGCCGGTGCCGGGCGGCACGGAGGTTGCCCGCGCCGCCCGTCAGGGCGCACCGGTCGGACTGGGGGACGGTCAGGCCAGCTCGACGTTGGCCAGGTCGATGCGGTTCTGGGCGTCGACGACCACGTTCTTGACGGTCTTGGTGTAGGCGGCGGAGGTCATGTAGGTGTAGACCGGGATGTACGGCAGGTCCTTGATCAGGATGTCGTCGGCCTGCTGGTACAGCTTCAGGCCCTCCTCCTGGCTCTTCGCCTGGTCGGCCTGCGAGAGCACCGACTCGAACTGCTCGTTGACGTAGCCGCCGTAGTTCGAGCCGTTCTCGATCGCGACCTTGGAGAAGATCGGCCGCAGGTAGTTCTCCATCGACGGGTAGTCCATCTGCCAGGCCATCCGGAAGGCCCCGGAGTACTGCTTGGCGCCCAGCTCGTCGAGGATCTTGCCGAACTTCTCGAAGGGCTTGAAGGTGACCTCGACGCCGAGGTTCTTCTTCAGCTGGTTGCCGACCGCCTCGATCCACTCCTTGTGGCCGCCGTCGGCGTTGTAGCCCAGCTCGACGGTGTTGTTCGGCACGCCGCCGGCGGTGTCGAACAGCTGCTTGGCCTTGGCCGGGTCGTACTTGGCCGCGTCGCCCATGGCACCCTTGCGGTAGCCCGGGATGATCGGGCTGATGAAGTCGTCGGCCGGGATGCGGGTGCCCGAGAAGATCTGCTTGGTGATCGACTCGCGGTCGATCGCCATCGAGATCGCCTTGCGGATCTCCGGCTTGCCGTAGGCGGCCGGGTTGGTGGCGATCGGGAAGCCGATGAAGCCGACGCCCGACTCCGGCTTGTAGATGTAGCGGTCACCGAATTCCTGGGCGACGGTCGCCATCGCCGAGATCGGGAGCTTGTTGGTGATCTGGATGTTGTTGGCCCGGAGATCGTTGTAGGCCGTTTCCAGCTTGTCGTAAATCTTGAAGGTGACGGAATCCAGCTTGGCCTTTCCGTCCGACTCCGGGAAGTTCTCGTAGCGCTTGATCACGATCTGCTGGTTGTGCTGCCACTTGCCGTCCATCTGGAACGGCCCGTTTCCGACCGGGGCCTCCTCGAAAGCCTTCCGGTCCTGGAAGAAGGCCTTCGGCAGCGGGTAGAACGCGGTGTAGCCCAGCATGATCTTGAACTGCGAGAACGGCGCGGCGAGGGTGACCGTGAAGGTCTTGTCGTCGACGACCTTGAGGCCCTTGAGCTTGTCGGTGGCCGGCTTCTTGTCCTTGCCCGGGGCGAGCTCCTCGGCGCCCTCGATCTTGGAGAAGAAGGGCAGGCCCTCGGCCGCGTTGTCCTGGTTGGCGCCCCAGTTCCAGGCGTCCACGAAGGACTGGGCGGTGACCTTCTCACCGTTGTGGAAGGTGTAGCCGTCCTTCAGCTTGATCGTCCAGACCTTGCTGTCCGGGGACTCGATCGACTCGGCGACGCGCAGCCCCGGCTCGTTGGTCTTGCGGTCGTACTCCACCAGGCCGGCGAAGAGCTGCGCGAGCACCTGGGCGCCCTCGGACTCCGCGGTGTTCTGCGGGACCAGCCCGTGCTGCGGCTCACCCGACTCGATGCTGATCGAGCCGCCCTTCTTGCCCGACCCGTTCGCCCCGTCCGAGGACTTCTTGTCGCTGCCGGTGCTGCACGCGGAGATCGCGAGCGCGGTACAAGCCGCCAGGGCGGTCCAGCGCATCGTCTTGGTGAGCCTCATTCAACTGCTCCTCGATTTAGGGGCTTACGAACGAACGGCGCCCCGCCACTCGGTGTGCCGGGTACGGCGGGGGTCGACATCTCAGGGCCGATCCGCACAGCCGGCGAGGTGACCACTGATACGCGCAGAGCAACTATCGATCAACCGACCCCCTCCGTGGAATCGCCGTCACATATCTATTCAATTACGGGCCGGGGCCAACCCGTGACAATACTCGGCAAATTCCGCCATATCGCGTGCGGAACCATAAGGTCCGCTTTCCGAATAGCGAACCGAAAACACCGGTATTCGAATCTTTACGAAGCGTAATGATCTATTTCGGCGGCCGGCCGGCGCGACGGGCCGGAATTGCCGCAGGTCGGCGGGCGGACAACGGCGGAGCGCGCCCTCCCTGAGGAGGACGCGCTCCGCCGACGGGGCCGTGCCCCGGTGTCAACCGCTTTCCGGCCCGCCCGGCTCCCCCGGTCCGTCCGGCTCCCCCGCACCCCCCGGCCCGTCCGGTTCCCCCGCCGGTCCGCTTCGGGCCGCTCCGCCCAGGTCCTGGTCGCGCTCGGCCGCGAAGTGGCAGGCCGACTCGTGCGCGGCCGCCCCGCTCAGCCAGCCCGGCACCGCCAGCAGCGGCACCTCCACCGCGCACTTCTCCTGCGCCTTCCAGCAGCGGGTGCGGAAGCGGCAGCCGGACGGCGGGTTGGCCGGCGAGGGCACGTCACCGACCAGCACGATCCGGTCCCGGTTCGCGCGCGCCGTCGGGTCCGGCACCGGCACCGCGGAGAGCAGCGCCTGGGTGTACGGATGCGTGGCGTGGTCGTAGATCTCCCGGTCGCTGCCGATCTCCACCAGCTTGCCCAGGTACATCACGCCGACCCGGTCGGAGATGTGCCGGACGATCGAGAGGTCGTGCGCGATGAACATGTACGAGAGGTTGAACTCGCTCTGCAGCTGCTCCAGCAGGTTGATCACCTGCGCCTGGACGGACACGTCCAGCGCGGAGACCGGCTCGTCGCAGATGATGATCTCCGGCTTGAGCGCGAGGCCGCGGGCGATGCCGATGCGCTGGCGCTGACCGCCGGAGAACTGGTGCGGGTACCGGTTGATGTACTCCGGGTTGAGGCCGACGACGTCCAGCAGGTCCTGGACGGCCTTGCGCCGGTCGCCCTTGGGAGCCACCTCCGGATGGATCTCGAAGGGCTCGCCGATGATGTCGCCGACCGTCATGCGCGGGTTGAGCGAGGTGTACGGGTCCTGGAACACCATCTGGATGTTCCGGCGCACCGCCTTCAGCCCCGCCCCGGTCAGCCGCGAGATCTCCTCCCCCTTGTAGCGCACCGAGCCGCCGGTGGCCGGCTCCAGGTTCATCAGGACCTTGGCCAGCGTCGACTTGCCGCAGCCCGACTCACCGACGATGCCCAGCGTCTCCCCCTGCATCAGGTCGAAGGAGACGCCGTCGACGGCCTTGACGGCGCCGACCTGCTTCTTGAACAGCACGCCCCTGGTCAGCGGGAAGTACTTGACCAGGTCGCGGACTTCGAGGATCGGCTCGCCGCGCGCCACCTCCTGCTCGAAGGCGGCCTCCTCCGGCGCCTCGACCGCACCGGCCCCGTCAGCGGTCATGGAGGGTCTCCTTCCAGAAGAAGCAGGCGCTGCCCCGCCCGGCCAGCTCGGTGCCGTCGTCCTCGGTGACCGGGAACAGCTCCGGCACCTCCCGCCGGCAGATGTCCTGGGCGCGCGGACAGCGCGGGTTGAACGCGCAGCCCGGCGGGATCCGCAGCAGGTTGGGCGGCAGGCCCTTGATCGCGTACAGCTCCTGGCCCTTCTGGTCCAGGCGCGGGATGGAGTCCAGCAGGCCCCGGGTGTACGGGTGCGCCGGGCGCGCGTAGAGCTCGTGCACGGGCGCCGTCTCCACGATCCGGCCCGCGTACATCACCGCGATCTTGTCCGCGACGTCGGCGACCACGCCCAGGTCGTGGGTGATCAGGATCAGCCCCATGTGGTACTCGGTCTGCAGCTCCGCGAGCAGGTCCATCACCTGGGCCTGCACGGTGACGTCCAGGGCGGTGGTGGGCTCGTCCGCGATGATCAGGTCCGGCTCCAGGGCCAGCGCCATGGCGATCATGATGCGCTGGCGCATGCCCCCGGAGAACTGGTGCGGATAGTCGTTCACCCGCTGCCTGGCGGCCGGGATGCGCACCCGCTCCATCAGCTCGACGGCCTTCTCCTTGGCCGCCTTGCGGGAGGTGCCGTGGTGGGCGCGGAACATCTCGCCGAGCTGGAAGCCCACCGTCAGCACCGGGTTGAGCGAGGAGAGCGCGTCCTGGAAGATCATCGCGATCTTCTGGCCGCGCACCTTGCGCCGCTGCTCCTTGTCCATCACCAGCATGTCCTGGCCCCGGAAGCGGATCTCGCCCCGGGGGATGCGGGCCGGCGGCATGTCCAGGATGCCCATGATCGCCTGCGCGGTCACCGACTTGCCGGAGCCGGACTCGCCGAGCACCGCCAGCGTCTCCCCGGCCCGGACGCTGTAGTTGACCCCGTTGACCGCCTTGGCCACCCCGTCCCGGGTGACGAACTCGACGTGCAGGTCGCGCACGTCGAGCAGCGGGCCCTCGTAGGGCGCCTCCCGCCGGTCCTTGCCGGGATCGACTGCTGTGGTCATGATGCGTCCCCTCGCTCAGCGCAGCTTCGGGTCGAGGGCGTCGCGCACCGCGTCGCCCAGCATGATGAAGGCCAGCACGGTGATGGAGAGCGCCGCGGCCGGGAAGAACAGCACGTACGGGGCGGTCCGGATCACCTTCTGGGCGGAGGAGATGTCGATGCCCCAGGAGATGGTCGGGTCCTGCAGGCCGATGCCGAGGAAGCTCAGCGTCGCCTCGGTGGCGATGTAGCCGCCCAGCGCGATGGTCGCCACCACGATCACCGGGGCGACCGAGTTCGGCAGGATGTGCCGCAGCATCAGCCGTCCGGTGCCGGCGCCGAGCGCCCTCCCGGCCACCACGAAGTCGGACTGCTTGACCGTCAGCACCGCGCCGCGCATGACGCGGGCGATCTGGGTCCAGCCCAGCACGCCCAGCGCGACCACCACGGTCCACACCGTGCGGGTGGAGAAGGCGTTCAGCAGCACCAGCGCGCCCAGCAGCAGCGGGATGCCGAAGAAGATGTCGACGATCCGGGAGAGCACCGCGTCCACGGTGCCGCCGAAGTAGCCGGCCACCATGCCGGTCAGCCCGCCGAGCAGGGTGACCGTGGCGGTCACGAAGATGCCGACGGTGATCGAGGCCCGGGCGCCGTACACCACCCGGGCGTAGATGGAGCGGCCCTGGCCGTCGTAGCCGAACCAGCCCGCGCCGAAGAAGTCCGTCCAGTCCGGCCGGCGGAGGTAGTTGTTGACCAGGTCGGCCTTGCGCGGGTCGGCGTCGGTGAACGCCCCGGGGAAGATCGCCATCACGATCAGCAGCAGGATCAGCACCGCCGAGATCAGGAAGATCGGCCGCCGCCGCAGGTCGCGCCAGGCGTCGCCCCAGAGGCTGCGGGCCTCTTCCCGCTTCTCCGGGTCGGGCTCGACCAGGGTCTCCTGCTCGACCGCCATGCCCTGCTCGCCGGCGTAGTCCAAATGGTCGACCCCCGGCTTGGGATGCGGCTCGTAGGAGCTCTCGTCGTGGATGTCAGGCATAGCGGATCCTCGGGTCCAGGACCGCGTAGAGCAGGTCGACGACGAGGGAGGCCACCAGGTAGACGATCACCAGCACGGTGACGATGCCGACCACCGTCGGCCCCTCCTTCTGGTTGATCGCCCGGTAGAGGACGTTGCCGACGCCCTGGACGTTGAAGATGCCCTCGGTGACGATCGCGCCGCCCATCAGCGCGCCGAGGTCGGTGCCGAGGAAGGTGACCACCGGGATCAGCGAGTTGCGCAGCAGGTGGCGGGTGACGATGGTGCGCCGGGGCAGGCCCTTGGCCACCGCGGTGCGCATGTAGTCGGCCCGCAGGTTCTCGCCGATGGAGGTCCGGGTCAGCCGGGCGACGTACGCGAGCGACAGCGATCCCAGCACGATCGCCGGGAGGATCAGCTGCGAGAGGTCCTTGGAGTCCTGGACCGTCGGGGTGACCCAGCCCAGGTTGGTGGCGAAGACCGTCTGGGCGATGTACGCCAGGACGAAGACCGGGATGGAGATCACCAGCAGGGTGAGGATCAGCACCAGGGTGTCCCGCACACTGCCCCGCTTCAGCCCGGAGACCAGGCCCAGCAGCAGGCCGAAGACCATCTCGAAGACGAAGGCCAGCAGGGCCAGCCGGATGGTGACCGGGAAGGCGTCCGCCATGATGTCGGAGACCGGACGGCCGGTGAAGCTGGTGCCGAAGTCCCCCTGGAAGAGGTTCCCCATGTAGTGCAGGTACTGCTTCCAGATCGGCTGGTCGAGGTAGTACTTGTGCTTGATGCTGGCCACCACGGCGGGGTCCGCGGCCTTCTCCCCGAACAGCGCCGAGACCGGGTCGCCCGGCAGTGTGTAGACCATCAGGAAGATCAGCAGCGTGGTGCCGAAGAACACCGGGATCATCTGCAGTACCCGCCGCAGCACGTAACTGCCCATTCGAGCCTCCTTCCCGGAGATGTGGTCGAGTGCCCGGGGCCCCGCCCTCCGTGCGGGAAGGGCGGGGCCTGCGCGGGGAGCTCGTCAGCCGATGACCTCGACCTGGGTCCAGGCCGGGTTGCCGAAGGAGTCGAACTTCACGTTCTGGACCTTGGTGGAGTAGCCCGAGGTCGTGCGGTAGTACCAGAGCGGGATCGCCGGCATGCCGCTGGGCAGCACGGCCTCGGCCTGCTGGTAGCCGGTCACCGAGTCGGCGACGCTGGCGGCCTGGTCGGCCTGGGTGGCGAGCTGGTCGAACTGCGGGTTGCTGTAGCCGAAGTCGTTGGACGCTGCGCCGGTGCGGTACACGTCGGCGAGGAAGTTGGCGTTCAGCGGGTAGTCCTGGACCCAGCCGGTGCGGAAGGCGCCGTCGATCTGGTGGCCGGTGATCGCGGCGCGGGCGGTCTTGAAGTCCGGCTTCGGGTCGCCCACGCAGTCCACGCCGGTGCTCTGCCGGATCGAGTTGCAGACCGCGTCGACCCACTCCTTGTGGCCGCCGTCCGCGTTGTAGGTGATGGTCAGCCGGTTGCCGGGGACGCCGCCGCCCTCGGTGATCAGCTGCTTCGCCTTGGCCGCGTCGAAGGTGCAGAACTCGCCGCACTGGCCGTCCTTGTAGCCCTCGACGCCCTCGGCCACCCAGGCGGTGGCCGGCTTGCGCGAGCCCTGCAGCACCGTCTTGGTGATGGTGTCGCGGTCGATCGCCATCGACAGGCCCTGGCGGACCTTCGCCTTGTCCGGGGAGGCCCAGTCGGCCTGGTAGAGCGTGAAGCCGATGTTCTGGATGGCGCCCTGCGGCTCGTCGACCGCCCGGTCCCCGAGGTCGGCCTTGTAGGTGGCCAGGGCGGAGGGCGGCACCTGGTCCATCACGTCCAGGTTGTTGGACTGCAGGTCGGCGTAGGCGGCCTCGGCGGTGCTGTACATCTTGAAGACGACGCCGCCGTTCTTCGGCTTGTCGACGCCCTGGTAGTCCGGGAAGGCCTTCGTGGTCAGCTGCTGGTTGTGGTCCCAGCTGACGAACTGGTAGGGGCCGTTGCCGACCGGCTTCTGCCCGTACCCGGCGGGGTCGCCGAAGAAGGCGTCCGGCAGCGGGGAGAAGGCGATGTAGCCGAGCTTGTACTCGAAGTACGAGACCTTGCCGCTCAGCTTGACGGTGAAATGCAGGTCGTCCACGACGGTCAGCCCGGACATCTTGTCCGAGGTCGGCTGGCCGCTCGCCGGGTGGACGTCCTGGTAGCCCTCGATGTCGGAGAACCAGGAGCTGTTGATCTGGTTGTTGGCGGTGGTCGCGCCCCAGTTCCAGGCGTCCACGAAGTTCTTGGCGTGCACCGGCGTGCCGTCGTGGAACTTCCAGCCGTCCTTCAGCGTGATGGTGAAGGTCTGCGAGTCGCTGGTCTCGATCGTGTCCGCGACCTGCATCCGGATCTTCGCGTTCGAGGGGTCGTAGTCGACCAGGCCCTTGAACAGGTTCTGGATGATGCGCCCGCCACCGGTCTCGTTGGCGTTGGCCGGCTGCAGCGGGTTCTGCGGTTCGCTGCTCTGGTAACTGAAGGTCTTGCTGCTGTCCGACGAACCGCTGCTGCCGCCGTCGTCGCTGCTGCTGCATCCGCCGGCCACCAGGGCCACGGACGTCGCTGCGGCGAGGACCCATCGAGCACGGGTGGCCACGGGCATGGAGGTCCCTCCTCAAGGTGTGTGACGCATCACACCCCATGAGAAGCGCGGCCGCCCGGCGGCGCGAGCGGGGTACCCCCGGACGGGTGCGCGGCGCGGACGGCGGTTGACGCCCCGCCGGACCGGGCGCGCGAACGCCGGAGGGGCCCGCGCCGCGAACGGCAGCGGGCCCCTCCGGGCGGGAACGAACGGGCGGTCAGACCGCGGCGGTCTCCCGGACGGCGGCGAAGTGGCACGCCGACTGGTGCTTGGCCGGGCCGCTCAGCACCTCGGGCACCGCGAGCAGCGGGACCTCGGTCGAGCAGCGCTCCTCCGCCTTCCAGCAGCGGGTGCGGAAGCGGCAGCCGGACGGCGGGTTGGCCGGCGACGGGATGTCGCCGGTCAGGATGATCCGGTCGCGGTTGGCGCGAGCCTCCGGGTCCGGCACCGGCACCGCGGAGAGCAGCGCCTGGGTGTACGGGTGGGTGGCGTTCTCGTAGATCTCCTCGTCCGAGCCGATCTCGACCAGCTTGCCCAGGTACATCACGCCGACGCGGTCGGAGATGTGCCGGACGATGGAGAGGTCGTGCGCGATGAACATGTAGGAGAGCTCGAAGTCGTTCTGCAGCTGCTCCAGCAGGTTGATCACCTGCGCCTGGACGGACACGTCCAGCGCGGAGACCGGCTCGTCGCAGATGATGATCTCCGGCTTGAGCGCGAGGCCGCGGGCGATGCCGATGCGCTGGCGCTGGCCGCCGGAGAACTGGTGCGGGTACCGGTTGATGTACTCCGGGTTGAGGCCGACGACGTCCAGCAGGTCCTGGACGGCCTTGCGGCGGTCGCCCTTGGGAGCCACCTCGGGGTGGATCTCGAAGGGCTCGCCGATGATGTCGCCGACCGTCATGCGCGGGTTGAGCGAGGTGTACGGGTCCTGGAACACCATCTGGATGTTCCGGCGGACGGCCTTGAGGGCCGGGCCGGACAGCTTGGAGATGTCCTCGCCCTTGAACAGGACCTGGCCGGAGGTGGCCCGCTCCAGGTTCATCAGGACCTTGGCCAGCGTCGACTTGCCGCAGCCCGACTCGCCGACGATGCCGAGCGTCTCGCCCTTCGCCAGCTCGAAGGAGACGCCGTCGACGGCCTTGACGGCGCCGACCTGCTTCTTGAACAGGATGCCCTGGGTCAGCGGGTAGTGCTTGACCAGGTCCTTGACCTCCAGGATGGGCTCAGCCATGGAGGGTCTCCTTCCAGAGGTGGCACGCGCTGCGGCGGCCGGTGAGCTCCTTGCCGTCCTTGTCGGTCACCTGGTGCAGCTTCGGGATCTCCGTGCGGCACAGGTCGGTGGCGACGTCACAGCGGGGGTTGAACGCGCAGCCGGCCGGGACCTTCAGCAGGTTCGGGGGCAGGCCCTTGATCGCGTACAGCTCCTGGCCCTTCTGGTCCAGGCGCGGGATGGAGCGGAGCAGGCCCTTGGTGTACGGGTGCGCCGGGTTGGCGTACAGCTGGTGCACCGGGGCGGTCTCGACGATCCGGCCCGCGTACATCACGGCGATCTTGTCCGCGACGTCGGCGACCACGCCGAGGTCGTGGGTGATCAGGATCAGGCCCATGTTGTACTCGTCCTGGAGCTCCGCGAGGAGGTCCATCACCTGGGCCTGGACGGTGACGTCCAGGGCGGTGGTGGGCTCGTCCGCGATGATCAGGTCGGGCTCCATGGAGAGCGCCATGGCGATCATGATGCGCTGGCGCATACCGCCGGAGAACTGGTGCGGGTAGTCGCCGACGCGCTGCTTGGCGGCGGGGATGCGCACCCGCTCCATCAGCTCGATCGCCTTCTCCCGGGCCTCCTTCTTGGAGGCCCCGCGGTGCACCCGGAACATCTCGCCGAGCTGGGCGCCGACGGTCATCACCGGGTTCAGCGAGGAGAGCGCGTCCTGGAAGATCATCGCGATCTTCTGGCCGCGGATCTGCCGGCGCTCCTCCTCCTTCATCGCGAGCATGTCCTGCCCGCGGAAGAGGATCTGGCCCTGGCTGATCTTGCCGGGCGGCATGTCGAGGATGCCCATGATGGTCTGGGCGGTCACCGACTTGCCGGAGCCGGACTCGCCGAGCACCGCCAGGGTCTCACCGGCGGCCACGGAGTAGTTGACGCCGTTCACGGCCTTGGCGACGCCGTCCCGGGTGTGGAACTCCACGTGGAGGTCCTTGACCTCCAGCAGCGGGGTGCCAACCTCGAGGCGGCCGTTCTTCTGGTTCTTCTCGATCACGGTGGTCATCGGGTCGTCACCTCTTCTCTCAGCGGAGCTTCGGGTCGAGGGCGTCGCGGACCGCGTCGCCGAGCATGATGAAGGCCAGCACGGTGACGCTCAGCACGGCGGCCGGGAAGAGCAGGACGTGCGGGGCGTTCAGGAACCGGGGCTGGGCGTCGCTGATCATCAGGCCCCAGGAGATCTGCGGGGGCTGGACGCCGATGCCCAGGTAGGACAGCGCGGCCTCGGCGCCGATGTAGACGCCCAGGGAGATCGCGGCGACGACGATGACCGGCGCGATGGCGTTCGGCAGGATGTGCCGGAAGGTGATCCGGCCGGAGCCGGCGCCCAGGGCGCGGGCCGCCATCACGTAGTCGTTGTTCTTGTTGGCCAGCACCGAGGCGCGCATGATGCGGAAGATCTGCGGCCAGCCGAGGACGGCCATGACCAGCGAGACGGTGTAGGCGTTGCCGGTGCCGAGCATCGACATGATCAGCATGCCGCCGAGCAGCAGCGGGATCGAGAAGAAGATCTCGGTGAAGCGGGACAGGATCGAGTCGACGATCCCGCCCTTCCAGCCGGCCAGCAGGCCGAGCAGGGAGCCCACCACGGTGACCGTGAGGGTGGTCAGCACACCGACGGTGACCGAGTTGCGGGCACCCCAGATGGTGCGGGTGTAGATGTCGCAGCCCTGGACGTCGAAGCCGAACCAGTGGTCGGCACTCGGACGCTTGAGCGAGTTGGCCAGGTCGCAGGCGCCGCCCTCGAACGGGCTGCCGTCGGTGAACAGCTGCGGCACCGCGGAGATGACCAGCAGGCAGAACACCAGCACCGCGCCGATGATGAAGACCGGGTTGCGCCGCAGGTCGCGCAGCGCGTCCGACCAGAGGCTCGCGACGCGCTCGGGCTTCTGGGCCTTCGCCGCGCCCTTCGGGCCGTTGTCGTCGGAAGGGGCCTCGGTGCCCTTGGTGATGGTGTCACTCATAGCGGATCCTCGGGTCGAGCACGGCGTACAGCAGGTCCACGAGCAGGGTGGTGACCAGGTAGATCAGCACCAGCAGCGTGACCACGCCGACGATGATCGTGCCCTGCTTCTGGTACACGGACTGGGCGAGCAGGCCGCCGATGCCGTGGATGTTGAAGATCCTCTCGGTGATGACCGCGCCACCCATCAGACCGCCGAGGTCGGCGCCCAGGAAGGTGACGATCGGGATCAGCGCGTTGCGCAGCGCGTGACGGCCGATGACCCGGCGCCGCTTCAGGCCCTTGGCGACCGCGGTGCGGACGTAGTCCGCGCGCATGGTCTCCATCAGGCTGGTGCGGGTCAGGCGGGCGACGTACGCGAGCGACATCGAGGCGAGGACGAAGGCCGGCAGCAGGTACGCGCGCAGACCGTCCTCCTCGTTGAAGGAGACCGAGAAGATCTCGATGCCGTAGTCGTTCTTCAACTTGACGCCGAGCACGAGCTGCAGCACGAAGCCGGTGACGAAGACCGGGATCGAGATGACGAGCAGCGTGCTGATGAGGACCAGCTGGTCCAGGAACTTCCCCTTGCGCAGGGCCGCCATGACACCGGCCGCGACACCGACGACCGCCTCGATGACAAAGGCCACCAGGGCGAGGTTGACGGTGTACGGGAAGGCGTCCCCGATCATTTCGCTCACCGGGCGACCGGTCAGGCTCTCGCCCAGGTCACCCTGGAAGACGCCGGTGATGTAGTTCCAGTACTGAACGAGGAACGGGTCGTTCAGGTGGTACTTCTCGCGGATCATGTCCGCGACGATCGGGTCGGCTCGCTTCTCGCCGGCCAGCGCCTGCACCGGGTCACCGGGCAGGTAGTGGACCAACGCGTAAATCAGCAGCGTCGCGCCGATAAGGACAGGGATCGCCTGTATCAGTCGGCGGATCACATAGCGGCCCATTAGACCTCCACACTTTCGGACAAGGAAGGGAGGCGGGGGGAGCCGGACTGTGGTCCGGACTCCACCCGCCCCCTATCGTCTGCGTCTCAGATCAGCCGGCGAGCTCGACCTCGTCCAGGTTCATGCGGCCCTGGGCGTCGGTGTCGAAGTTCTTGATCTTCTTGGAGTACGCGGCGGAGGACATGTAGGTGTACACCGGGATGTACGGCAGGTCCTGGATCAGGACGTCGTCGGCCTGCTGGTACAGCTTCAGGCCCTCCTCCGGGCTCTTCGCCTGGTCCGCCTGGTCCAGGAGCGACTCGAACTGCTCGTTGACGTAACCGCCGTAGTTCGAGCCGTTCTCGATCGCGACCTTGGAGAAGATCGGGCGCTCGTAGTTCTCGATCGACGGGTAGTCCATCGACCAGGCCATGCGGAAGGCGCCCGAGTACTGCTTGTCGCCCAGCGCGTCCAGGATCTTGCCGAACTTCTCGAACGGCTTGGTGGTGACCTCGACGCCGAGGTTCTTCTTCAGCTGGTTGGCGACGGCCTCGATCCACTCCTTGTGGCCGCCGTCGGCGTTGTAGCCCAGCTCGATGGTGTTGTTCGGGACACCGCCGGCGGTGTCGAACAGCTGCTTGGCCTTGGCCGGGTCGTACTTGGCCGCGTCGCCCATGGCGCCCTTGCGGTAACCCGGGATCAGCGGGTTGATGAAGTCGTCGGCCGGGACGCGGGTGCCCGAGAAGATCGTCTTGGTGATCGACTCCCGGTCGATCGCCATCGAGATCGCCTTGCGGATCTCCGGCTTGCCGTAGGCGGCCGGGTTGGTCGAGATCGGGAAGCCGATGTAGCCGACGCCCGACTCCGGCTTGTAGATGTAGCGGTCGCCGAACTCGCCCTTGACGGTACCCATGGCCGAGATCGGGAGCTTGTCCGTGGCCTGGATGTTGTCGGCGCGCAGGTCGTTGTACGCGGTGTCCAGGTTGTCGTAGATCCGGAAGGTGACGCTCTGCAGCTTCGCCTTGCCGTCAGCGGCCGGGAAGTTGTCGAAGCGCTTGACCTTGATCTGCTTGTTGTGCTCCCACTTGCCGTCCATCTGGAACGGGCCGTTGCCGATGGGGGCCTCTTCGAAGGACTTCGGGTCGCTGAAGAAGGCCTTCGGCAGCGGGTAGAAGGCGTTGTAGCCCAGCATGGTCTTGAACTGGGAGAACGGGTTGGTCAGGGTGACCGTGAAGGTCTTGTCGTCGACGACCTGCAGGCCCTTGAGCTTGTCGGTGGCCGGCTTCTTGTCCTTGCCCGGGGCGAGGTCGGCGGAGCCGTCGATCTTGGCGAAGAACGGCAGGCCCTCGGCCGCGTTGTCCTGGTTGGCGCCCCAGTTCCAGGCGTCCACGAAGGACTGGGCGGTGACCTTCTCACCGTTGTGGAAGGTGTAGCCGTCCTTCAGCTTGATCGTCCAGACCTTGCTGTCCGGGGACTCGATCGACTCGGCGACGCGCAGCTTCGGCTCGTTGGTCTTGTTGTCGTACTCGACCAGGCCGGCGAACAGCGCGTTCAGGACCTCGGCACCCTCGGACTCCGCGGTGTTCTGCGGGACCAGGCCGTGCTGCGGCTCACCGAGCTGGACGGCGATCGAGCCGCCGCCGGAGGCGGCCTTGTCGTCGCTCTTCGAGCTGGTGCTGCAGGCGGTCGCCGCGAGGGCGATCGCGGTCGCCGCGACGAGCCACTTGGTCTGGGTTGCACCACGCATGGGGGGATGCCTCCTGAATTCGACTTTCCAACGAGGAGAGCACCGCGGGCGGTTGGTCCGGTCCGCCGTGCCGTCCGCGCTCGTGGTTTCGGCGCGCACCCCTGCGCGTTAACCCTTGACCCGAGCCTGACTGCACCCACTATGTGTCACGCACGGACACGAAAGTGACCACTGCCGATCTCAATTAGGTCACATGAACGGTCGGTAAGTTTCGAAAATCGGACATATGAGACATACTCAGACAGGCATCAACCGGACAGTCGTCATGAATGACGGACTGTCACGTTCGCTCAGCGGACACCTCGGCGTGGTAAGCGCTATTCCGTTTATACGCGCGTCGACAGCGTGGAGTAGTTGAAATAGTTCGCCCCCCTCTCCATCGGAAAGGGGGGCGAACGTTTCCGGCCAAAGCACCGCCGGAGGGGCTCAGAAGGCCGGGATCACGCCTTCTTGGCGCGCGACGCGGTGCGGCCGCGGTCCTTCTGGTCCAGGACGACCTTACGGATGCGAACAGTCTCCGGGGTCACCTCGATGCACTCGTCCTCGCGGCAGAACTCCAGCGACTGCTCCAGCGAGAGCTTGCGCGGCGGGACGATCGACTCGGCCACGTCGGCGTTCGAGGACCGCATGTTGGTGAGCTTCTTCTCCTTGGTGATGTTGACGTCCATGTCGTCGGCGCGCGAGTTCTCGCCGACGATCATGCCCTCGTACACCTCGGTGCCCGGGTCGCAGAAGAGCACGCCGCGCTCCTGCAGGTTGGTCATCGCGAAGGCGGTGACCACGCCGGCCCGGTCGGCGACCAGCGAACCGTTGTTGCGGGTGGTCAGCTGGCCGAACCACGGCTCGTGGCCCTCGTGGATCGAGTGGGCGATGCCGGTGCCGCGGGTGTTGGTGAGGAACTCGGTCCGGAAGCCGATCAGGCCGCGGGACGGCACGACGAACTCCATCCGGACCCAGCCCGAGCCGTGGTTGGACATGTTGTCCATCCGGCCCTTGCGGATGCCCATGAGCTGGGTGACGGCGCCCATGTGCTCCTCGGGCACGTCCACGGTCAGGCGCTCGACCGGCTCGTGGGTCTTGCCGTTGACCTCCTTGGTGACCACCTGCGGCTTGCCGACGGTCAGCTCGAAGCCCTCGCGGCGCATGGTCTCGATCAGGATGGCCAGCGCCAGCTCGCCGCGGCCCTGCACCTCCCAGGCGTCCGGACGCTCGGTGTCCAGCACGCGCAGCGAGACGTTACCGACAAGCTCGCGGTCCAGGCGGTCCTTCACCTGGCGGGCGGTGACCTTGCGGTCGACCCGGCCGGCGGACTTGGCGTCCGCGCCCTTGCCGCTGCCGCCCCGGCCGACCAGCGGCGAGGTGTTGGTGCCGATGGTCATCGAGATGGCCGGCTCGTCCACCGTGATCAGCGGCAGCGCGATCGGGTTCTCCGGGTCGGCCAGGGTCTCGCCGATCATGATGTCGGAGATGCCGGCGACGGCGCAGATGTCACCGGGGCCCGCCACCTCGGCCGGCTTGCGGGTGAGCGCCTCGGTCATCAGCAGCTCGGAGATGCGGACGTTGGAGATGGTGCCGTCGCGCTTGATCCAGGCCACCGTCTGGCCCTTGCGCAGCTCGCCCTGCTCGACGCGGAGCAGCGCGATGCGGCCGAGGAAGTTGTCGGCGTCCAGGTTGGTGACGTGGGCCTGCAGCGGGGCGTCCGCGTCGAAGGTCGGGGCCGGGACGTGCTCCAGGATGGTGGAGAAGAACGGCTCCAGGTTGTCGCTGTCGGCGGGAACGGTGCCGTTCTCCGGCTTGGTCAGCGACGCGACGCCGTCACGGGCGCAGGCGTAGACGATCGGGAACTCGATCTGGTCCTCGTCCGCGTCGAGGTCGAGGAAGAGGTCGTAGGTCTCGTTGATGACCTCGTCGATCCGGGCGTCCGGACGGTCGGTCTTGTTGATGCAGAGGATGACGGGCAGCCGCGCGGTGAGCGCCTTGCGGAGCACGAAGCGGGTCTGCGGCAGCGGGCCCTCGGAGGCGTCGACCAGCAGGACGACCGCGTCCACCATCGACAGACCGCGCTCGACCTCGCCGCCGAAGTCGGCGTGGCCCGGGGTGTCGATGATGTTGATGGTGATCGGCGCGCCACCGTCCTTCGGGTGGTACTTGACCGCGGTGTTCTTCGCGAGAATGGTGATGCCCTTCTCACGCTCCAGGTCGTTGGAGTCCATCATCCGGTCGTCCAGCTGCTGGTGGGCGGCGAAGGCACCGGCCTGCTTGAGCATGGCGTCGACCAGGGTGGTCTTGCCGTGGTCGACGTGGGCGACAATGGCGACGTTACGGATGTCGTTGCGCGTGGGCATGCCTAGCGGATTCTCCTGGAATCGTGGGTTACGGCGCCCGGCTGCGTGACGCGCACTTGCGACCCCTGTCGGCCGCCACCACCCGTTCCGCCTGCTACTACCGGTCCACCCGCCGGGCAGGACATGCCACGGCTTCCTCCTATGGTACGGGGAACCGCCGAGCTCGGCCGAAACGGGAGTCTCGGGCGGGAGCAAGATCACAACTCGGCCACGTCCCCGCCACCCGGCGTTCGGGCTCCGCCGGGCTTCGGGCGTGATCCACCGCCTCCGCTCCGCACTGCCCCGGGCCTTCCTCGTCTCCGGCACCACGGCGCCCCCGTCCGCTAACCCGCGGCCCAGCCGAGGTCCTGGAGGCGGGGGCGGGACAGACCCCGGACGCCTGGGCCGGTGAGGCCGTCGCGGACCGCGACCGCCTCCGGGCGCTGGAACAGCGGGACCGAGTGGCCCAGCTGCCAGATCCGCACGTCGGCCTCCTGGAGCAGGGCGCGGCGGGTGGCCGGGTCGGGCTCGGCGGCGGCGCGGTCGAAGAGGCGGTCGATCTCCTCCGTCCCGGCCCGCGCGTAGTTGCGGCCGGTCACCGGGGTGCCGTCCGGGCCCGGGCGGGGCTTGGCGTAGACGGGCCGCTGCTCGCCGGCCGGGGCCGGGCCGGCGGGCCAGGAGAACACGGCGAGGTCCCAGTCGCCGACGGCCAGGCGGTCGCGGACGAAGGCGTCCGCCGGCGCCTCCGTGACCCGCACGGCGGCCCCGGCCGCGCCGAGGTCCGCCGCCACCGCGTCGGCCGCCCGTCGCAGGGTCGCCGAGCCGGCCGGGACCAGCAGGGTGAGCGCCAGTTCGCGCCCGCCCCGGGTGCGGGTGCCGCCGGCGGCGGGGCGGTGCCAGCCGGCCGTGTCCAGCATCCGCCCGGGATCGGCGCCGCCCAGCGCGTCGGCGTCGTCCCGGTAGCCGGGCTGGTCGCCGGCCAGCAGGTGGTGGCCGAGCGGCGCGGCGGGCAGCCCGAACGGGGTCAGCGCGGCGTCGGCGGCGTGCCGCCGGTCGACGGCGCGGGCCAGCGCGCGGCGCAGCACCGGATCGGTGAGCGGTTCGCGGGCGGCGTTCAGGGTGAGCTGGGCGAGGCCGGTCCCGGCGGCCCGGTGCAGGGTGACGCCGGGCAGCGCCCCGGCCGTGCGCAGCACCTCGGCGGGGTCGGCCCCGGCGTGCTCGACCGCCGCGGTCAGCGGGGCGAGGTCCAGCCGGCCCCGGGCCAGCTCGTCGGTGCGCCGGTCGGCCGGGACGGCCAGGAACTCGATCCGGTCCGCCTTGGCCGGCTCGCCCCACCAGAACGGGTTGCGGACCAGGACGGCCCTCCCGCCGACCGGGTCGTACCCGTCGACCAGGAACGGTCCCGCGGTCGGATGGGCGGTGCCGCCGGGCAGCGGGCGGCCGAAGGCGGCGGCGGTGGCGGTCTCGGCGGCGGGGTAGAGCGGGCCGAACAGGGCCTGCCACTCGGCGCAGGGCTGCCGGAAGGTCACCCTGACCTCGTGCGGGTCGGCACCCTGCGTGACGGAGTCGACGGCCGCGTAGCCAGCGGGGCGGACGGCGTCGTACGCGGGGTCCAGGCCGGAGAGCGCGGCGCGCTGGGCGATCAGGTCGGCGGCGGAGAGCGGGGTGCCGTCGCTCCAGACGGCGCGCGGGTTGAGGTGGTAGGTGACCACCTGGGGCAGCCGTCCGGGCGGGGTGGACTCGGCGGCGGCCAGGTAGTCCGGGTCCGGGATCCACTCGCCGTGCGCGTCCGGCCGGAACAGCGAGGGGTAGAGGGCGTGCGCGAGCAGCGCCGATTCGGCGGTGGCTGCGGGCTGGTGCACGTTCAGGGTGGCCGGGAGGGCGTCGACGGCCCAGCGCAGGGTGCCGCCGTCGCGGACGGCGGCCCGGTCGACGGGGCGGACGTCCCCGGTGACGACGGCCGGGGCGGGCGGCGCGGGGTCGGGGGTGCGGCCGGTGCGGGCCGGGTCGGGGCCGCCGAGGCAGCCGGCCGTGGCACCGAGGGCGAGCAGCAGCACGGCGGCTGCGACGGGGAGGCGGGCGCGCATGGCGGCCATCGAACGCCGCCCCCACGGCCCGGGCGCCCCGACACGGCGCCCGGACGGCCGACAGCACCCGATCGGGGTAGGACGGCCGCTGCCCGGGTGGCGCTACAGGCCCAGCTCGAACCAGACGATCTTGCCCTTCGGCGTGCGCCGGCTGCCCCAGCGTTCGGCGAGCAGGCTGACCAGCTGGAGCCCGCGACCGCCCTCGTCGGTCTCGTGGGCGCGCCGCTGCCGGGGCTGGGCGTAACCGTCGTCCCAGACCTCGCACACCATCGTCCGGTCGCGCAGCAGCCGCAGCCGGATCTCGCCCCGGCCGTGCCGCAGCGCGTTGGTGACCAGCTCGCTGACCAGCAGCTCGGTGGTGTCGACCAGCTCGTCCAGGCCGCGGGCGAGCAGCCAGCTGCACGCGAACTCGCGGGCCTTGGCGACCGAGGTGGGCTCGGGCGGCAGGAACCACTGGCCGACGGCGTCCGCCGGGAAGGCGTGCACCTTGGCCATCAGCAGGGCGATGTCGTCCTCGCCGTGGTGCGGGTTGAGCTCGCCGAGGACGTGGTCGCAGAGGTCCTCCAGGTTCTTGCCCTCGTCGGACAGCGCGGTGCGGAAGGCCTTCAGGCCCTCGTCCAGCTGGTGCTTGCGGCTCTCCACCAGGCCGTCGGTGTAGAGGCCGAGCACGGCGCCGTCCGGGAGGGTCAGCTCGACCTCCTCGAAGGGCTCGCCGCCGACGCCGAGCGGCAGGCCGGGCGGGACGTCGAGCATCCGGGCGGGCTCGCCGGGGCCGAGGAGCACCGGCGGCAGGTGGCCGGCGTTGGCGAAGGTGCAGCGCCGGGTGACCGCGTCGTAGACCGCGTAGACGCAGGTGGCCAGGTAGACCTCGCGGGCCTCCTCGTCGGCGGTGGAGGTGAGCCGCCCGTACGGGTTGGACCGGCCGGTCGGCGCGGTGTCGTCGCCGAGGCCGCGGGCGATCTCGTCGAGCGCGGCGAGCACCTCGCCGGGTTCCAGGTCGAGCATGGCCAGGGTGCGCACGGCGGTGCGCAGCTGGCCCATGGCGACGGCGGCGCGCAGGCCGCGGCCCATCACGTCGCCGATGACCAGGGCGGTGCGGTTGCCGGGCAGCGGGATGACGTCGAACCAGTCGCCGCCGACCTCGGTGTTGTTGTTGCTCGGCAGGTAGCGGCAGGCGATCTCCAGGCCGCTGGCGACCGGGTTGCCCGGGGGCAGCAGGCTGCGCTGGAGGATCAGCGCGCGCTCGTGCTCGCGGCGGTAGAGCCGGGCGTTGTCGATGCAGACGGCGGCGCGGGCGACGAGTTCCTCGGCGATGGCGACGTCGCGGGCGTCGAAGGGTTCGCTGCCGATCGCCCGGGAGAGCTGGACCAGGCCGAGCACCTGGTCGCGGGCGACCAGCGGGACGATCAGGGTGGAGCGCAGCAGCGGGTCGGGGCCGGGCTCCGGGACGACGCTGCGGCCGGTGCGCAGCGCCCGGGCGTGCGGGGAGCGGCGCGGGTAGCAGAGGGTGCCGCCGGCCTCGGCGATGGGCAGGCCGGTGACCGAGCCGAGCACCGAGGAGGCGCCGCCGACCACGCTGGAGACGGCGACCCGGCGCAGTTCGCCGCTGCCGTCGGTGAGCACGGTGTCGCCGAGCCGGCCGGCGCTGGGCACGGTCTCGCCGGAGAGCAGCGCGGTGTAGAGGTCGACGGTGGCGAGGTCGCAGAACGGCGGGACGACGACGTCCAGCAGCTCCTTGGCGGTGGTCTCCAGGTCGAGGGTGGAGCCGATGTGGGCGCTGGCCTCGTTGAGCAGCGCGAGGTTGCGGCGGACGCCGTCGGCCTCGCGTTCGGCGACGTGCCGGCTGGTGACGTCGGAGACCTGTCCGGCGACGCCCATCGGCTGGCCGGCCGCGCCGTTGAGGCGGTAGAGCGAGACGGCCCAGAGCCGGTTGCCCTCGCGGGTCGGGACGGCGGCGTGGAAGCGCAGGTCGAAGACGGGCGCGCCGCTGGCGAGGACCTTGCGCAGGGCGGCGGTGAGCCGGTCGGCCTCGGCGCCGGGGAAGATGTCGTGCGGGGTGAGGCCCTCCAGGTCGGTGGGGGCGAGGCCCATCCCGGAGGCGAAGGCGTCGTTGACGCGCTGGAGGCGGAGCCGGTCGTCGAAGAGGACGAAGCCGGTCGGGGTCTGGCCGAAAACCGCCTCCGAAGCGGCCAGATCGGTCTCGATCCGGCGCAGCCGGCCGAGGTCGACCGCGAGACAGGTGGCGCCGGCGGTGGGCAGTGCGCTGTCCGGCATGAGGTAGAGCTCGACGAGGCCCTCGCCGCCGTCGGCGTGCCGGTACGGGGTGGTGCCGACCCACTCCTCGCCGGCCAGGGTGCGCTCCAGCCGGGCCCGGCCGCGCTGCCAGAGCTCGCGCGGGACGAAGGTGGTCACCGGGTCCGCGCCGACCGCCTCGGCGGCGGGGACGCCGAAGAACTCGGCCGCCCGCTCGCTCCACTGGCTGATCCGGCCGTCGGGGCCGATCGCGAAGGTGGCGACCCGGATGTAGTCGTAGATCGAGCCCGGATCCCCGGCACCCCACCGTTCCTCCGCGGCCGCCGGCCGGGGGGCCCGGGCGGGTGCGGGCAGGTGGTGGGCAGGGGCGGGCACGTGTTGGGCGCCGGCCTGCCCGGGTACAGCGGCATGACCGCTGCTGCTCGGCGCACTGCGCGCCGGGGTGCTGTTCACGGACCGACCCCTCCAAACCCGCGACCGTCCGGATGTCGAGAAGACCGAGTATTCATCATCGAGGGGTACGTTCACACGCCCTCAACATCACAACATCAGATCGGGCGAAGGTTTTTGTCCTACCGCCCGCGCAACCACAATGCCACGCTCGCGCCCCCTGCCGGAGTGCGCGCTCCCCCGGACCCTCCCGGGGGCATATGCAGCGGCGTTCTCCCGGGCGGCCGGTCCGGCGCCCGGCCCGCGTCCGGATCCCGCCCGGTTCCGGCCCGCTTCCGGCCCCCTTCCGGCCCCCTTCCGGCCCGGGTCGCCGCTCAGCCCTCGGACAGCTCCGCCTCGGGGGTGCCCGGCAGCGCCTGTTCGAACCAGACCACCTTGCCCATCCCCTCCGCCCTGGCCCCCCAGTGCAGGGCCAGCCGGGCGACCAGTTCCAGCCCTCGGCCGCCCTCGTCCGCCTCGGCCGCGTGCCGCTCGCGCGGCGGGTCCGGCAACGGGTCGGAGATCTCCACCAGCAGCGTCTCGCCGAGCGTCAGCCGCACCCCGATCGGCGCGCTCGCGTACCGGACGGCGTTCGTGACCAGCTCGCTGACCAGCAGCTCCGCGGTGTCGGTCAGCTCCTCGACGCCCCACTCGGCCAGCGCCGCGCGGACCAGCCGGCGGGCCCGGGAGACGGCGGTCGGCTCGGCGGGCAGCGTCCAGCCCGCCGTCGGGGTGCCGGCCTGCCCGTGGCCGAGCCGGGCCAGCAGCAGCGCCACGTCGTCCGGCTCGCGGCCCTGCTCCATGGTGTCCAGCACCGCCTCGCAGGCCGCCTGGATCGACGCGTGGGGCTGCTGGAGCACCGTGACCAGCCGGCCGAGGCCGACGTCCAGGTCCTTGTCCCGGGACTCCACCAGCCCGTCCGTGCAGAGCGCCAGCAGACTGCCCTCGGGGATCTTCAGCTCGACGGCCTCGAACGGCACGCCGCCGACGCCGAGCGGGGCGCCGGAGGGCAGCTCCACGATCCGGCCGGCGCCGCCGGGCAGCGGCCCGCCGTCGCGGGTCGGCCCGTCCGTCTCGTCGCCCGGCACCACCAGCACCGGCGGGATGTGGCCGGCCTTGGCGGCGGTCAGGGTCGCGGTGGCCGGGTCGAACACCGCGTACACGCAGGTGGCGAGCAGCGCCTCGTCCGGGCCCTGGGCGAGGTCGTCGGCCAGCTCGTGGACGTGCCGCAGCAGCACGTCCGGCGGCAGGTCGAGGGCGGCCAGCACGCGGACGGCGGTGCGCAGCCGGCCCATCGTCGCGGCGGCCCGCAGGCCGTGGCCCATCACGTCGCCGACCACCAGCGCGGTCCGGTCGCCGGGCAGCGGGATGACGTCGAACCAGTCGCCGCCGACCTCGGTGCCGCTGCTGCCGGGCACGTACCGGTAGGCGACCTCGACGCCGGTGGGCTGCGGCACCTGCTGCGGCAGGAGGGTGCGCTGGAGGGTGAGGGCGGCGGTGCGCTCGCGGGCGTAGAGCCGGGCGTTGTCCAGCGAGGACCCGGCCCGGTCCGCCAGCTCGACGGTGAACGCCAGGTCGTCCCGGTCGAAGCCCTCGCGGTAGCCGGCCCGGCTGACCAGCAGCAGGCCGATCACGATGCCCCGGGCCCGCAGCGGCACCACCAGCATCGAGTGCACGCCCAGGTCGTGCGCCGCCTGCATCTTCGGGTCGCCGGCGTAGGTGACGTCGCTCAGCTGGTCGGCGCCGGAGAGCAGCTCGGGCACGCCGGTGCGCAGCACCCGGCCGCAGGCGGAGTCCTCGGCGAAGGTGATCCGGGCGCCGCGCCGCAGCATCACCTCCACCTCCGGGCCGTCCTGGACGGAGGCGGTGCCGAGCTGGAGCAGCGAGGTGCGGCGGTCGTGGCCGTGCCGGGGAAGGTCGTCACCGTGCGCGACGGCCTGCAGCAGGATGACGGCGGCGTGGTCGGTCAGCCTCGGCACCACCGCGCTGGCCAGCTCCTGCGCGATCCGCGAGGCGTCCAGCAGGTCACCGACCCGGGAGCCGAACTCGTTGAGCAGCGAGAGACGGCGGCGGGCGTGCTCGACCTTGGCCACCGCACGGTAACGCTCGGTGACGTCCATCACGGTGCCGGAGATGCCGAGCACCCGCCCGGAGCGGTCGGTCATCCGGCTGTAGGAGACCGAGCGGTAGCCGGAGCGGGCGGTGGTCGGCGAGGCGAGGGTGACGTCGATGACCGGCTCGCCGGTGGCCAGCACCTGGCGCTGGATCGCGGTGATCTCGTCGGCGGCCCGCTCGGGCAGGGTCTCGCCGATGGTGCGTCCGACGTGGTCCTCCGGCGCGACGCCGTTCATCTCGGCGAGGGTCTGGTTGACGGCGGTGTAGCGCAGCTCGGTGTCCATGATCGCGATGCCCAGCGGGGACTGCTCGAACAGCGCGTCGCGCACCGCGAGGTCCCGCTCCACCGCCCGGACGGCCTCCGCCTCGGCCAGGTTGACCTGGAGGAACGGGGTGCCGTCGCCGTCCACCAGGAGCGAGATCCGGGCGTCCACCAGCACCGGGACGCCCTCCCGGTCGCGCAGCTCGGCCGGTCCGGACCAGCGGCCGTGCCGCAGGGTGTCCTGGATCGCCGCGCGGATCCGCAGCACCTGGTCGTCGTCGGGGATCAGCTCGTCGATCCGGCGGCCGACCAGCAGCTCGTTCGGCCAGCCGAGCAGCTCCTCGGCGGCCGGGCTCCAGAGCACCACCCGGCCGGCGGTGTCCAGGATCGCGATGGCCACCCTGACCACGTCGAAGAGGCTGCCGCCCGCGCGGTCGCCGCTCCCGTCGCCGGTGGCCTGCGGGACGGCGCGCGGGCCGCCCGGGAACACCCGGCCGGGGCGGCTGCGCAGGCCGGCCGGCGGGACCGCGTCGGGCACCGTGAGCGACGGGGCGGGCTGCACCGGCTGGGCGGCCGACGCGCCCTCGGGCAGGCCCTCGCCCCGGCGGCGGCCGGCCGGGCGCTCCCGGGCGGCCCGGCCGCCGGGCGCTCCGCCCGCGCCGCGCCGAAGCCGGGCGCGGGCCGCGGCGCCTCCCTGGGCGCCCGCCCGTCGCGCTCCCCCGCCGCCGTATCCGCCATTCGACACCGACGGGGCCTCCGGCTCTGCTCGGATCGGCGTCGCCGGCTGGGACGGCTCACCGATGGTGACGAATAGTGCCGAAAAGTGACATACCCAGCAGGACCAAGGCTATCCCGCCCGCCGCGCCGGCTTTTCCGATTTGCCCGATCCGTCGCCCCCACGCGTCGTTCGCGGGCGCGGCCCGGCGGCTCGCCGGTGCGGACCGGTACCATCCGGGCCGCACCGGCCCGGGGGCGTCGCCGGGAGCCGCTCGGGGGGCGAGTCGGGGCGCTGCTCGGGGCGCTGCTCAGGCGGTGGTCAGCAGGCGGACGACCTCGGGGAGGACCTCGCGGTCGTGCTCCAGCCACTCGACGTCGGCCAGCTCGGCGGGGCCGAGCCAGCGCAGCTCGTCGTGGTCCTGCAGCGGGCGCGGGTCGCCGGAGACCAGTTCGGCGGCCCAGAGCCGCAGTTCCAGGCCGGGGCGCACCAGCCACGCGCCGGGCAGCCGGCTGAGCGCCCTGGCGCGCACGCCCAGCTCCTCCATCAGCTCGCGCTCCAGCGCCTGGGCCTCGGTCTCGCCCGGCTCCGCCTTGCCGCCGGGGAACTCCCAGCGCCCCGCCACCTCGGCGGGCGCGCTCCGCCGGGCGGCGAGCACCCGTCCCCGGTGGATCAGCGCGCCGCCGACGACGATCCGGTTCTCCGCTGCGCCGCCGGCCGAGGCCGGCTGGTCGATGGTCCTGTCCATGGGCGTCGACTCTAGGGCGTGCTGTCCGGGGGGCCGCTCAGTCGCGCGGGCCCCGCGTCCCGCGGGCTCCGGCGGGCTCGGGCTCGACCCAGTACAGCTGCTTGTGGCCGCGTGCCTCGAACTCGGCCGCCAGCCGCTCGGCGGCCTCCCGCCCGATCCCCCCGACGACCGGGAACCGGTTGCCGTCGTCGTCCTGCCGCATCACCCGGTAGGTGTCCATGGCGCCCATGCTAGGACCCGGCCGGGAGGGCGGGTCCGGGCCGTCCGGGCGGGCCTCAGACGCGGATCTCGGAGGCCTGCTCGCCGGTCGACAGCCCCAGCTCGCGCCGGATGTCCACCGCGAGCTTGCTGCTCTTGACGGACAGCGCCAGCGCCTTCCCGACCTCGCGGTCGAGCGTCTCCACGTCGGCGGACTTGGCGGCGGCGTCCCAGGCGTTGGCCGCGTCCAGCTTGATCGCGCCCAGCTCGATCAGCTTGGCCCTGGCCCCCTCCGGCCAGTCGATCCCGGTGGCCGACAGGTCCGTGACCTCCTTGCGGGAGGCGGTGGCCATCGTCTTCGCCCAGGTGCGGTACTCGGTGGGCTCCTCGTCGGCCTCGCCCTCCGGCTGGACCGCGAGCGCGTTGTTGTAGGCGAGCACCGCGTCCAGGTAGGTGCGCTGCGCCCGGGTGAGCTTGGTCCGGTCGGTGTGGACGCTGCCCGTGTGCGTCCTGGTGTTGTCCTGGAAGGTGCAGGTCACCTCGCGGTCGCCGGACGCCCAGCTGACACGGCTCGGGTAGTAGTAGCCCTCCTCCATGCCGTCGGGGACGAGCCAGGAGTCGAGGGCGTAGTCGTCGCGCACCGGGCCGCAGATCCGCTCGGCCATCTCGTCGATCTCGCTCGTGCTGGGGTAGGCGGCGGGGCCCCGGCCGGCGAGGTTGCCGGAGCCGGCGACCTCGCCGTTGTGCGGCGCGGAGCAGGACACCACGAGCACCCAGTAGATGCTCGCGGACTCGCCGCTCTGCCCGGAGCTCAGCGGCGGCTCGTTGAAGCAGTCGCCGGCCCGCAGCTCCTCGATCTGCACCGATCCCTTCGGGCCCCGCGGGGTGTCGCCGTACTCCTCCGCCTCGACGCCGACCGCGAGCAGGCCGATGACCCCGAACAGACTGACGATCGCCCCGAGGACACCGGTGACCAGACCGGTGACCGCCATGCCGCGGCCCTTCTCGTTCCGCTTCGGTATCTGGACCATCGCCACGATCGCGAAGGCGAGTGCCAGCGGCCACATGCAGAGCAGACCGGTGACCAGGGCGGCGACCGCGAAGCCGTTGGTGGCCGTCGGGGCCTGCGGGTAGGCGAAGCCGGGCTGGAAGCCGGACTGGGCGCCGGGGACGACGGCCGCCCAGCCGGTGGCGCGCGGGCGGTCGGGGTCGAAGGGCGGGGGCATGGCGGCGGCCGGGGTGGCCCACGGGTGGGCCGCGGGCGGCCCGGCGGGGGTGGCCCACGGGTCGGCCACGGGCGGCCCGGCGGGAGCGGGCGGCGCCCAGGGGCCCTGCGCGGCCTCGGGGGCCGGCCCGGGGGCCGCCACCCCCGGCACCGCTCCGGTGGCGGGCTCGGCCGGTGCCGGAACGGCGGCGGGCTCGGGGGCCGCTCCAGGGGTGGGCTCGACCGGCGGCTTGGTCAGCTCGACCCGCCCGGCCGGCTCCGTCGCCCCGGCGGGCTCGACCGACTCGACAGGCTGCGACACCGGCTCGGGCGCGGGCTCGGGCTCGGGCGCGGACACCGGGGCGGCGGCGTCGGACTCGGGCTTGGACACGTGCGATCTCCCCCGGCCCGCGGAAGGCGGGCGACAGTTCGGCAGGACGACGACCCGCGGAGCCCGCGGGCGGATCGCGGCGGGCCGTCGGGTACGGGAACAGGCGCGCGACTCTACCGGATCTTGTGAAACACCCGCGCACCTTTTCGCCACCCCACGAACCATCCCCTCACCACAAGGGCACACCCCGGCTCAGCGCCGGGCCAGCACCTCCCCGTGCAGCATCGCGAACCACCCGTCCCCGGCGGCCGCCCACTCCCGCCACCCGGCCGCGATCCGGGCCAGTTCGGCCTCGTCCGCGTACCCCTCGGCCACCGCCGTGCGGGCGATGGCCGAGCCGGTGATCCGGTCCGCCCAGAGCCCGCCCCACCAGGCGCGCTGCTCGGGCGTCGCGTACGTCCAGGTGCTCGACGTGGCGGTGACGTCGGTGAAGCCGGCCGTCCGGGCCCAGGACAGCAGCCGCCGCCCGGCGTCCGGCTCGCCGCCGTTGTGCCGGGCGATCCGCCGGTACAGCTCCAGCCAGCGGTCCAGCTCGGGCACCTGCGGGTACCAGGCCATGGTCGCGAAGTCGACGTCCCGGACGGCGACGACGCCGCCCTCGGCGGTGACCCGGCGCAGCTCGCGCAGCGCGCCGACCGGATCGGCCACGTGCTGCAGCAACTGGTGGGCGTGCACCACGTCGAACTCCCCCTCCCGGTAGGGCAGTCGGTGCACGTCGGCGATCTCGAAGGCGACGTTGGACAGGCCGCGACCCGCGACGTGCGCGGCGGCTGCCTCCAGCACCTCGGCGGAGGCGTCCGCGGCCACCACCCGGCCGTCCGGTCCGACCAGTTCGGCCAGGTCGGCGGTGATCGTGCCGGGGCCGCAGCCGATGTCCAGCACGGCCTGTCCGGGCCGCAGCCGGTCGCGCAGGTAGGCGGCGGAGTTCTCGACGGTCCGCCAGCGGTGCGAGCGCAGCACGGCCTCCTGGTGGCCGTGGGTGTAGACGACGTGCTTCGGCTCGGTCATGGTGACTCCCCCTCGGAATCGGTCCGCTCCTCGACGCCTCCGACGCTACTCCTCGTCCCGTATTCCAAGAAGATTCGTCTCACATACCGACCACTCCGGCGACGGCCCCGGCCGCCCCCCCGGGAACGCGGCGGCCCCCGCCCGGACGCCATCCCGCCCGGACAGGGGCCGCCTGCCCTCGCTAGCCGAGGGTGAACCAGGTGGTGCGCGACTTCTGGAACTCCGGGTGGGTGAGGTCCTTCGCCTCGATGCCGTCGTTGTACAGCACGGCCGAGCCGTCGTCGGTGATCAGCTGCACCCGGGCGCCGGGGGCGGTGAGGTCCGGGACGTCCGCCACGGCCTCCCAGCCGCCCGCGTCGGAGGTCGGCAGGTCGAGCACCTTGACCGGCTGCGAGCCCGGCTGACCGTCCCAGCGGTAGAGCGCGTACGGGTCGGAGTTGTCGTCCGCCGCCCAGGAGCCGGCCACGATCAGGTACTGGCCGAGCGCGTTGCGCCGCAGGTCGCGCACCGAGAGCCCGCCGAGGTCCAGCTCGATCGGCTCGCCGAAGGTGGCGTGCGCACCGCTGAACAGCGCCGGGAAGTTGGTGACCGGCACGATCAGCGCCCGGCCGCCGGTGACCGCCGGGGTGAGCGGCGCGCGGAAGCCCACGTAGGCGGTGGTGGTGCTGCCCGGCGCGAACTCCAGGCCCTCGACGTTGAAGCCGTCGACCTGCTTGGGCACCTGGCCCGTCGCCGAGCCGGCCGCGAAGCCGTAGCGGTCGCCGTGCGCGCGGTCCCAGGCGATCAGGTCGCCGCGCAGGACGGTCGAGGAGCCGGCGAGCGACAGCTGGGTGCCGGCGCCCGAGCCGGTGACCGTGGTGGCGAACACGGTGTGCCGGACCGCCTTGATCTCGCCGTCCTTGTTGTTGCCCAGCGAGCCGGTCCAGTAGACGGTGTTGCCGACCCGGGTGGCGCCCTCGATGTCGACCTCCTTGGTGACGCCGAGCGCGGAGGAGAAGTCCCAGGTGCGGACGGGCGCGCCGGAGGCGTTGCGGTCGTACAGCCGCAGCACGTTGGACTCGTCGTCGGCCACCACGACGTAGCCGCCGCCCGCGTCCACCGCCGCCGAGGCGTCGCTGGAGCCGGTCAGGTACCGGCTGTCCGCCGCGAACTGCACCGCCGGCGAGGCCGCGTAGTGCAGCGTCACCGACGCGGTCTTGCCGCCCAGGCCGGTCACCTTGACGGTGAGGTCGGTGTAGCCGACACCCTGGGCGGCGACCGTGAGGGTGCGCGCGGAGCCGGTGCCGGCGACGGCGACGTCCCCGGTGCGGGCCACCGCGGCCCGGGTGCTGGCGGTGGCGGCCACGGTGAGCGAGGAGACCGGGGCGCCGCTCTGGGACACCGTGACGGTGACCGTCGGGTCGCCGGTGGCACCGACCGCCCCGGACAGGTAGGCGGCCGAGAGCTTGATCGTCGGGGTGCCGTAGGTCACGGCGGCGGCGGGACCGGCCGGCAGCGCGAGCAGCGGCAGGGCGGCGGTGGCGACGGCCAGCGGCAGCAGGCGGCGGGAGGGACGGGACACGGTGACTGCCCTTCGACGTGGTGGGCGGTGCGAGGTCCGGACCAGGGTGAGGCCCGTCGGCGAACGCCGCCCCGACGGCAGCGGGCCGTCCGGCGAACACCGGCCCTCGCCCGTCCCCCGCGTCCGCCGGCGCCGTACCGTGGACGGGCAGCCGCCTCACAGAACGGTCCTTCCACCATGCCCGCGCCGCGCCCCTTCGTCCTGCTGAGCGCCGCGATGTCGCTCGACGGGTACCTCGACGACGCCTCCCCCGAGCGGCTGCTGCTCTCCGGCCCGGCCGACTTCGACCGGGTGGACGCCGAACGGGCCTCGAGCGACGCGATCCTGGTCGGCGGCAACACCCTGCGCGCGGACAACCCCCGACTGCTGGTCAACGACCCCGCCCGGCGGGCCGCCCGGCGCGCGGCGGGCCGCCCGGAGTACCCGCTGAAGGTGACGCTCAGCGCGAGCGGCCGGCTGGACCGCTCGCTGCGCTTCTGGCACACCGGCGGCGAGCGGCTGGCCTACACCACGGACACCGGGGCGGCCGTGCTGCGCCCGGCGCTGGACGGGCTGGCCGAGGTGGTGGCGCTCGGCGCGGCGGTGGAGCTGGGGGCCGTGCTGGACGACCTCGGCGCGCGCGGGGTGCGGCGGCTGATGGTCGAGGGCGGCAGCGGGGTGCACACCCAGTTCCTGGCGCGGGGGCTCGCGGACGAGCTCCAGCTGGTGGTGGCGCCGCTGCTGGTCGGCCAGGAGCGGGCGCCGCGGTTCGTCGGCCCGGCGGACTTCCCCGGCGGGGCGACCCGGCGGATGCGGCTGCTGGAGGCCCGTACGGTGGGCGATGTCGTCCTGCTCAGGTACGCCCCGAAGGAGCCCGCCCCGTGACCGACGCCCGCCCCGCGGCCGACCCGCACGCCGACGACCCGCGCGCCGACGATCTGGCCTTCCTGCGCCGGGCCGTCGAACTCTCCCGCCGCTGCCCGCCCTCGGAGACCGCCTTCTCGGTCGGCGCGGTCGTCGTCGCCGCCGACGGCACGGTGCTGGCCGAGGGGTTCAGCCGCGAGGCGGACGGCCACGACCACGCCGAGGAGGCGGCGCTCGGCAAGCTCCCGGCCGGCGACCCCCGGCTGCGCGGCGCGACCGTCTACAGCTCGCTGGAGCCCTGCGGGCAGCGCGCCTCCCGGCCGGTGCCGTGCGCCGAGCTGCTGATCGCGGCCGGCGTCCCCCGGGTGGTGGTGGCCTGGCGCGAGCCTTCCACCTTCGTCGCCGAGACCCGGGGCGCCGCACGGCTGGAGGCGGCCGGCGTCGAACTGGTCGAGCTGCCCGAGCTGGCCGAGGAGGCCCGCGCGGTCAACGCCCACCTGTGGGGCTGAGACCGCCCGAAGCACGGGGCGATCTTTTGTATCCTTACTGAACAATCCCCTCTGCTCACCCCGCCCGCCCCCTCCCCCGGAGCCGCCCGATGCCCGTGACGACCTTCACCCCCCGCGCCCTCCTGCTCGACATGGACGGCACCCTGGTCAACTCCGACGCCGTGGTCGAACGCTGCTGGCGCCGCTGGGCCGCCGAGCAGGGCCTCGACCCGGACGAGGTGCTGCGCGTCGCCCACGGCCGCCAGGGCCACGCCACCATGGCCGCCCTGCTGCCGGACCGCCCGGTGGAGATCAACCTCGCCGAGAACGACCGGATGCTCGACGAGGAGAAGGCCGACACCGAGGGCGTCGTACCGATCCCCGGCGCCCCCGCCTTCCTCGCCGCCCTGGCTGGCCTCCCGCACGCCCTGGTCACCTCCGCCGACGCGCCGCTGGCCCGCATCCGGATGGCCGCCGCCGGGCTCCCGCTGCCGCCGGTCCTGGTCACCGCCGAATCCGTCGGCGCCAGCAAGCCCGACCCCGAGGGCTTCCTCAAGGGCGCCGCCGCCCTCGGCTTCGCCCCCGCCGACTGCCTCGCCTTCGAGGACTCCGCGGCCGGCATCGCCGCCGCCCTCGCCGCCGGCGTCCCGGTCGTCGGCATCGGCCCCCGCGCCGCCGCGCACCACCCCACCGCCCACGCCCTCACCCTCGAATCACTCTCCGTCACCCCGGGCCCGGCCGGCACCCTCACCGTCACCGTCGCCTGACCCCGGCCGCCCCACGGGCTGCGGCCCCGGGGGGCCTGTGCTTCGCTGGAAAGGCGCGGACCGGCCGTTCGCCCCCGTTCGGGTGTGACCGCAAAGGAGTCCAAGGTGACAACCAACCCGCCCACCCAGAGCTGCAACTTCACCACCGCCCGCCCGACGCTCAAGCAGGGCTCCTCGGGCGACGCCGTGAAGCAGGCCCAGTGCTACCTCAACGCCTCCCTGACCGGGGACCACCTTCTCGTCGACGGCGAGTTCGGCCCCGTCACCGACGCCGCCACAAGACGCTTCCAGGTGTGCGCCAAGATCACCGTGGACGGCGTCATCGGCGCCCAGACCTGGTCCTTCCTCACCTTCTTCGCCAACTCCCCCGGCTTCGCCTGCTGACCACCCGACACCACCCCGAACACGGGCGGGCCGGGCTCCCCAGGAGCCCGGCCCGCCCGCGTGCGATGGTCGGTCAGGCGTTGCGGGCGGAACTTCCACCACAACGCCGTGAGCTGCGGAAACGTTGATCCCGGGGGCCCAAGTGAGCGCGGAATCAGCACGGTGAATGGAACTCGCAGTCGGCCATCAGCAGTGGTAACGGGCGGCCAGAACGATGATCTCCCGATCCGTCGCCGAGTAGACCAGGCGGTGCCCGTCATCGATCCTCCGCGACCAGACCCCGGGCAGGTGGTACGTCAGCGGCTCGGGCTTGCCGATGCCAGTGAACGGGTCGCGCAACACGTCCTCGATGAGCCCGTTGATCCGGGCGAGCCCCACGCGGCACCCTTCTCGCCATCCGCCGCGTCAGGATCGATGAGCCCCCGCTCGGGAAAGCCCTGTGCCGCCAAGGGCGTTCTCATACGCCTTGAGCAAGCGGCGGGCGTTCACCGGCGAGCGCAACAGGTAGGAGCCTTCACGCAGGGCGGCGTAGTCCTCGGCCGAGACGAGGACGGCATTTCCGTGCTCGGAGACGATCTCAATGGCCTCGTGATCGTCGTTGACCTTCTTGATCAACGGGAAGAGAGCCTTGCGCGCCTCGCTGGCAGTGATCGCCATCAACGCAACTCCCTCCACGGCTGGTACCACGTAACGCACCACTCGGGCAGGCGTGGCGGGTCGAAGAAGTCGGCACGCGAAAGAGATCGGGGCCCACCTCGAGAGAGGCGGGCCCCGTCCGACCCGCGCATTCGACAGATCAAGCCGGCTCAAAGCAATCAAATGCTCACACGTTGAAGCGGAACTCCACGACGTCGCCGTCCTGCATGATGTACTCCTTGCCCTCGATGCGGGCCTTGCCCTTGGCGCGGGCCTCGGTGAGGGAGCCGGTCTCGACGAGGTCGTGGAAGGAGATGACCTCGGCCTTGATGAAGCCCTTCTGGAAGTCGGTGTGGATCACACCGGCGGCCTCGGGGGCGGTGGCGCCCTTCTTGATGGTCCAGGCGCGGGCTTCCTTGGGGCCGGCGGTGAGGTAGGTCTGCAGGCCGAGGGTGTCGAAGCCGACCCGGGCCAGGGTGGCGAGGCCGGGCTCGTCCTGACCCATGGACTGGAGGAGTTCGAGGGCCTCGGCGTCGTCCAGCTCGATCAGCTCGGACTCGATCTTGGCGTTGAGGAAGATCGCCTCGGCGGGGGCGACCAGCTCGCGCTGGGCCTGCTTGAACTCCTCGTCGGACAGCTCGTCCTCGTCGACGTTGAAGACGTAGAGGAAGGGCTTGGCGGTCAGCAGGTGCAGCTCGCGGATCGGGGCGGTGTCGAAGCCGGCCTCGAAGAGGGTCTTGCCGGTCTCCAGGACCGCCTGGGCGGCCTCGGCCGCGGCCAGGACGGGGGCGGTGTCCTTCTTGAGGCGCGCCTCCTTCTGGAGCCGGGGCAGGACCTTCTCGATGGTCTGGAGGTCGGCCAGGATCAGCTCGGTGTGGATGGTCTCGATGTCGTCCTTGGGCGACACCTTGCCGTCCACGTGGACCACGTCGGGGTCGGTGAAGGCGCGCACGACCTGGCAGATGGCGTCCGACTCGCGGATGTTGGCCAGGAACTTGTTGCCCAGGCCCTCGCCCTCGCTGGCGCCGCGGACGATGCCCGCGATGTCGACGAAGTCGACGGTGGCCGGGAGGATGCGCTGCGAGCCGAAGATCTCGGCGAGCTTGTTCAGCCGCTCGTCCGGGACGCCGACGACGCCGACGTTGGGCTCGATGGTGGCGAACGGGTAGTTGGCCGCCAGCACGTCGTTCTTGGTCAGGGCGTTGAACAGGGTCGACTTGCCGACGTTCGGCAGGCCGACGATTCCGATCGTGAGCGACATGAAGCGCAGTCCCGTGGGCTTGGAGGAGTTGGGCCGGCCCGCACGCCGGGCCGATCCCCCAGTCTACGGGCAGCGCATCAGCCGTCCGCCGCGCCCGGCGGCGGCGTCAGGAACTCCCGGCGGTTGCCGAGCCGGTCGCCGGTGTGGAAGCGGCGGTGACCGGGCAGGTCGTCCACCTGGATCCCCGGGTGGCCCTTGCGGGACGGGCGGAACTCCGGCACCATCCCGAGGTGCACCTCCACCCCGCCGCCGCGGAACCGGCAGCCGCCGCGCGCGGACAGCACCGGCGGCTTGGTCGGCTCGGTCGTCCCGAGCACGTCGCGCCAGAACGCGCGACACTCGTCCTCGGCACCCGCCGGGATGTCGAGCTGGACGCGATGGAGGCGTTCGAACGTGTATCCGCCGGTCATGCGATTCCCCCGTGCAGTTGAGCGAAGGTCACATCAATACTCCGTCCGGAGACACGGGCCAAGCCCCGACGGCCCATTACACAGTGTGGCGATGATCGGACCGTACGTTGGGTGGGTGGAGCAGAGCATCCGTACCCAGCCGCCAGGGCCCAGACGCCGACCGCCGAACGGCGCGGCCGGGGCCGCCGTCCCCGGGCCGGGCCGGGCCCGCGAGAGCACGGGGGAACCGGCCGTTCCCGTCGGGAAGGCCAGGGGCAAGGCGGCCGGGAAGGCCGCCGGCAAGGCCCCTGGCAAGGGCGGCGGCACCGGCAAGGGCGCGGAACGCGGCGGCCCCGGGTCCCGGCTGCGCCCGGTCTCCGGGCCCCCGAAGCGGCCCCGGCTCGCCGGGCAGCTCTACGGCCGGCGGCGCACCGGCCGGCCGGCCCGGCTGACCGCGGTGGGCGCCGGGGTGGTCGCGCTGGCCACGACGGTGGCGGTGGCCGGCCTGGACCGGCTGGCCTTCGGCGAGCCCGGGATCCTGTTCGGGATCGGCTACCTGCTGATCTGCTTCCAGCTGGCGGTCCGGGTCCGGTACGCCGACCTGCTGGCCGCGCCGATCAGCGGGCCGATCGCCTTCGCCGTGGCGCTGCTGCTGTTCGGGCCGGTCACCTCCTCCGGGGTGACGGCGCAGCTGGTGGCGCTGGCGACCAACCTGGCCACCCGTTCCGGCTGGCTGTTCACGGGCACCGGGCTGGCCGCCGCGATCGTGCTGGCCCGCTTCGTGGCCCAGCAGCGGATCCACCGCGCGCGCTGAGGGGCGCGGGGAGCGCCCCGGGCCGGGAGGTCAGGCGGTGGCGCGGGCCGCCGCCATGGCCGCGCCGACGATGCCGGCGTCGTTGCGCAGCTCCGCCGGGACGACCCGCGCCCCGCGCTCGCGCAGCAGCGGCAGGAACTTCTCGTGCTTGCGGCTCACCCCGCCGCCGATCACGATCAGTTGCGGCGAGAACAGCATCTCCACCAGGTCCAGGTACTCGTCCACCCGCCCGGCCCACTGCGACCAGCTCAGCCCGTGCCGCTCCCTGGCCGCCGAGGAGGCCCGCCGTTCGGCGTCCTTGCCGCGCAGCTCCAGGTGGCCGAGCTCGGTGTTGGGCACCAGCACGCCGTCCACGAACAGGGCGCTGCCGATGCCGGTGCCGAAGGTGAGGACGAGGACCACGCCCGAGCGGTCGCGGCCGGCGCCGTGGGCGGTCTCGGCGAGGCCGGCCGCGTCGGCGTCGTTGAGCACCACGGCCGGCAGGCCGAGCGCCTCGCCGAACAGGCCGGCGGCGTCCAGGCCGACCCAGCCCTTGTCGACGTTGGCGGCGGTCGTGGTGCGGCCGTCGACGACCACGCCGGGGAAGGTCAGGCCCACCGGGCCCCGGTGGCCGAAGTGCTCGACCACCTCGCACACGGCGGCGACCACGGCCCGCGGCTCGGAGGGCTGCGGGGTGAGGACCTTGTACCGCTCCTGGGCGAGCACGCCCCGGGCGGGGTCGACGGGGGCTCCCTTGATGCCCGACCCGCCGATGTCCACACCGAATACCGCCGTCATGACGACCGCCCTCCGCCGAAGTTGTCCACGGGGAAGTTGTCCACAGGCCTGTGCACGACCGCGCACGGGACCGCGCCCCTGCACCAACCTACGAGAACCCGCCCGGCCCCGCACAGCGGAGGACCCGGCACCCGAACGGGGCACCGGGTCCTTCGACGCGACGGCCTACAGCTTGCCGGCGGCCTCGGCGCGCAGGTCGCGGCGGAGTTCCTTGGGCAGCGAGAAGGTCAGGTGCTCCTCGGCGGTCTTGACGACGGACACCTCGCCGTAGCCGCGCGCGGCCAGCCACTCCAGCACGCCCTCGACCAGGATCTCCGGCACCGAGGCTCCGCTGGTCAGGCCGACCGTGCCGACGCCCTCCAGCCACTCCTCCCGGATCTCCTCGGCGAAGTCCACCAGGTGGGCGGCCTTGGCGCCGTACTCCAGGCCGACCTCGACCAGGCGCACGGAGTTGGAGGAGTTCTTCGAGCCGACCACGATCAGCAGGTCGGTCTCCGGGGCCATCTGCTTGACGGCCACCTGGCGGTTCTGGGTGGCGTAGCAGATGTCGTCGCTGGGCGGGCTGACCAGCAGCGGGAAGCGCTTCTTCAGCTCGCCGACGGTGGCCATGGTCTCGTCCACCGAGAGCGTGGTCTGGGAGAGCCAGACGACCTTGGAGTCGTCGCGGACCTGCACGTTGGCGACGTCCTCGGCGCCGTCCACCAGGTGGATCCGGTCCGGGGCCTCGCCCATCGTGCCGATGACCTCCTCGTGGCCCTCGTGGCCCACCAGCAGGATGTCGTAGCCCTCGTCGGCGAAGCGCACGGCCTCCTTGTGCACCTTGGTCACCAGCGGGCAGGTGGCGTCGACGGTGGCGAGCTTGCCGGCCCGGGCCTCGTCGTGCACCGAGGGCGCGACGCCGTGGGCCGAGAAGACCACGATCGAGCCCTCGGGCACCTCCTCCGTCTCGTCGACGAAGATCGCGCCCTTCTTCTCCAGGGTCTGCACCACGTACTTGTTGTGGACGATCTGCTTGCGGACGTAGATGGGGGCCCCGTACTGCTCCAGGGCCTTCTCCACGGCGATCACGGCGCGGTCGACGCCCGCGCAGTAGCCCCGGGGGGCGGCGAGCAGGACACGGCGCTGCGCGGTGTTGGAGGACATGGCTCCATCGTACGGGCGGAGCGCAGCCGCGCCGACGGGAGCCGCGTTCCCGTCGGAACCGGTCACGGGTGCTCAAATGTGGAAGCTATGAACGAGCGAGTCGAGCCGGGCGTCCGGGACCGGCAAGGCGGGCTGCGGCGCAGCCTGGGCGTGCGCGACCTGATGGTGTACGGGCTGCTGTTCATCGCCCCGATGGCCCCGGTGGGCGTGTTCGGGGTGCTCGACGCCAAGAGCCACGGGGCGGTCGCCGCGGTCTATCTGGTGGCCACCGCGGCGATGGGGTTCACCGCCGTCTCGTACGCCCGGATGGTGCGGGCGGTGCCGCGGACGGGATCGGTGTACGCCTACGCGCGGGCCGGGCTGGGCGACGCCGCCGGGTTCGTCGCCGGCTGGATGGCGATGCTCGACTACCTGCTGATCCCGGCGGTCGCCTACCTGTTCTCCGGCATCGCGCTGAACTCGCTGGTGCCGGACGTCTCGCGCTGGGTGTGGACGGCGCTGGCGGTGGTGGTGACCACCGGGCTCAACCTGGCCGGGGTGCGGACGGCGGCCGTGGCGGGCCTGGCCGTGCTGGTGATGGAGCTCGCGGTGCTGGCGGTGTTCGTGGCCGCGGCCGTGGTGGTGCTGGCCCAGGACGGCGCGCGGCGCGACTGGGCGAGCCCGTTCACGGGGGTCGGCGGCTTCTCGCCGTCGGCGGTGCTCGCGGCGGTCTCCGTGGCCGTGCTCTCCTACCTGGGCTTCGACGCGATCGCGACCTTCGTGGAGGAGGCGGTCGGCGCGGCGGCGGCGGTGGCCCGGGCGGTGCTCTGGTGCCTGGCGCTGGCCGGCCTGCTGTTCGTGGCGCAGACCTACCTGGCGGCGCTGCTGGAGCCGCTCACCCCGCAGCAGCTGGCGGCGGACCCGGCGGCGCAGGGCTCGGCGTTCTACGACACGGTGGAGGGCTCGGTCGGGCACTGGCTGCACGTGCTGGTCGCGGCGAGCAAGGCGATCGGCGCGGCGTTCGCGGCGCTGGCCGGGCAGGCGGCCGCGGGGCGGCTGCTGTTCGCGATGGGCCGGGACGGGCGGCTGCCGCGCTTCCTGGGCGCGGTCGACCCGGGCTCGGCGGTGCCCCGCCGGGCGCTGCTGGTGTCGGCGGCGATCACCATGGCGGCGGCGGTCTGGGCGGCGGACCGGGACGACGGGCTGGACCGGCTGACCTCGGTGGTGAACATCGGCGCGCTCACCGCGTTCACGCTGCTGCACGCCTCGGTGGTCGGCTGGTACGCGGTGAAGCACCGCCCGGGGAACCCGTTGACGGACGTGGTGGTGCCGGCGCTGGGCGTGGCGGTGATCGGCGCGGTGGTGGCCGAGGCCTCGGGCACCGCGCAGGTGGTCGGGCTGGTCTGGCTGGCCGTCGGGCTGCTGGTGCTCCTCGGCCGGCGGGGTTCCGCTGTCGGCGGACGCCGCTAGCCTCGTACGCATGGCCAACCCCAGTTCCCCCGAAGCGCCGCTCCCGGTCGGCAAGGTCTCCGCGCTGATCGGGGGCTGGATCGACCGGCTCGGCGCGATCTGGGTGGAGGGGCAGATCACCCAGCTCAGCCGGCGGCCGGGGGCGGGCGTGGTGTTCCTGACGCTGCGCGACCCGCAGGCCGACGTCTCGCTGACCGTGACGTGCTTCCGCTCCGTCTTCGACCAGGTCGCCGACGCGGTGCAGGAGGGCTCGCGGGTGATCGTGCACGCCAAGCCGGAGTGGTACGCGGCGCGCGGCCAGCTCTCGCTGCGGGCCTCCGAGATCCGGCTGGTCGGGCTGGGCGAGCTGCTGGCCCGGCTGGAGCAGCTGAAGCGGCGGCTGGCCGGCGAGGGCCTGTTCGCCGCGGAGCGCAAGAAGCCGCTGCCGTTCCTGCCGCAGTGCGTCGGGCTGGTCACCGGCCGGGGGTCGGCGGCCGAGCGGGACGTCCTGGAGAACGCCCGGCGGCGCTGGCCGGCGGTCCGCTTCGAGATCCGCAACGTGCCGGTGCAGGGCGTCAGCGCGGTGGAGCGGGTGAGCGCGGCCGTCCGGGAGCTGGACGAGCACCCCGGGGTGGACGTGATCGTCGTGGCCCGCGGCGGCGGCAGCGTCGAGGACCTGCTGCCGTTCTCGGACGAGGGCCTGGTGCGGCTGGTCGCGGCCGCCCGGACACCGGTGGTGAGCGCGATCGGCCACGAGCCGGACCAGCCGCTGCTGGACTTCGTCGCCGACCTGCGGGCCTCCACGCCGACCGATGCCGCCAAACGGGTGGTTCCGGACGTCGGCGAGGAGCTGGCCAAGGTCCGCCAGCTGCGCGACCGGGCCCGGCGGCACGTGCTGGCCCGGGTGGAGCGCGAGCAGCACGGGCTGGACGGCGTGCGCAGCCGGCCGGTGCTGGCGGCGCCGCAGCGGATGCTGGACGGGCGCGGGCAGGAGGTGGACGGCCTGCTGGAGCGCGCCCGGCGCACCCTGCGCCACCGGCTGGACCACGCGCAGAGCGACCTCGGGCACACCCTGGCCCGGGTGGTGGCGCTGTCCCCGGCGGCCACCCTGGAGCGCGGCTACGCGGTGCTGCAGCGGGGCGACGGCACGGTGGTGACCGATCCGGCGCAGGCCGTGGCCGGCGAGGGGCTGCACGCCCGGGTGGCGGGCGGCGGCTTCGACGTCACGGTGGCCGGCGGGCCGCAGTCCGGCTGAGCCGGGCGCGGACGGGGCGGGCGGGGGCCTCCGCGCTGTCGGTGCGGGCCCCTACGCTGGCTGCCATGGCAGATCAGGAGCAGGAGGCGGCGGCGGCCGCGCAGACCCCGACCGCGGACGACGCGCTGGGCTACGAGCACGCGCGGGACGCGCTGCTGGAGGTGGTCCGGCAGCTGGAGAACGGCGGCACCTCGCTGGAGGAGTCGCTGGCGCTGTGGGAGCGCGGCGAGCAGCTGGCGAAGGTGTGCCAGCGCTGGCTGGACGGCGCGCGGGCCCGGCTGGACGCCGCGCTGGCCGCCGAGGAGGGCGCTCCGCCGCAGGGGTGACGCCGGGGCGCCGGAGGGTGAGGCAGGTCACATCGGCGGCCGGGAACAGTTGAAGGTTCATCCATGTTGGGACCTGGTGATCGGCCCCGGCCGGCCACACCGACAAGACGGACCCCACCGTTCTCCTTCCTCCCCCGAGGTGCAAAGACATGACCACCGACGCCCTGGTTCTCGACGCCGCCGCCCAGGACCTGCTGTTCCGCGAGGCCCGCACCGCCAACACCTTCACCGACGAGCCGGTCTCCGACGAGCAGGTCCAGGCCATCTACGAGCTGGTCAAGTTCGGCCCGACGGCGATGAACCAGCAGCCGCTGCGAGTCGTCCTGGTCCGCTCGGCCGAGGCCCGCGAGCGCCTGGTCCAGCACCTCGGCGAGGGCAACAAGGCCAAGACCGCCGCCGCCCCGCTGACCGCCATCCTGGCCGTAGACAACGAGTTCCACGAGGAGCTGCCGACCGTCTTCCCGCACTTCCCCGGCGCCAAGGACTACTTCACCGAGCGCCCGGTCCGCGAGACCTCGGCCGCGATGAACGGCGCCCTGCAGGCCGGCTACTTCATCATCGGCGTCCGCGCCGCCGGCCTGGCCGCCGGCCCGATGACCGGCTACGACGCCGAGGGCATCAACAAGGAGTTCTTCGCCGACGGCGAGCACTCCGTGCTGGCCGTGGTGAACATCGGCAAGCCGGGCGAGAACGCCTGGTACCCGCGCTCCCCGCGCCTGGCCTACGACGAGGTCGTCACCACCGTCTGAGCCCGACCCGGACGGACAGCGCGAAGGGCCCCGCACA
Organism: Kitasatospora sp. NPDC002551; assembly: GCF_040296005.1. Classification (NCBI taxonomy): domain Bacteria; kingdom Bacillati; phylum Actinomycetota; class Actinomycetes; order Kitasatosporales; family Streptomycetaceae; genus Kitasatospora; species Kitasatospora sp. NPDC002551. The sequence goes on along the minus strand of NZ_JBEOWI010000010.1, from coordinate 63,339 downwards.
CGAGGTGTGCGGGGCCCTTCGCGTTCACCCTTCGGTTCACCCGGCGCGTTCACCCGGCGCGTTCACCCGGCCGGCCGCGCCGGAGCGGAGATCTCCGCTCCGGGGGCGGAAACCGGACTACTTCAGCGCCCGCGCCAGCTCGGCCAGCTCCTCGTAGGAGGCGGTGCCGGTCAGCACGGTCGTCGCGCCGCCCGTCTGCACGGTCAGCGCCCGCGCCTTGGGACCCCGCACCTTCTCCCAGGTCTGTCCGGCGACGTCCACGGTGCCGTCCGGCTCGCCGTCGGCCACCGCCGCCTTGAGCAGGTCCCCGGGCTTGGCGTCGCTCTGCTCCAGGGCCGCGTACTGGCCGGAGGGGGTGAGGAAGCCCAGGTGCCAGGCGTTGCCCTTGCCGTTGCTCATCGCCGCCGGGTTGTACGTCACCGAGGTGGCCCGCCACTGCGCCGGAAGGCCCTCCGGGGAGAGCAGCGGGTACGGCGCGGCCCGCTTCGCCGAGGCCGCGGCCACCGAGTACTCGACCGCCCGGGGCCCGTCGCCCTTCGCGTCGTGCGGCAGGAACAGGTACCCGACCCACACCACGACGCCGACGGCCAGCATCGACAGGACCATGTCCCGCACGGTCTGCCGGCCCCTCATGCCCTTGCTCTCTCCAGCCACCCCCACATGGTGACTCATGCCGACCGGCGCCCCCGCACCCGGGGTGTCCACGTCCGGGTGAAACGGGGCAGAACGTGCCGTTCCCGTCGCCGCGGGGGACCGCGCCACAGACAGTCATCCCGGGGGCAGATACGATCGCAACACCCTCACCACGGCGTTCGACCAGGCAGTAGTCGGGCGCTCACTGGCCGTCGCGTACAGAGAGGTAACGACGATGACCACGCAGTACCCGCACCACCTCCCCAGCGCACTGGAGGTCGCGCCGGAGGCTCCGGACCGGAACCTCGCGCTCGAACTCGTCCGGGTCACCGAAGCCGCGGCGCTCGCCGCCGGCCGCTGGGTCGGTCGCGGCGACAAGAACGGCGCCGACGGCGCGGCCGTCCGCGCCATGCGCACCCTCGTCTCCACCGTCTCGATGAACGGCGTCGTCGTCATCGGCGAGGGCGAGAAGGACGAGGCCCCGATGCTCTACAACGGCGAGCGGGTCGGCGACGGCACCGGCGCCGAGTGCGACGTCGCGGTGGACCCGGTCGACGGCACCACCCTCACCGCCAAGGGCATGAACAACGCGGTCGCCGTCCTGGCCGTCGCCGACCGCGGCACCATGTTCGACCCGAGCGCCGTCTTCTACATGGACAAGCTGGTCGCCGGCCCTGAGGCCGCCGACTTCGTCGACATCACCGCGCCGCCGGCCGTCAACATCCGCCGGGTCGCCAAGGCCAAGGGCATCGCCGTCGAGGACGTCACCGTGGTCGTCCTCGACCGCCCGCGCCACGAAGGCCTGGTCCGGGAGATCCGCGAGGCCGGCGCCCGGATCAAGTACATCTCGGACGGCGACGTCGCCGGCGCCATCATGGCCGCCCGCGAGGGCACCGGCGTCGACCTGCTGATGGGCATCGGCGGCACCCCCGAGGGCATCATCGCCGCCTGCGCGATGAAGTGCATGGGCGGCGTCATCCAGGGCCGGCTCTGGCCCAAGGACGACGCCGAGCGCCAGAAGGCCCTGGACGCCGGGCACGACCTCGACCGGGTGCTCTCGACCGACGACCTGGTCAGCGGCGAGAACGTGTTCTTCGTCGCCACCGGCATCACCGACGGCGAGCTGCTGCGCGGCGTGCACTACCGCCAGGAGACCGCCACCACCAGCTCGCTGGTGATGCGCTCCAAGAGCGGCACCATCCGGGAGATCAACTCCACCCACAAGCTGTCCAAGCTGCGGGCCTACAGCGCGATCGACTTCGACCGCGCCAACTGACCCGACGCGGGGCGGCGCCCCGACGGCACGACGGCACGACGCGGCCCGCGTCTCGGCGAAATCCCCCTTCGCCGGGACGCGGGCCGCTCCCGTCAGGGCCGGCGGATCCCGCCGGCGGCCCTCACCCCGCGATCCGGCCGCGCGACCCCGGCACCCGGGCCGCCTCGCGCAGCTCGACGTCCCGGCGGCGGCGGCGCGCCAGCACCACCCGGCGCTCGGCCGCCGTCAGCCCGCCCCAGACCCCGTACGGCTCCGGCTGCGCCAGCGCGTGCTCCCGGCAGTCCAGCAGCACCGGGCACCGCGCGCACACCTGCTTCGCCTGCTCCTCGCGCGACAGCCGGGCCGCGGTCGGCTCCTTGGACGGCGCGAAGAACAGACCCACCTCGTCCCGCCGACAGGCCGCCGCGGTGTGCCACGGGTTGTCCTCGCCCGCCGGCTGCGGGGCCGGGCGCCGCTCCAGCAGCTGGGCCGCGACCACCGGCGAGGCGGCGGCGGACGGCCGGGCGACCGGCGACGGGGCGGCCGGCACGGGGACGGCGGACGAAGTGGTGCGGGACTCGATCGGATGCAGCACGGCCGTACTCCTGACGAGGCTCTCGGACACGGGGAAGCTCGCTCCCCTGCCCAGCTGCGGGCCCCCGTTCACACCCCCGGGTCGGCCTCAGGCCGCCTCCGGTACGCAGCCGTACAAGAAGCGATGTGCCAGAGGAACTACCCCACGCCCGGCCGATTCATGCACACTGCACGCAACCGACTACTGCCTGCACTCGGCGCAACGACGAGTGCCCGGCCGGGAGTTGTCCCCCGACCGGGCACCGAACGTGCCGTCCGTACCCGGCTCAGTCGGCGCCGAGCTGCTTGCGCACCCACTCCTTGAGCTTCTTGCCCCGGCGCGGCTTGGCCTCGCAGCCGCCGAACACCGCGGTGCCCTTCACCCGCACCACCGGCGCGTACGGGTCGGCCGCGGTCTGCTCCTTGACGTCGAAGCCGCCGAAGATGCCGACGCCGCCACCGTGCAGGCTGACGTTCTCCGGCACCTTGATCTCCACCCCGCCGAAGATCGCGACCACGTCGATCACCACCTCGGGCGACTCGAACACGGCGTCGGTGAGGTCGATCTCGACACCGCCGAAGATCGCCACGGCACGCAGGTGGGAGCCCACCCGCCAGCGCCCCTTGCGGGAGGAGCCGCCGAAGACCGCCAGCATGGTCGGCGCCTCGTTGCGGGCCGGCAGCCGCACCGGGCCCTCCGGCCGCGGGCCGGCCGCCGACCCCGGGGCGTCCAGCGGCGGCTTCTCGAAGGAGATCTCGCGGTGCACCGGGAGGTCCCGGGTCAGCGGCACGAGGTCGCCCAGGGTCTTGGCCCCGTACGCCGCCTCGATCCGCTCGGCGTGCTCCTCGACGTCCAGCCGCCCCTCGGCGTAGGCGTCGCGCAGCAGCTCCGCCACCCGTTCGCGGTCGGCGTCCGAGGCCCGCATCTCGGCCTGCGCCACCGGAGCGTGCGCGGGCGGCGCGGGCGGCGCCGCCGCGGGCTTGGTCATCGGTACGGGCCCCTGCCCCTGGTCGTCCATCTGCTGGTCCTGCGGGTCCTTCGACGGCGAGTTGTCCACGGGCGCAAGCCTAGTCAACGGGGCTGCCCGCACCCACCCCCCGGGGTGACCCTGGTCACGCAGGCGGACCTTCCCGCGTGCGGGATATCGGCGGGTCCTACCCTTGAGGGTGCTTTCGCCCCTCCAGGGTGCTTCGCCGACGCAGCCGGAACACCGGCAACACTGGACACCTAAGGACCGCCCGCATGGCTCCCACGCCGGACTTCGAGTACAGCGACCTGCTCCCCCTGGGCGCTGACCCGACCCCCTACCGCAAGCTCACCTCCGAAGGCGTCTCCACCTTCGAGGCCGGCGGACGCACCTTCCTCCAGGTCGAGCCGGAGGCCCTGCGACTGCTCACCGCCGAGGCGATGCACGACATCTCGCACTACCTGCGCCCGGCCCACCTCGCCCAGCTGCGCCGCATCCTGGACGACCCGGAGGCCAGCCCCAACGACCGCTTCGTCGCGCTCGACCTGCTGAAGAACGTCAACATCTCGGCCGGCGGCATCCTGCCGATGTGCCAGGACACCGGCACCGCCATCGTCATGGGCAAGCGCGGCCAGAACGTGCTGACCGCCGGCGGTGACGAGGCCGCCGTCGCGCGCGGCGTCTACGACGCGTACACCAGGCTGAACCTGCGCTACTCCCAGATGGCCCCGGTGACCATGTGGGACGAGAAGAACACCGGCAACAACCTGCCGGCGCAGATCGAGCTGTACGCGACCGACGGTGACGCCTACAAGTTCCTCTTCATGGCCAAGGGCGGCGGCTCGGCCAACAAGTCGTACCTGTACCAGGAGACCAAGGCGATCCTGAACGAGGCCAGCATGCTCTCGTTCCTGGAGCAGAAGATCCGCTCGCTGGGCACCGCGGCCTGCCCGCCGTACCACCTGGCGATCGTGATCGGCGGCACCAGCGCGGAGTTCGCGCTGAAGACCGCCAAGTACGCCTCCGCGCACTACCTGGACAACCTGCCGACCTCCGGCGACGCGAAGACCGGCCACGGCTTCCGGGACCTGGAGCTGGAGGCCAAGGTCACCGAGCTGACCCAGAAGATCGGCATCGGCGCCCAGTTCGGCGGCAAGTACTTCTGCCACGACGTGCGCGTCGTGCGCCTGCCGCGGCACGGCGCCTCGCTGCCCGTCGCGATGGCCGTCTCCTGCTCGGCCGACCGCCAGGCGCTCGGCAAGATCACCGCCGAGGGCGTCTTCCTGGAGCAGCTGGAGACCGACCCGGCGAAGTACCTGCCGGACACCACCGACGAGCACCTCGACGACGACGTGGTGCGCATCGACCTCGACCAGCCGATGTCCGCGATCCGCGCCGAGCTCTCCAAGTACCCGGTGAAGACCCGCCTCTCGCTCACCGGCACCCTGGTCGTGGCCCGCGACATCGCGCACGCCAAGATCAAGGAGCGCCTGGACGCCGGCGAGGGCATGCCGAAGTACCTGCAGGACCACCCGGTCTACTACGCCGGCCCGGCCAAGACCCCCGAGGGCTACGCCTCCGGCTCCTTCGGCCCGACCACCGCCGGCCGGATGGACTCCTACGTCGACCAGTTCCAGGCCGCCGGCGGCTCGATGGTCATGCTCGCCAAGGGCAACCGCTCCAAGCAGGTCACCGACGCCTGCGCCCAGCACGGCGGCTTCTACCTCGGCTCCATCGGCGGCCCCGCCGCCCGCCTGGCCCAGGACTGCATCAAGAAGGTCGAGGTCCTGGAGTACGCCGAGCTCGGCATGGAGGCCGTCTGGCGCATCGAGGTCGAGGACTTCCCGGCCTTCATCGTGGTCGACGACAAGGGCAACGACTTCTTCCGCGAGACCACCGAGGGCCCGCTGATCACCAGCCTCCGCGTCCGCTCCAAGGAGTAGCGCTCCCCCGCACCCGCCCCCGCCCCGGCCGCCCCCCGCGCCCGGGGCGGGGCCGTCTCCGGCCGCCCCGAATCGACCTCGCTCCCCGCACCGGAAACTCGTACCGATCCGGTACGGGATCAGCCGTCTCCCCGGAGGGCGCGCCGATGACGATCAGCGCCAGCGGCGCACGCGCGCAGCTCTTTCCCCTGATCAAGAAGGCCAACGACGACCACGTCCCGATAAGGATCACCTCCAGGGGCGGCGATCCGGGCGTCACCCGGATCATGGAGGAGCTGGAAGCCCTGGCGGGTGATGTGGGAGGAGCGTCCACCTCGATCCTGACGCCTGGGAGGGCTTCCTGTTCCGGCCGGCCTCGAACCGGAAGGCCGCTCAGCGGATCGCCCGTCTGATCGGCGGGATCCAGCGCGACCCGTTCAGCGGGACCGGCAGACCGGAACCCCTGAAGGGCGACCTCGCCGGCTACTGGTCGCGCCGGAGCGGCGACGAACACCGCCTCGTCCACCGGGCGGACGGGAAGGGAGTGAAGATCCTCAAGGCCCGCTACCGCTACCGGTGACGGCGCGGCCCGCCGCCTCGGCGGGGGGCGGGTCGGGCGTCAGGCGTCGAAGTCGTACTCAAGGACGTAGGAGGCCGCGTCCAGGGTCATCTCGTTGAGTTCGACGACCTGGCCCTCGTCGGCGAAGGCGGTGCGGCAGATGAGGATGACCGGGGTGCCGGCGGAGAGCTCCAGGCGGGCCGCCTCGTCGGCGCTCGGCATCCGGGAGCGGACCTCCTCGCGGAAGTGCACCGGCTTGGCGCCGATCTCGGCCAGCCGGGCGTAGGTGCCGCCCGGGCCGGTGTCCTCGCGGGTGATGGCGGTGCCCGCGACCAGGCCCGACGGCAGGTAGGAGGTCGACAGCAGGACCGGCTTGCCGTCCAGCACGAAGCGCCGGTGCCGCACGCACATCGGCGAGCCCGGGTCGACGCCGAGCACCCGGGCCACGTGCTCCGGCGCGCCCTGCTCGGTGACCGCGACCTGGTCGACGACCAGGCTGCGGTGGGCGGTGTCGGCCGACCATATCGAGCGGCCCGACCCCCACTGGCCCTGGGCGAGCCGCTGGATCCCGCGCCGGCGCAGCGGCCGGAAGTCCCGGACGAAGACGCCCGCCCCTCGGCGGGCCTCGGCGATGCCCTCGCTCTGCAGCACGCCGAGCGCCTGGCGGGCGGTCATCCGGGCCACGCCGTACGCGTCCATCAGGTCGTTCTCGCCGGGCAGCCGGTCGCCCGCGCGGTACTCGCCGGAGTCGATGGCCGCCTTCAGCGTCTCGGCGATCCGTTGGTACTTGGGCTGCTTCTCACCGCCACTGCTGCCGACCATCGCCTGCTCCCTCGTCCTTCGCCGTAAATCGTAGGCGCGCCTTCGGTCTGCGGTAAGCCGATAGGACCGGTTCGACCGTTGACATCCCTAGAGATATTAGCTTCTCTAGAGATGCTGGGTAGTCGCCGAGCAGAGCCGAACCAAACCGAGCCACGACAGCGACCAGGGCCGGCACCACCGTCGCCGCGCCCGCACCGGAGCAGCAAGGAGCAGCGCGGTGAGCATCCGAAAGCGCGGCGCCGCGGCCTACCGGCCGCGCGTGGGGGAGTCCGTCCTCGACACCAGGACCGGGCGCACCGGCATCTACATGGACACCATCGGTGGGGAGCACTACCTCCGCCCGCCCGAGGGCGGCTGCGAGTGGACCGCCCGCCCCGAGCACCTCGCCCCCGCGGCCGACGGCGGGGGCGGCGCCGAGGGCGCCGCCGACCCGGCGGGGCGGAGCGGACCGGGCGGGCGGGCCGACCCCGCGCGGGCCCCCTCTCCCACCTCCCCCGCCCACGCGGCCTGACGCCCGCCCCGGCCACCAGGCCCATCGGCGAATTCCGGCCACCGGACGTGCGTGTGCCCCGCGCCGCCGGACGGGGCGGGGCGGGGCACACGGGTGCTGTGTGGGGCTACGGGTGACCGGCGATGACTCCGGCGGAGGCGCCGGTGGCGGTCACGAGGTAGCCGGTGGTCACCACGATCGTCGAAACGGCGACGACCGCGAGGCGACGGAGCCTGTTCAAGTTCCCCCCTGGAACTGCTGGTGCGGAGTGCTTACGGGTGGCTCGCGATGACACCCTGCGGCTCGCGCTCGGCGTTCTGCTCGCCGCCGGCCGGCGCCTCGGTCTCCACCACGTACTGGGCCTCGTCACCGAAGAAGTCGTCCTCCAGGTCGGCCTTGCGGTCGGCAGAGGGCTCGGCGTACTCGGCCGGCTCCGAGGTCGCGGCGACCGCGCCCTCGACGGCCTCGACGGCCTCCGCGGTGACGGCCTCGTCGGCCTGCGCGGTCGGCACAGGGGTCTCGCTCTGGTTGCTGGCCATGGGCGGGCCGCCTTTCGGTCATCACATGTCTTCCGCCCCACCGGATTGGCGCGGGCGCGGGCTCAGTATCGTAGGGTTGATTAAATGTCCGATAAACATCGTGCGGCTTACCGTGCCGTCCGGCAGAGTCGGCCCCCCGCCTAAGCTGAGGCCACCACAACGGCGGAACCGCCGAGCGCCCTACCGGGACATCAACACCAGGCCATCGGGGGACTACATGGAGTTTCGGGAGACGCCGCCTGCACCGGCGCTGCGCTTCCAGGTACTCGGTCCGGTCCAGGCCTGGCTCGACGACAAGCAGCTCGCCCTCGGTTCACCCCAGCAGCAGGCCGTCCTGACGATGCTCCTGCTGCACGCCGGGCGCCCGGTCACCACCCAGGACCTCGTGGACGGTCTCTGGGGCGAGCGCCCGCCCGCCCAGGCCGTCGCCGCACTGCGCACCTACGTCTCCCGGCTGCGCACCGTGATCGAGCCCCGCCGCGAGGTGCGGCGGCCCGCCGAGTTCCTCGTCTCCGTCGCCGACGGCTACGCGCTGCACATCCCGGCCGAGGCACTCGACATGACGGTCTTCGAGCACCTCGCCGCCGAGGCCGCGACCGCCCGCAACGCCGGGGACCTCGACAACGCCCACCAGTTGCTGGTCCGCTCGCTCGCGCTGTTCGCCGGCCGCCCGCTCACCGGCGTCCCCGGCCCGTACGCGGACGCCCAGCGGCAGCGGCTGGGCGAGCGGCAGGTCTCGGTCGCCGAGGAGCGCTGCGCGGTCGCCCTCGACATCGGCCTGCACGCCGAAGTGGTCGGCGAGTTGAACTCGCTCACCGCCGAGCACCCGCTGCGCGAGCGGCTGCGCGAACTGCTGATGCTCGCGCTGTACCGCTGCGGCCGCCAGGCGGAGGCGCTCGGCGTCTACACCGACACCCGCAAGCTGCTGATCGACGAGCTGGGCGTGGAACCGGGCGCCGGGCTCTCCACCATGCACTCCCGGATCCTGGCCGCCGACCCGGCGCTGACCCTTCCCGCCGCGCCCGCGCCCGCCGCCGCGGCCCGTGAAGAGGGTCCCGCCACCCCGCCGGCCCCGGCCCAACTGCCCGCCGACGTCTCCGACTTCAGCGGCCGCTCGGAGATGGTGGCGGATCTCTCCGCCGTCCTGATGAACGCCACCGGCCAGGCCGTCGTCGTCACCTCGCTGGCCGGCATCGGCGGCGTCGGCAAGACCACGCTCGCCGTGCACGTCGCCCACCGGGTGCGCGCGGAGTTCCCGGACGGGCAGCTCTACGTCGACCTGCGCGGTGCGGGCGCCTCGCCCTCCGACCCGGCGGTGGTGCTCGGTGACTTCCTGCACGCCCTCGGCGTCACCGAGAACCCGGACTCGCTGGAACAGCGCGCCGCCCTCTACCGCTCGCTGCTCGCCAGCCGGCGGATGCTGATCCTGCTCGACAACGCCCAGGACGCCGAGCAGATCCGGCCCCTGATCCCCGGCGTATCCAGCTGCGCGGTGCTCGCCACCAGCCGCTCCCGGCTGGCCGGCATCCCCGGCGCGCACCTGGTGGACGTCGAGGAGCTGACGCCGGAGGAGGCGCTCGCGCTGTTCTCCGCGATCGTCGGCGAGCAGCGCGTCGCGGCCGAACCCGAGGCGGCCATGGCGGTGGTGACCGCCTGCGGTTTCCTGCCCCTCGCCGTCCGGATCGCCGCGGCCCGGCTCGCCAGCCGGCCCCGGTGGAGCGTCTCGGACCTCGCCCGCCGCTTAGCCGATCAGCGCCGGCGCCTCGACGAACTCCAACTCGGCAACCTCGCCGTGGAGACCACCATCGGGCTCGGCTACGGACAGCTCTCCCCCGCCGAGGCGCGGGCCTTTCGCCTGCTCTCGGTCGTGGACTCCCCGGACCTGCCGCTGACGGCGGTGTCGGCCCTGCTCGGCGTGGACGAGGACGAGGCCGAGGACCTCGCCGAGGCACTCGTCGAGGCCAACATGCTGGAGACCTTCTCGGCCGGCCGCTACCGCTACCACGACCTGCTGCGGCTCTACGCGCAGCGGCAGAACGAGCGGGTGGGGGACGTCGAGGAGCAGCAGGCCGCCGTCCTGCGGCTGCTCGACCTGCTGCTCGCGACGGTCCGCAACGCCGCACAGGCCATCGAGCCCGACGACCAGTTGCCCGAGCCCCTGAACGTCCCGGGCTCCACCGGCATCCCCCTGATCACCAGCGGATACGCGCAGGAGTGGATCCGGGCCGAGATCGGGCTGCTGCTCAGCTCGGTCGAGGCGGCCGTCCAGGGCCCGAGCGGGCTGCTGCGGCCCGCCGTCGACCTGCTGATCATCCTGGACAGCCTGGTCGAGGACCCGACGCACGGGCCGCGGGTGCGCCGCATGCTGGAGACCGCCGAAGGCGGCGCCGAGGAGCACGGGGACGCGGCGGCGCTCGCGCGGGTGCACTTCGCCTTCGGCACCCTGCAGTCCGTCACCGGTGACTTCCAGAGTTCCGAGCAGTCGCTGCGCAAGAGCCTGGGTCTCCTGGGCCCCGAGGACATGACCGTCATGCGCTCGATGGCGGCCAACACCCTCGGCATCATCCTCAGCCTCGGCAACCGCCCGGCCGAGGCCGCGCCGTTCTTCGAACAGGCCCTCACCATCAGCCGCGTCGTCGGCGCCCCGATCGGCGAGGCACGGCTGCTCGCCAACCTCGCGCGGGCGCAGCTCGGGCTCGGGCAGGTCGAGCAGGCCGTCCGCTCCGTCACCGAGGCGGTCGCCACCGCACGCGCCTCGAAGAACGGCCCCTGCCTGGCCGACACCCTGTACCAGCTCGGCGTCGTGCTCGCCTCCGCCGACGACCCCGCGACCGCCGCCGAGCACCTGCGCGAGTCCCACCGGCTCTACCGCTCGCAGCAGAACCGGCTGCGCGAGGGCTACACCCTCGCCCGGCTCTCCTCCGCCCTGCTCGCCGCCGGCCAGCAGGCCGAGGCGGCCGAGGCGGCGGAGGAGTCGCTGGCGATCGGCCTGGAGATGGACTCCGCCTACTGCCAGGGTCTGGCCAGTGCCGCGCTGGGCGAGGCCTTGCTCGCCCTCGCCCAGCCCGCACGTGGCCTGGCGTGTCTGCGCGGAGCGCACGCCATCTTCACCCGGCTCGGTGTGCCCGAGGCCTCCCCCGTGGCGGACCTCATCTCCCAGCAGCACACCGAGCCCCTCTCTCCCCCCGCGCCGTAGGCCCCCGCTCCCCCGTGTCCCCCGTGGAGGCCTTCCCCCGTGAGCGTCCGGTGCTCCCGCAGCCCCCCGGCTGCGGGAACACCTTCAACGCTTCCCCGGCGCTGACACCACTGTGCACCGCCCCGATTGACGTTCAATAAACGCCCGATTGTCGGCCCGCGGCTCGACGGATCCGCTGGTCAGCGCGGCTGTGAGGGCCGACCGTACGGCGTGCGGGCCCGGTCGCACCACCCCGGTCCGCGCCCCGTGCCCCCGCCGAGGGGGGCCGCGTCGGCCACCCGCCGCGAGTTGGCCGGAAACGCACCCCATGGCGGAGTGATCACGCATATTCTCGGATGCCAGTACACACACGAGCGCACTTCCCGGGTGGAGCAATCCGGAAAAGGCAGCGCGGTGGCGCTCCCGCAGTGCAGAGTGTCTCTGTGCAAAGAGTCTGTGCAAAGTGTCAGCGTGCAGTCAGCGTGGCAATGCAGTCATTGTGACGCGGGGAGCGTGACGTACCGCCACCGGCAGCGGGTCGGCGGGGCAGCGCGGGCGCCGGGAGGAGACGGCGGTCCGGCCCCGCGCCTCGTCCAGCCGACCGGAGGCCCGGCCGGAAAGGTGCCTCTCAATCGTGACGACCGGACAGATATCGGATCCGTTCCCCGTCGGCGAGGACGCGGGCGACGACGACGGGTCCGACGTCCTGCGCCGCCGGGCCGAACGCGCCCTGCAGGCGGTCGCCTTCGACACCATCGGCACCGGCTACGCCGAGGCGTTCCCCGCCAAGGACGGACAGCTGGCCTGCGGGCGCCGGCTGCTGGCCCTGCTGGAGCCGGGCGCCGCGGTGCTGGACGTCGGCTGCGGCAACGGCGAGCCGACCGTCCGCCAGCTGGTCGGAGCCGGGATGCGGGTCACCGGCGTGGACCTCTCGGACGTCATGCTGACCCTGGCCCGGCAGGCCCCCCACCCGGGCCCGTACCCGCCCGTCCTGCACCGCATGGACATGTACGACCTCGCCACCGAGCGCGCCCGCTCCGCCTGGAACGTGCCGCGGCTCGGCCCCGCCGGGCGGGGCACCTTCGACGCGGTCACCGCCTTCTTCTCGCTGATCCTGCTCCCCCAGGACGAGATCCCCGTCGTGCTGGGCCGGCTGCGCGAGCTGCTGCGGCCCGGCGGACTGCTGGCGCTCGGTATGGTCGAGGCGGATCTCGACCACGTTCCCCTGCCGTTCCTCGGCCGGGAGCTGCGGATCAGCGGGTACCTGCGGGAGGATCTCGAACGGGTCCTGCTGGCCGCCGGGTTCGCGGTCGAGGAGCAGGAGGGACGTCCGTACGCGCCCGCCAGCACCTCGCTGCCGCCGGAGGAGCAGCTCTTCCTCTGCTGTCGGCGGACCGGCTGACGGCCGGGCCTCCGGGCCCCCGACCGCCGGACCGCAGACCCAGGACAGTTCCCCGACAGACCCCAGACCGTACCGATCCCAGGACAGGCACCCGTGCGCGACCAGCTCAATCCCGAGGCCGGAGAGCCGCCTGCCCTGCCGGCCCCGCGCCGCCCGTCGTCGCCCCCGGAGCACGTCCCCGAACGCCTCGCCTACCTCGACTCCGCGACCCGGCGGATCAACAGCGCGCTCGACCTGGCCGCCACCCTGCGCAACGCCGGCCGGGTGCTCGTCCCCGCCCTCGCCGACGCCGCCGTCGTCCACCTGCGCGACCCGCTGCCCAACGTCGAGCGCGAGCCCGGCTTCCCCGAGCAGCTGCGGATCCACCACAGCCAGGGCACCCGGCTGGGCCGGCGCGGCCGCCCGGCCGGCGACGACCGCCGCGACCGCTACGGCGCGCGCTACGGCAGCCGGTACGGCGCCCGCTCCAGCGCCGACCCCGGCCCGGCCACCCCGGTCACCCGCGGCGGCGCGCTCGCCCACACCCTGCTCAGCCGCCGCCCCGCCGAACCCGTCGTGCTCGGCGCCGCCGGGGACAGCGGCAGCGCCCGCACCACCGAGCTGCTGCGCGAGCTGTACGGCGCCCGCGGCCTGGCCCGGCTCAGCCCGGGCACGTCGGTGCTCGCCCTGCCGCTGCGCGGGCGCAAGACCGTGCTGGGCCTGCTGGTGCTGATCCGGCGCCCGCCCGCGAAGAGCGGCCGGCCGGGCTTCGACGCCACCGACACCGCCACCGCCGCCCACCTCGCCACCCAGGCCGGGCTGGCCGTCGACACCGCGCTGCGGTACGCCCGCGAGTGGGAGATAGCCAACGAGCTGCAGCGCAGCATGCTCCCGCTGCGGCTGCCCCAGCCGCACGGCGTCCGGCTCGCCCAGCGCTACCTGCCCGGCGAGCGCGGCGCCCAGGTCGGCGGCGACTGGTACGACGCCGTGCCGCTGCCCGGCAACCGGGTGGCGCTGATCGTCGGCGACGTGATGGGCCACTCGCTGACCTCGGCCGCCATCATGGGCCAGCTGCGCACCAGCGCGCAGACCCTGGCCGCGCTCGACCTGCCGCCGCACGAGGTGCTCTACCACCTGGACGAGCAGGCCCAGCGGCTCGGCCGCGAACAGCACCTGGCGACCTGCGTCTACGCCGTCTACGACCCCATCGCCAACCGGGTGGTGCTCGCCAACGCCGGGCACGTGCCGCCGGTGCTCGTCCAGCCGGACGGCACGGCCGAGCTGCTCGACCTGGAGGCGGGCGCGCCGATCGGCGTCGGCGGGGTCGACTTCTCCTCCGTCGAACTGCCCGCGCCGCCCGGCTCGGCCCTGCTGCTGTTCACCGACGGCCTGGTGGAGACCCGCAGCCGACCGCTCAGCGACGGTCTCGAACTGCTCCGCGCCCGGCTCGCGGGCGCCCACCGGCACGCGCCCGAACACCTCTGCCAGGAGGCGCTGCGGATCCTGCCGCCCGGCGACCGGGGCGACGACATCGCGCTGCTGGCCGCCTGCTTCGACGGGATCCCGGCCGGGGACGTGGCGCACTGGTACCTCCAGCCGCGCAACGAGACGCCGGGGCGGGCGCGCCGGCTGGCCGCGCACACGCTGCGCCGCTGGGGCCTGGAGGCGCTGACCGAGGCGACCGAGCTGATGGTCAGCGAGCTGGTCACCAACGCCGTCCAGCACGCCACCCGCCCGGTGACGCTGAGCCTGGTCCGCACCACCCGGCTGCGCTGCGAGGTCGGCGACGACAGCCCGCTGCTGCCCCGGCCGCGCCGGACCGGGCCGGAGGACGAGCGCGGACGGGGCCTGCAGATCGTGGCCCGGTGCGCCGAGCGCTGGGGCGCGACCCGGCTGGGCACCGGCAAGGTGGTCTGGTTCGAGCAGCGCCTGCCGTGACGCGCCGAGGGGCCGCTCCGGCGCTCGCGCGCCGGGGCGGCCCCCGTCCTGACCTCCGGAGCCGTCAGACCCGCTCGGGCACCTTCGTGTCCGCGGCGACGCGGCTCCCGTCGGACTCCAGCCGGGCCATCAGCTGCTCGCCCTCCATGTCCACCCGCGGCACCACCCGGTCCAGGCTCTTCGGGAACCACCAGGCGGCCCGGCCGAACAGCGCCATCGCGGCCGGCACCAGGGCCATCCGCACCACGAAGGCGTCCACCAGCACGCCCACCGCGAGCGCGAAGCCGATCGGCTGGACGATCGGGTCGTGGCCGAAGACGAACGAGCCGAAGACCGCGATCATGATCAGCGCGGCCGCGGTGACCACCCGGGCGCCGTCCCGCACCCCGGCCACCACCGCCTCGCGCGGCGCCATGCCGTGCGCGTGGCGCTCCTTCATGCCGGAGACCAGGAACAGCTCGTAGTCCATCGCCAGCCCGAACAGCACGCCGATCAGCAGGATCGGCACGAAGCTGACCACCGGGCCGACCTTCGGGACGTCGATCAGACCGTCCAGCCAGCCCCACTGGTAGACCGCGACGACGGCGCCGAGCGAGGCCGTGATGGAGAGCAGGAAGCCCGCCACCGCCTTCAGCGGCACCAGGACCGAGCGGAAGGCCAGCGCCAGCAGCACCAGCGCGATGCCCACGATCACCGCGACGAACGGCGGCAGCGCGTCGGCGAGCTTGGCGGAGACGTCGATGTTGGCGGCGGTGGTGCCGGTGACGTCGATCCGGGCGCCGGTCTCCGCCTTGAGCGCGTCGCGCTGGTCGCGGATGTCGGTGACCAGCTGCCGGGTGTCGGCGTCGTCCGGGCCGCTCTTCGGGATGACCGGGACGAGCGCGGTGCGGCTCGGCTGGTCGAGCTGCGGCGGGAGCAGGGTCTGCACCCCGGGCAGCGCGGCGAGCCGGCCCGCCACGCCCTGCACCGCCTGCTCCGGCTGCGCGGCGTCCGCGGCGTCGACGACGACCACCAGCGGGGCGTTGAAGCCGGGGCCGAAGCTCCGGTCGACCAGGTCGTACGCGGTGCGGGCGTCGGTGCCCTTGGCCTGCGAGCCGCCGCCGGGCAGCCCGAGGGTGAGGCTCGCGGCGGGCACGGCGAGCGCGACCAGCGCGGTGAGGCCCGCCAGCAGGACGGCGAGCGGGCGGCGCACCACGAAGCCGGCCCAGCGCTCGCCGAGCGTCGTGCGCCCGGTGGTCCGCAGCGCGCCCCGCCAGACCGGCAGCCGGTCGATGCCGCGGCCGGCGAAGCCGAGCAGGGCGGGCAGCAGGGTGATCGCGACGAGCACCGCGACGACGACGGCGCCGGAGGCGGCCAGGCCCATCACGGTCAGGAACGGCACGCCGGCGACGGCCAGGCCGGCCAGGGCGACGACGACGGTCAGGCCGGCGAAGACCACGGCGCTGCCGGCGGTCGCGTTGGCGCGGGCGGCGGCCTCCTCCGGCTCCAGCCCCTCGGTGAGGTGGCGGCGGTGCCGGGAGACGATGAACAGGGCGTAGTCGAGGCCGACCGCCAGGCCGACCATCAGCGCCAGCACCGGCGCGGTGGAGATGATCTCGAACGAGCCCGCCAGCGTGATCACGCCGGCCATCGCGATGCCGACCCCGATCAGGGCGGTGACCAGCGGGAGCCCGGCCGCGACCAGCGAGCCCAGGGTGATCACCAGGACCAGCCCGGCGACGATGAGGCCGACCACCTCGCCGCCTTCGACCTGGGCCATCTCGTTGTAGGCGTCGCCGCCGAAGGCCACCGTGACCCCGGCCGCGCGGGCGGGTTCGGCCGCCTCCCGCACGGCGTCGCGCTGCTGGTCGGTGATGTCGCCGAGCACGCTGTCGAAGGAGACCAGGCCCAGCGCGACCTCGCCGTCCGGGGAGAGCGCCCCGGTGGTGTACGGGTCGGGGACACCGGCGACGCCCGGGACGGCGGCGATCCGGGTGACCGCCTCACCGACCGCCGCGGCCTTCTCGGGGGCGGCGATGCCGCCGGGGGCCTCGGTGGCGAAGACCACCTGGGCGGAGCCGTGGGCCTGGTCGGGGAAGGTGCCCTTGATCCGGTCCAGGGTGGCCTGGGCCTCGGTGCCGGGGACCTTGAACTCCTCGGAGGTCGAGCCGCCGAGCGCCGCCGCCGCGCCGCCGACGGCGATCAGCAGGGCCAGCCAGACGGCGAGCACGGTACGCCTGCGGCGGAAGCAGAGGCGGCCCAGGCGGTACAGGTACGTGGCCATGCGTGCACCTTCGGTCGGGTCGTTCGGGCAGGTCGTCCGGTCGGACCGTCCCGTTCGGACGTGAGCGCCGGACTCGGTCGTCCGCACCACCGTACGCGCAACTTTGTCACGTGACAAAGTCAATGGACGAGAACGTCTGACGCAATCATTCGATCCGGTTGTTTGAACATGGCGATACCCTGGCCCAATGGCACATGTCCCGGCCGCCGAACGGCGCCCCCAACTCATCCAGGCCGCCATCGACCTGATGGCCCGCGAGGGCGTGGCCGCCGGCAGCACCCGCGCCATCGCGGCCGAGCTGGGCGTGGCGCAGGCGACGGTGCACTACACCTTCGGCACCAAGAAGGACCTCTACCGGGCCGTCGTCGAGCAGCTGACCGCCGAGTTCATCGGCCAGGTGCGGGCGTCCGCGCCGGACGAGGGCCCGTTCGCCGAGCAGGTCCGCACGATGGTCCACGCCCTGTGGGACAGCGCCGTCGGCGAGCCCGGCAAGTGCTCGCTGATCACCGAGTTCGCCGCGATGGCGCTGCGCGACCCGGACCTGCAGGAGATCATGCGGGCGCTCCAGCACGAGATCGAGGCCACCGCCGCCGAGCTCCTCACCGCGCTCGCCGCCGCCCACGGGCAGGAGCCGGCGCTGCCGGCCCACGAGATCTCGCTGTACTTCCTGGCCGGCTTCAACGGGCTGACCGACCGCTACCTGGTCCTCAAGGCCGCCGGCGAGGACCCGGAGGAGGAGTCCCGCCGGGCGCTCGACCTGCTGGTCGCCACCACGGTCGGCCTCTGCCTCGGCGCCCCCGCCACCCCCTGAGCGCGGCCCCTACGGTTCGACGATCCTGACCGGCAGTTCGGCCAGGACCTCGCGCAGGGTGACGGCGAAGCGGTCGTACTCGGCGCTGCGGGCCGAACCCGGCCGGGTGGCGAGGCCGATCCGGCGGCCCGGCGCGGGCGCGGCGAAGCGGACGGCGGCCAGCCGGTCGGCGCGGCCCGCCTCGACGTCCAGCGCGGTGGCGGGCAGCAGGGTCACCCCGAGGCCGCCGGCCACCAGCTGCACCAGGGTGGACAGGCCGGCCGCCCGGGTGGTGGAGCCGGCCGGGTCGGCGCCGACCTCGCGGCAGATGTCCAGCGCCTGGTCGCGCAGGCAGTGGCCCTCCTCCAGCAGCAGCACGTCCAGGTCGAGCAGCACGTCGCGCGGCACGTCGACCCGGCCGGCCAGCTCGTGGTCGGGCGGGGCGACCAGCACGAAGTCCTCGTCGAACAGCGGGATGTCCCGGGTCGGCGCGCTGCCGCCGGCCGGCAGCGCCAGCAGCAGCACGTCCAGCCGCCCGGCGGCCAGCCCCTCCAGCAGCGAGGGCGTCCGCTCCTCGTGGACGTGCAGCTCCAGCTCCGGGTAGCGGTCGCGGACCAGCCGCAGCACGGTCGGCAGCAGGTAGGGCGCGACGGTCGGGATGACGCCCAGGTGCAGCGGCCCGGTGAACGGGCGGCGGGCGGCCTCCACCTCCTCGGTGAGGGCCTGCAGGGAGGCGAGCACCCGGCGCGAGTGCTCCAGCACGCGCTCCCCCAGTGGAGTGATCATCACCCGGCGCGTCGTACGCTCGACGAGCTGCGCGCCCAGCGACTCCTCCAGCGCCGCGACCGCCCCGGAGAGCGCCGGCTGACTGGTTCCGCTGGCCGCCGCGGCCTCCCGGAAGTGCCGGTGCTCGGCCACCGCCACGAAGGCCTTGAGCTGGGCGACCGTGGGCGTCCGGGGGCTGCGCGGGGTGGCGTTCGCCACAGTCGCGTCGGGTTTACGGGCGGGGGCCCTGCGACGGACGGGGCGAGACGGGGGCGTGGGGCTGTTGATAACTCTCTCCGATCAGACACATCGATTGTAGCTATTTCCCTGATCAGTCCACGATGTGGAATGGTGGAACCCGTTCCGCAAACCGGACAAACTCCCCTCAGCCTCACTTCAGGAGATGCGAACGTGCTCACGATCGGTGACCAGTTCCCGGCCTTCAACCTCAAGGGCGTGGAAGGGCCGTCCGCGGACAAGCTGGAGTTCAAGGACTACACCTCGGAGGACCAGAAGGGCTGGAAGGTCGTCTTCTTCTGGCCGATGGACTTCACCTTCGTCTGTCCGACCGAGATCGCCGCGTTCGGCAAGCTGAACGAGGAGTTCGCCGACCGTGACGCCCAGATCCTCGGCGTCTCCGGCGACTCGGAGTTCGTGCACCACGCCTGGCGCAAGGACCACAAGGACCTCAACGACCTGCCGTTCCCGATGCTGGCCGACATCAAGCACGACCTGATGCGCGCCTGCGGCGTCGAGAACGCGGACGGCACCGCCCAGCGCGCCGTCTTCATCGTCGACCCGGAGAACGAGATCCAGTTCGCCATGGTGACCGCCGGCTCCGTCGGCCGTAACCCCAAGGAGGTCCTGCGGGTGCTGGACGCCCTGCAGACCGACGAGCTGTGCCCGTGCAACTGGAACAAGGGCGAGGACACCCTCGACGCCCAGGCCCTGCTGGCGGGCTGACCCATGGCCCTCGACGACCTGAAGTCCGCCCTCCCGGACTACGCCAAGGACCTCAAGCTCAACCTGGGCTCGGTCATCGGCAACTCCGACCTCCCCGCCCAGCAGCTGTGGGGCACCGTCCTCTCCTGCGCGATGGCCACCCGCAGCCCCGCCGTCCTGCGCGAGCTGGAGCCCGAGGCCAAGGCCAACCTCTCCCCGGAGGCGTACAACGCCGCCAAGGGCGCGGCCGCGATCATGGGGATGAACAACGTCTACTACCGGACGCTGCACCTGCTCTCCGACAAGGAGTACAGCAGCATGCGGGCCGGTCTGCGGATGAACATCATCGGCACTCCGGGCGTCGAGAAGGCCGACTTCGAGCTCTGGTGCTTCGCGGTCTCCGCGATCAACGGCTGCGGCCAGTGCCTCGACTCGCACGAGGCCGTGCTGCGCAAGGCCGGCGTCGACCGCGAGGTCGTCCAGGCCTCGATGAAGATCGCCGCCGTGCTCCAGGCCGTCGCCGGCGTCCTCGACTCCGAGGCCGCCCTCGCGACCGTCACCGCCTGACCCGCACCACCCCGTACGGGCCCCTCGCCCGGACTCCCCGAGTCCCGGCGAGGGGCCCGTCCGCGTCCCCGGAACCGCGGGTCAGCGGGCCGGGGGTGAGGCGTGGGGGCGGGCGGCGGCTTCGCGGGCGGCTTCGAGGGCGGTGAAGACGGCCTGGCCGGCCTCGTTGCGGCGGCGGAGGTGGGTGACCACGGTGTTGGTGACGGCGATCAGGGGGACGGCGACGATCGCGCCGCCGATGCCACCGATGATGGAGCCGGCGGCCACGCCGAGGACGACGCCGAGCGGGTGGACGCGCACGGCGCGGCCGAGGATGAGCGGCTGGAGCACATGGCCCTCGATCTGCTGGACGGCGATCAGCACGACCAGCACCATCAGGGCCGTCCAGGGCGTCGTGGTGACCAGCGCGATCAGCACCGCGACCGTCCCGGTGACCAGCGCACCGACCAGCGGGACGAAGGCGCCCAGGAAGATGATCACGGCGAGCGGCAGGGCCATCGGCACGCCGAGCAGCTGGATGCCGGTGCCGATGCAGACCGCGTCGATGAAGGCCACGCAGACGGTGCCGCGGACGTACGCGGTGAGCGTGGCCCAGGCCTTCGGACCGGCGCCGGCCATCGCGTAGCGGGAGTGCCGGGGCAGCCCGCGCAGCGCCCAGTTCCAGATCCGCTCGCCGTCGTAGAGCAGGAAGAAGGTGGTGAAGAAGGCGAGCAGGACGGCCGTCAGCACCTCGACGGCGATCTGCGCGCCGGTGATGCTGGCCGAGGTGATCTGCTCGGTGTTGGTGCTGATCGCCTTGGTGATCTGGTTGGCGAAGTCGGTGATCTGCTGCTCGGTCAGGTGCAGCGGCCCGGTGATCAGCCAGTCCCGCAGCTGGTCGACACCGGCCTTGACCTTGCTGGTGACGGTCTCCAGGTTGGTGGTCACCTGCCAGACCACGAACCAGCCGACCAGCCCGATGCCGGCCAGTCCGCTCATGAACACCCCGCCGGCGGCCAGCGAGCGCGGGACGCCGTGGCGGCGCAGCCAGGAGACGGTGGGCTCCAGCAGCGCGGAGATCAGCAGCGAGGCGAGCACCGCGAAGGCGACCAGCCGCAGCATGTCGACGATGTAGAAGACGACGTACAGCGCGGCACCGAGCAGCAGCAGCCGCCAGGTGGACTCGGCGGCGACCCGCAGGCCCCACGGCACCGCCTCGGCGGGGGTGGCGGGCCGGCCGAAGTGGCCGTGCGAGGACGCCGGGGCAGGAGGCGGAGGGGACGACGGCGCGGGAGCGGGCGCGGGCGCGGGAACGGGGGCAAGGACGGGGCCGGGGACGACGGGGGCCGCGGGCGGCAGGCTCACCTCGGTCCGCGGGCCCGGCAGCGGATCGACGGGCAGCGGATCGACGGGCAGCGGGTCGGCCGGCAGCGGGTCGGCCGGCAGCGGCGACAGCGGCGGTTCGTGGAAGTCGGCCGCCATCGCGGCCCGCCGTCGCCGTTCGATCACGGCGGCCGCGCTCGCCACCACGGCCATGCCCTTGGCCACGGCCTTGAAGGCCTTTCCGCCCCGCGCCATGCTCGCTACCACTTCTCCCCGCCGGAGCCGCCCGGTGCGGCGGCACGCCGTGGGTCCCGCCACGGCCGTCAGGAAGACGCTACCCGGCCGCGGGGCGGTGAGTCCGCTCCCGGCCGTGATCCGTGCGGACTTCTCGGGGGCCGATTCCGGGGCAAAACAGCATGTCCCGGGTGGTTTCAGGCATCGGACAGCGGGGAGGAGTCGGTCGGGAAACCAGGAGCCGACTGTCGGCGGACCGGCCGGTGCGGGGAGCTACCAGGACCCCTCCCCGTCCCCGCGTCCGCACCCAGGACCGCACCGCCCGCGGGCGCACTGGTCAGCGCAGCCCGGGCGGCGCGGTCCGCCCGCGCACGGGAAACGCCGCGGCCCCCGGTCACGGCGGAAGCGTGACCGGGGGCCGCGGCGGTGTTCCTAGTACCAGTGGTGCGACTGCCAGAACGACCAGGCGCCGCAGGGGCTGCCGTAGCGGCTGTTCATGTAGCTCAGGCCCCACTTGATCTGGGTGGCCGGGTTGGTGCGCCAGTCGGCGCCGGCCGAGGCCATCTTGGAGCCGGGCAGCGCCTGGACCAGGCCGTACGCGCCGGAGCTCTTGTTGGTGGCGGTGTAGTTCCAGCCGCTCTCGCGCTTCACGATGTTGCTGAAGCACTGGAACTGGGCGTCGTTGCCGACGATCTGCTGGGCCAGCTCCTGCACCGAACCGGGGCTGACCGAGACCGGGGCGGGCGCGGAGCTGTCGGTGGCGGCCATCGCCGAGCGGGCCTTGGAGCGGTTGGCGGCGGCCTCGTCGGCCTTGCGCTTCTCCTCGGCGGCCTTCGCGGCCTTCTCCGCCTCGGCCTTGGCCGCGGCTTCCTTGGCCGCGGCGTCGGCCTTGGCCTGAGCCTCGGCGGCGGCCTGCTGGCGGGCGGCCTCTTCGGCGGCCTTCTGCTCGGCGGCGGCCTTGGCGGCGGCGTCGGCGGCGGCCTGCTGGGCGGATGCCTGCGTGCCGATGTTGTCGCTGATGGTCTGCGCCTGGGCGCCGGAGGGGACTTCGGCAAGCAGGGTCGCGCCTGCGACGTCGACCGTCTGCGTCGTCTTGCCCTCGCTGCCCGAGGCCATGCCCACGACGGCACCGACAGCGGTGACGGCGGTGGCGGAGGCGACAGCAACTCCCCGGACCGAGATCCGAGTCACATGGATTCCTTCCAGCATCGCCCACGCGTGACCGTGCGGGCGCAACATGCCCCTTGGCGCTGCCCTCCGTACGGTGCCGGTCACGGGAGGTACTGACCCGACGTCCGGCCGGGGTGAGGCGACCGGGCGTTGCGATCGGGCGGCGTACGGCGAGCGGTTTTCAATTGTGCATCCACCGACCGGAGTTGGCGGATCGTCCGGGCCGGACCCCCGGTCTCCCGGAAGCCCTGCCATGCCGTACGCGGGGCCTGACAGAACCCTCACCATGCCGCACGGGGACCTGTCGACGCAATTCCCTGTTGCGTGGCGGGCGTCACATTCACCGAACCGGCGTTCGCCGGACACACAGCACTCGATGTGATGAAAGGGACAGGGCCCGCCCCCTCAGGAACGGGCCCCGCGCCGGGAATTGACGCTTTTGTCCGTGATTGTCCGGATGTTCCGGATGGTCCGGCATCAACCGGTCACGGGTTCACGTCCTCCAGCATCTCCGTCACCAGCGCCGCGATCGGCGAGCGCTCCGAGCGGGTCAGCGTGATGTGCGCGAAGAGCGGATGCCCCTTCAGCTTCTCCACCACCGCCACCACGCCGTCGTAGCGGCCCACCCGGAGGTTGTCCCGCTGCGCCACGTCGTGGGTGAGCACCACCCGCGAGCCCTGGCCGATCCGGGACAGCACCGTCAGCAGGACGTTGCGCTCCAGCGACTGCGCCTCGTCCACGATCACGAAGGCGTCGTGCAGGGAACGCCCGCGGATGTGGGTGAGCGGCAGGACCTCCAGCATGCCCCGCGAGATGACCTCCTCGATCACGTCCGGGGTGGTGACCGCCGAGAGGGTGTCGAAGACCGCCTGGGACCAGGGGCTCATCTTCTCCGTCTCGGTGCCCGGCAGATAGCCGAGCTCCTGCCCGCCGACCGCGTACAGCGGCCGGAAGACCATCACCTTGCGGTGCTGCTGCCGCTCCAGGACCGCCTCCAGGCCGGCGCAGAGCGCCAGCGCGGACTTGCCGGTGCCGGCCCGGCCGCCCAGCGAGACGATCCCGACCTCCGGGTCGAGCAGCAGGTCCAGCGCCACCCGCTGCTCGGCGCTGCGCCCGCGCAGGCCGAACGCCTCGCGCTCGCCGCGCACCAGCCGGACCCGGCCGTCGCCGGCGACCCGGCCGAGCGCCTTGCCGCGCTCGGAGGTGAGCACGAGTCCGGTGTGCACCGGCAGCTCGGCGGCGCCGTCGACGTCCACCCCGGCGTCATGGCCGGCCGCGAACAGGGCGTCCACGTCGTCGGCGGGCACGTGCAGCTCGGCCATGCCCGTCCAGCCCGAGGTGATCGCCAGCTCGGCCCGGTACTCCTCGGCGAGCAGGCCGACCGAGGACGCCTTGATCCGCAGCGGGAGGTCCTTGGAGACGACGGTGACGTCGTAGCCCTCGGCCTGCAGGTTGCGGGCCACCGCCAGGATCCGGGTGTCGGCCTCGCCGCCGCCCGCCCGGTAGCCGGCCGGCAGTATCGACGGATCGGAGTGGTTGAGCTCCACCCGGATGGTGCCGCCGAGCTCGCCGACCGGGATCGGCTCGTCGAGGCGGCCGTGGCGGATCCGGTAGTCGTCGAGCAGTCGCAGCGCCTGGCGGGCGAAATACCCCAGCTCCGGGTGGTGCCGCTTGGCCTCCAGCTCGGTGACCACCACCACGGGGAGGACGACCTCGTGCTCCTCGAAACGGCTCATGGCGAGCGGGTCCGCCAGGAGCACACTGGTGTCGAGAACGTACGTGCGCCGGTCTGGTGTCCGGCGGCTCTTGGAACTGACCACTAGGCCTCCAGGGCGGATGACCCTGCGTCATCCGCGGCAAGCCGGCCCCCGCTGCCCCGGTGGCCTCGGGGCCGGTCTGATCGGAGTATTCCCAGGCGGGGGGCGGTGCATTCGCGCCCTCGGAGAACTGACGGATCATTGCGGGTGAACGTTTGGCCTCGCCCGGCCGCCGGGTAGGCCAGCCCCTACGGTGGTCAATCCGGCACGCCGGACCGCCGGGCCCGGTCTCCCGGGAGCGCTCCACCGCCCGGTCAGAGACCCATCCGCCGGTTGCGCTGCTCGTAGGCGCGCAGCGCCCGCAGGAAGTCGACCTTGCGGAAGGCCGGCCAGTACGCCTCGCAGAAGTAGAACTCGCTGTGCGCGCTCTGCCAGAGCAGGAAGCCGGAGAGCCGCTGCTCGCCCGAGGTGCGGATGACCAGGTCGGGGTCGGGCTGGCCCTTGGTGTACAGGTGCTCGGCGATGTGCTCGACGTCCAGGACCTCGGCCAGTTCCTCGATCGAGGTGCCCCGGCCGGCGTGCTCCTGGAGCAGCGAGCGGACGGCGTCGGCGATCTCGTGCCGGCCGCCGTAGCCGACGGCCACGTTGACCGTGATGCCCTCGATGCCGGCGGTCTGCTCGGCGGCCCGCTTCAGGACGTCGGCGGTGTGCTGCGGCAGCAGGTCCAGCGCGCCGACCGGGTTGATCCGCCAGCGGCGGGCGGCGGCCAGGTTGGTGACCGCGTCCTCGATGATGCCGAGCAGCGGGACCAGTTCGTCGGCCGGGCGGTCCAGGTTGTCGGTGGACAGCATCCACAGGGTGACGACCTTGACGTGGGTCTCGTCGCACCAGCCGAGGAACTCGCTGATCTTGTCGGCGCCGCGCTGGTGGCCGTCCGCGGTGGACCCACCGGTCGCGCGGGCCCAGCGGCGGTTGCCGTCGAGGATCACGCCGATGTGGTGCGGGGTGCGGGCGAGGTGCACCTCGACCCGGCGACCGTAGAGGCCGTACATCCCGTCCAGCAGGACGCGCAGACCAGGCGTGCGTTCGACGACATCGCGCAGACCCATGGTTTTCGGCCCCTCCGTACTCACTTCACCGGGTGCTTCAGAACCCCCGGCGCAGCCTACTCCCGCGTCGTGGCGGCAGGGAAAGCCGCAGGTCGCGGGAGGGTCACGGTCCTGTGCGAAGTCTGTCGCGACGGGCGCGCCCCAGGTGGCCTGATCGAGCCGACGCGGCGCCCCGGAGACGCTCCGGGGAACGGCCGGGGGCCGGATACGGAACGGTCTCCGATTCCTTAAGGAATCCGTAAGCCGACGGTTCAATGCTTGACGACCCCCAATGGTCTAGTCCAGCTTTTGTTCCCAGGGCGGAACAGAACACCGGACCCGCCCTCGTCAAGGCAGTACTTCGGACGCAATGCCCTCCCCCACACGCGGCCGCCGCGCCCCCCACCGCGGCGGCCGCTCCTCCCCCACAGGAGCGCACCTCCATGGCCCGTACGCTGAACCGGCCCGTGGCGCACAAGCGCCGCCGCGGCCCCGTCCCGGCCCTCGCCGCGGGCGCCACCGCCCTCGCCCTGGCCGGCACCGGCCTCGCCCTCTTCGCCGGCGGCGCCAACGCGGCGGCCGGGAACCTGGTCGCCAACGGCGGCTTCGACGGCTCGCTCGGCGGCTGGGTCTGCACCGGTGCCGCGAGCGCCGTCACCACGCCGGTCCACTCCGGCTCGGGCGCGCTGCAGGCCACCCCGGGCGCGGCGGACACCGCCGAGTGCACCCAGACCATCAGCGTGCTGCCCAACACCAGCTACACCCTGAGCGCCTGGGTCCAGGGCCCGTACACCTACCTCGGGGCGCGCGGCACCGGCGGCACCGACCCGAGCGTCTGGTCCAACCAGAACAGCTGGAACCAGCTCTCCACCACCTTCACCACCGGTGCGAGCGCCAAGAGCGTCACCGTCTACCTGCACGGCTGGTACGGCCAGAGCGCCTTCCTCGCCGACGACGTCGTGCTGAGCGGCCCGGGCGGCCCCGTCACCCCGAGCCCGACGGCGACGGTGACCCCCACCCCGACCGTCACCCCGACGGTGACGCCCACGGTCACCCCGACCCAGACCGTCACCCCGACCCCCACCCAGACGGTCACCCCCACCCCGACCGCGACGCCCACGGTGACCCCCACCGCGACGCCGACCGGCAACCCGAGCACCGGGGTGCCGAAGCACGCCATCACCGGCTACTGGCACAACTTCGACAACAAGGGCAACAACCTCCAGAAGCTGAGCGACGTCCCGGGCGCGTACGACATCATCGCGGTGTCGTTCGCCGACGCTGTCGCCAACCGCGCCGGCGCCATCACCTTCAAGCTGGACCCGGAGCTCTCGGCCGGCCTCGGCGGCTACACCGACGCCCAGTTCCGCGCTGACGTGAAGGCCAAGCAGGCGGCCGGCAAGAAGGTCATCATCTCCATCGGCGGCCAGAACGGCGCCATCCACATCAACGACGCCACCGCCGCGTCCGCCTTCGTCGAGACCGCCTACGCGGTGATCAAGGACTACGGCTTCGACGGCCTCGACGTCGACCTGGAGAACGGCCTCAACCCGACCTACCTGGCCGACGCGCTGCACGCCCTGCAGGCCAAGATCGGCCCGAGCTTCGTGCTGACGATGGCCCCGGAGACCATCGGGATGTACTCCACCGCCGGCTCCTACTTCCAGCTGGCGCTGAAGACCAAGGACATCCTGACCGTCGTCAACACCCAGTTCTACAACTCGGGCGGCATGAACGGCTGCGACGGCAAGGTCTACACCCAGGGCACCATCGACTTCATCACCTCGCAGATCTGCACCCACATCCAGGGCGGTCTGCGGCCCGACCAGGTCGGCATCGGTGTCCCGGCCTCCAGCAAGGCGGCCGGCGGCGGCTACGTCGCGCCGAGCGTCGTCAACAACGCGCTGGACTGCCTGGCCACCGGCAACAACTGCGGCAGCTTCGTCCCGCCGGCCAAGTGGCCGACCATCCGGGGCGCCATGACCTGGTCCACCAACTGGGACTCCGTCAACGGGAACGCCTTCGCCAACACGGTCGGCCCGTTCGTCCACCAGATGCCGTAACTCCCCCCGGCGCGCCGCTCCTTGAGGGTGGAGCCTGCGCGTCGGCGGCGGGCCCGTCGTACCTGACCGGTACGGCGGGCCCGTTCGCGTTCCGGGGCCGTTCCGCCCGCCCCGGCCGGCTCAGGAGCAGCCGGCTCAGGAGTGGCCGGCTCAGGAGTGACCGAGCACCGCCAGCAGGGTGCCGAGCAGCAGGAACGGGCCGAGCGGCACCTCCCGGCCGCGCACCGGACGGCGGCGCACCAGGGCGGTCAGCAGGACGCCGACCGACCAGAGCCCGGCCAGCAGCACGAAGGCGACCAGGCCGGCGAAGGCGGCGGTCCAGCCGTAGCGGCCGAGCAGCGCGCCGAGGCCGAGCGCCAGCACGGTGTCACCGGCGCCCACCAGGCCCAGCTGGACCGGGACTTCGAACAGCGCCCCGGCGGCCAGCGCCACCAGCAGGCAGCGCAGCAGCACCCCCGGGTCGCCCTCGACCAGTTGCACGGCCGTCAGCAGCAGCGCGAGACCCGCCGCCAGCGTCCAGGTGAGCGGATAGGGCAGCCGGTGCACCCGGGCGTCGGTGAAGCCCAGCACCACGCCGGGCCCGGCCAGCCAGAGCAGCAGCAGCGCGTCCGCCGGGTGCGCGGCGGCGAGCGCGGCGGCCGCCGCGGCGGCGGTGACCGCCTCCACCCGCCAGGGGCCCGGGCCCAGGCCCCTCCGGCAGCCCGGGCACCGCCCGGTGGGCGGCAGGCCGCGCAGTTCCCGCCCGCAGGACGGGCAGGCCAGGCACCACGGTTCACCCTCCGGCACGGTGTACCGCACCACCAGGCCGCGCAGCGCCGGCGCCACCAGCAGCCCGGCCAGTACCGCTCCCAGCGCGCTCGCGATCACGGCTCGCCCCCTCCTCGCGTCCGACCGACGGCACCACGTCACCACGTCATCACGGCGCCACGGAACCGGGGCACCGCACAGCAGTGTGCCGTCCGTCTCGTTCCGGACGGCACCCCGCCCGCGCCTCCTCGTCTTCGGCGGGGTTGCGGACGCCCGGCCGCCGATCCGGAAGGCGGGCGACGGCATCCGCCTCCCGATCGAAGGAGTAGCGGAACCCCGGCGTCCGGGGGGGTCCGGCGGGCGGCCCGGCGCACGCGCCCAACCGCCCGTTCGTGCCCCTAAAGTAGGCAGGCATGCAGGTCATCCAGTCCAGCAAGCTCGCCAATGTCTGCTACGACATCCGCGGTCCGGTGCTCGACGAGGCGATGCGGCTGGAGGAACAGGGCCACCGCATCCTGAAGCTCAACACCGGCAATCCCGCGCTCTTCGGCTTCGACGCGCCGCCGGAGATCCTCCAGGACATCCTGCGCAACCTCTCCACCGCGCACGGCTACGGCGACTCCAAGGGGCTGCTCGCCGCGCGCCGCGCCGTGGTGATGCACTACGAGGAGCGCGGCCTGGACGGCCTGACGGTCGAGGACGTCTTCCTCGGCAACGGCGTCTCCGAGCTGATCCAGCTGGCGATGACCGCGCTGCTGGACGACGGCGACGAGGTGCTCGTCCCGGCCCCGGACTACCCGCTGTGGACGGCGTCGGTCTCGCTGGCCGGCGGCACCGCCGTCCACTACCGCTGCGACGAGCAGTCGGAGTGGTACCCGGACCTCGCCGACATCGAGGCCAAGGTCACCGACCGGACCAGGGCCCTGGTGGTGATCAACCCCAACAACCCGACCGGCGCGGTCTATCCGCGCGAGGTGCTGGAGGGGCTGGTCGGGATCGCCCGCCGGCACCGGCTGGTGATCTACGCGGACGAGATCTACGACAAGATCCTCTACGACGACGCCGAGCACATCCCGCTCGCCAGCCTGGCGCCCGACCTGTTCTGCGTCACCTTCAACGGCCTGTCCAAGGCCTACCGGGTGGCGGGCTTCCGCTCCGGCTGGATGGTGCTCTCCGGCGACCGCGACCGGGCCCGCAGCTACGTCGAGGGCCTGACCGTGCTCGCCTCGATGCGGCTGTGCGCCAACATGCCGGCCCAGCACGCGGTGGCCGCGGCGCTCGGCGGACGGCAGTCGATCAAGGACCTGGTCCTGCCCGGCGGCCGGCTGCTGGAGTCCCGGGACGCCGCCTACCGGCTGCTCAACGAGATCCCCGGGGTCAGCTGCGTGAAGCCGAAGGGCGCGCTGTACGCCTTCCCCCGGCTGGACCCCAAGGTCTTCAAGATCAGGGACGACGCCCGGATGGTGCTCGACCTGCTGCGGGCCGAGCGGATCCTGCTGGTCCAGGGCACCGGCTTCAACTGGCCCGAGCCGGACCACTTCCGGCTGGTCACCCTGCCGCGCGCGGAGGAGATCACCGACGCGGTCACCCGGATCGGCCTGTTCCTGGGCGGCTACACCCAGCCCTGAGCAGCCGCGGGAAAAGCGCTACGGCCGGAGTCCCGGTCCGGACGATCTCCTTGGTCGGGGAAAGATCGTCCGTCGGGGCTCCGGCCGTCCTGTCGCCGGCCGGTGCGCGGTTCGTGCAGCGCACCGGCCTCTCTACCGCTCCTGCTGAGGCTCAGGCTCAGCCGAGGCGGGCGACCAGGTCCCGGTACTCGTCCCACAGCGCGGCGGGCGTGTGGTCACCGAACAGCTCCAGGTGGGCCGGGACGAGCGCGGCCTCCTGGCGCCAGATGTCGGCGTCGACGGTGAAGAGCAGGTCGAGGTCCTCCTTGGACAGCTCCAGGCCGTCCAGGTCGAAGCCCTCGACGGTCGGCAGCACGCCGATCGGGGTCTCGACGCCCTCGCCGGTGCCCTCCAGGCGCTCGACGACCCACTTCAGCACGCGGCTGTTCTCACCGTAGCCCGGCCAGACGAACTTGCCGTCGGCGTTCTTGCGGAACCAGTTCACGTAGTAGATCTTCGGCAGCTTGGCGGCGTCCGCCTGGGCGCCGACCTTCAGCCAGTGGGCGAAGTAGTCGCCCATGTTGTAGCCGCAGAACGGCAGCATCGCGAACGGGTCGCGGCGCAGCTCGCCGACGGTGCCCTCGGCGGCGGCGGTCTTCTCGGAGGCGATGTTGGCGCCCAGGAAGACACCGTGCTGCCAGTTGAAGGACTCGGTCACCAGCGGGACGGCGGTGGCGCGGCGGCCGCCGAACAGGATGGCCGAGATCGGCACGCCCGCCGGGTCCTCCCACTCGGGGGCGATGGTCGGGCACTGCGCGGCCGGGACGGCGAAGCGGGCGTTCGGGTGGGCGGCCGGGGTCGAGGACTCCGGCGTCCAGTCGTTGCCGCGCCAGTCGGTCAGGTGGGCCGGCTTCTCGTCGGTGAGGCCCTCCCACCAGACGTCGCCGTCGTCGGTGAGCGCGACGTTGGTGAAGACGGTGTTGCCCCAGAGGGTGTCGATCGCGTTGGCGTTGGTGTCGACGCCGGTGCCGGGCGCGACGCCGAAGAAGCCCGCCTCCGGGTTGATGGCGTACAGGCGGCCGTCGGCGCCGAAGCGCATCCAGGCGATGTCGTCGCCGATCGTCTCGACCTTCCAGCCCGGAACGGTGGGCTGGAGCATCGCGAGGTTGGTCTTGCCACAGGCGGAGGGGAAGGCCGCCGCGACGTACTTGGGCTCCGCCTCGCCCGCGGGGCCCGCCGGCGGGGTGAGCTTCAGGATGAGCATGTGCTCGGCCAGCCAGCCCTCGTCGCGGGCCATCGTCGAGGCGATGCGCAGCGCGTAGCACTTCTTGCCGAGCAGGGCGTTGCCGCCGTAGCCGGAGCCGAAGGACCAGATCTCCCGGGTCTCCGGGAAGTGCGAGATGTACTTGGTGCTGTTGCACGGCCACGGCACGTCCGCCTGGCCCTCGGCGAGCGGGGCGCCGACGGTGTGCACCGCCTTGACGAAGTCGCCGTCCTCGCCGAGCTGGTCGAGCACGGCCTGGCCCATGCGGGTCATCACGCGCATCGACACGGCGACGTAGGCGGAGTCGGTGATCTCGACGCCGTACGCGGCCAGCGGGGAGCCGACCGGGCCCATCGAGAACGGCACGACGTACATGGTGCGGCCCTTCATGGCGCCGCGGAACAGGCCCTGCTCGCCCTGGAAGATCTCGCGCATCTCGGCGGGAGCCTTCCAGTGGTTGGTCGGGCCGGCGTCCTTCTCCTGCTCGGAGCAGATGAAGGTGCGGTCCTCCACGCGCGCCACGTCCGACGGGTCGGAGGCGGCGTAGTAGGAGTTGGGTCGCTTCTCCTCGTTGAGCTTCTTGAAAGTGCCCTGGGCGACAAGCAGGTCCGCGAGGCGCTGGTACTCCTCCTCGGAACCGTCGCACCACTCGACGCGGTCCGGCTGGGTGAGCTCCGCGATCTCGTCCACCCACGCCAGCAGGCGCTGGTGACGGGTGGGCGCGGCGCTGAGAGCAGCCGAGTTCTCGTTCGACACGATCGCTCCGTTTCACGCCATCCCGGCGGGGAGACGGCGTAGCGGGGGTTGAGGGTGCTTGCAGCGTAGCTCCGGGCCTACGCCTCGAACACGGCACAACGGCAGAGTTGACGCATCTTTTACTACAGTACGGATGATTACCAGCCAGTAGGGCAGCGGGTTCAGCACCTCCCGGCGCCCGCCGACCGCCCTCCCAATACTCCAAAACGTCCAAGTCGTGATGAGCGCCACTTCCTACGGATCGGTAACCTACGGAGTCGTAGGTAGCGGGTAGCATGCCGCTCATGACTGCTGAGCTCCTGGAGATCACGGAGCGTGCCGACAGCAAGCCCAAGTGGCGCGGCTGGCTGCACGCCGGAATGTTCCCCGCCACGGTGGCCGCCGGGATCGTGCTGATCTGCCTGGCCGAACCGGGGCCCGCGAGAGTCGCGTGCGCGATCTACTCCGTCAGCGCCTGGCTGCTCTTCGGGGTCAGCGCGGTCTACCACCGCTTCCACTGGGGGCCGCGCGGGGACGCGATCCTGCGCCGGCTGGACCACGCGAACATCTTCCTGATCATCGCGGGGACCTACACGCCGTTCACCATCCTGCTGCTGGACGGCGCCGCCCGGCAGGTGCTGCTCTGGGCGGTCTGGGGCGGAGCCCTGGCGGGGATAGCGTTCCGGGTCTTCTGGGTCGGCGCGCCGCGCTGGCTCTACACGCCGGTCTACCTCGCGCTGGGCTGGGCCGCCGCGTTCTTCCTGCCGGACTTCCTGCGCACCGGCGGCGTCGCGGTCCTGGTGCTGATGATCGTCGGCGGCGTGCTCTACAGCATCGGCGGCGTGGTGTACGGGCTCAAGCGGCCCAACCCCTCACCGCGCTGGTTCGGCTTCCACGAGGTGTTCCACGCCTTCACCCTCGGGGCCTTCATCACCCAGTACGTCGGCGTCTCACTGGTGGCCTACAGCGCGGCCGGCTGAGCCCGGCGCCCCGTGACGGGCGGTCGGCCGGTCGTGCGACCGGGCGGCCGCCCGTTCCGCCGTCCACTCCCGGACCTGGTGCTCGTGCACCCGGTCGTGCGGCGCGCGCTCGTGCGACCCGTCGTACCGCCGCTCGCGCGGCCGGTCCTCGTGCAGCCGGTCGAAGCGCTCGTGGAGGTGCCGGCCGTGGACCGGCCGCCCGGCCTGCCGCGCGTCGATCGCCGCCCTGGCCCGCCGGCAGCGCTCGCAGTGCGCGGCGTCCACCGTGCCGGCGGCCGTCCGGTGCCCGCGCGGCGCCGAGCGGCGGTCCGGCTCGGGCGCCTGATGGAGCAGCCGCCAGCGCCGGCCCACGTAGACCATCAGCAGCAGCACCTCGATCCCGGCGACCACCAGCACCAGCGCGGCGCCGTGGATCAGATAGGCCGCGACCACGGCCAGCGCCGAGCCCACCACCACCGCGGCGCCCCAGATCTGGGCACCCGACTCCCGAACGGCCATGACGGCTTCCCCTTCCTGCGCCGGGCTTGTGGTCGGCCCCTGCCGCCCCACCCCTTCTCCGCTCTCGGCACGCGCCGGTCCGCACTGACCGACGGCCACATCGTATCTACCGTCAGTCACCCGAAGCCGCCCGAAAGCGGCGAACGACAGATCAACGTTGCGTCAATTCCCCGTGCGGAACGCGCACTTCCAGGACACATCACGGAGCGTGACGATTGGCCGACACCTCCCGGCATTGACGGTGACCATCTTTTGGGAGTTACTGTCATTTGACAGAGACTCCCTTCACAGGTCTCCGGAGGTACCCGTGCCCACTCCGCCCACCGACGACCAGGCGGCGGCCCCGCCCGGCCCGGACCCACGGCGCTGGCTCGCGCTGGTCGCGGTCGCGCTGAGCGTCCTGGTGATCAGCCTCGACATGACGGTCCTGAACGTGGCCCTGCCCACGCTGGCCTCCCAGCTCCAGGCCACCACCGGCCAGCAGCAGTGGATCGTCGACTCCTACACCGTGGTCTTCGCCGCCGTGATGCTCCCGGCCGGGCTGATCGGCGACCGCTTCGGGCGCCGCTTCACGCTCACCCTGGGCCTCGCCCTGTTCGGCCTCGCCTCGGCGATCGGCATGCTGGCCGACAGCCCCGCCACGCTGATCGCCGCCCGCGCCGCGATGGGTCTGGCCGGCGCGCTGGTGATGCCGATGTCCATGGCGGTGATCCCCGGCCTCTTCCCGCCCGGCGAGCAGCGGCGCGCCACCGCGATCCTGGCCGCGGCGCTGGCCGTCGGCACCCCGCTCGGCCCGCTGATCGGCGGCTTCATCCTCCAGCACTACTGGTGGGGCGCGATCTTCGCGATCAACCTGCCGCTGGTGGCGATCGGGATCACCGCCTGCGCCGTCCTGCTGCCGGAGACCCGCAACCCCGCCGCGCCCCCGATCGACGTGCCCGCCACCCTGCTCGGCGCCGGCGGGCTGGCCGCGCTCACCTACGGCATCATCGAGAGCCCCGAGCGCGGCTGGGCCGACCCGGTGGTGCTCGGCACCGTCGGCGGCGCGCTGGTCGCGCTCACCCTGCTGGTGCTGCGCAGCCGGCGGCAGCGGGACCCGATGCTCGACCTGTCGCTGCTCGCCGACGCCGCCTTCCGCTGGTCGACGGTGGCCGCGACACTGGTGTCCCTGGTCCTGTTCGGCGCGTTCTTCGTGCTTCCCCTCTACTTCCAGAGCGTCCTCGGCGCGGACGCCTTCGGCACCGGTCTGCGGCTGATGCCGATGATGCTCGGCCTGATGGTGGCCGCCCGGCTCAGCGACAAGCTGGTCGCCCGGACCAGCCCCCGGACGGTGATCGCCCTGGGCCTCGCCCTGCTGGCCGGCGCCCTGCTCATCGGCAGCAGCACCGGGGTCTCCGACGGCTACGGCCTCGCCGCGCTCTGGCTCACCCTGCTCGGGGTCGGCATGGGCCTGTCCCTCATCACCGCGCAGGCCACCGCCCTGCTCACGCTGCCGCCCGCCCGGGCCGGTGTCGGTTCCGGCCTGCTGCAGACCTTCCGCCAGGTCGGCGGGGCCATCGGGGTGGCCGTCTTCGGCAGCCTGCTCGCCAACGCCTACCGGGGCGCGCTGGACACCGGCGCCCTGGCGGCGGGCACGGCCGAGCAGGCCGGGAGGTCGGTGGTCGCCGCCGACGCGGTCGCCGCCGCGGCCGGCGATCCGGCGCTGTCCGCCTCCGCGCACGGTGCCTACGTGCACGGGATGACGGTGGTGCTGCTGGTCTCCGGGGTGATCGCGGTGCTGTCGGCGGTGCTGGTCGCGCTGCGGATGCCCGCCGTCGAACCGGCCGGGCCGCCCGCCGGGGCCACCGCGGTGCCCGCCGCCGATCGCGGATAATCGAAGACATGAACGCAACGCGGCCGGCAACGGCACCTCCGACCGGACCGGGCAACCCGATCCAGGCGATGCTGGAGGCGCCGCTGTCGCTGCGCGAGCGCAAGAAGCTGAAGACCCGCCAGGCCATCCGGCGCGAGGCGTACCGGCTGATCGCCGAACAGGGGTACGAGAACACGACGGTGGACCAGATCGCGGCCGCCGCCGAGGTCTCCCCGTCCACCTTCTTCCGGTACTTCGCCACCAAGGAGGACCTCGTCCTCACCGACGAGTACGACCCGGCGATGATCGACGCGTTGCTCGCCAGGCCTTCCGGGGAACCGTTTCTGCACTCCTGCCGGGAGGCCGTCATCGGGCTGATCCGGCAACTGCAGGAGCACGAGCGCGAGGAACTGCTCGTCCGGATGCGGCTGGCCAAGGACGTCCCCGCGCTGCGCGCCCGGATGATCGAAACCGGCAACGAGCCGCAGCGGCTGTACCTCTCCGTGCTGACCCGGCGGGCCGGCCTCCAGGAGCCCACCTTCGAGATGCGGATCACCGCCGCCGCGATCGGCGCCGCCACCACGGAGGCGGTGCTGCACTGGGCCGACGGCGACGGCGCCGAGGACATCGCCGATCTGGTGGACCGCACCTTCGCGATCCTGGAGGACGGCTTCACCGGCCTGTAGCGCATGCGGGAGGGGCGTGACGGGCGGGGTTCCGACCGTCACGCCCCCGAGGGGGTGCCCCTGCGCGCTACCCGTGCCGCAGGGACGTCCGCCGCCGCAGGGCCACACCCGCGCCCGCGAGCGCGGTGGCGCCCAGGGCCGCGGCGGCCGTCACGGCCGGCAGCGCGGTGCCGCCCGCCGACGGCCCGGCGGCGGGCTCGTAGCCGCCGCCCCGGCCCGCCCGGTCGTACGCCGAGCCGGGCAGCTTGTCGCCGTACCGCTGCCGGACCAGGCCCTGGTACGCGGCCAGGCTCACCCCGGCCTCGCCCACCGAGCGGCGCGCCTCGTCGTCCAGCGGCAGCACCCGGCCGTCCCGCAGCACGTACCAGGCGTTGATCTGCGGCTCACGGAACGCCGTCCCGCCACCGCCCTGCGCGGCGCGCGCCGCGTAGTCGCCCTCGTCGCCGCCGGTGGCGATGTTGACCACCCGCCAGCCGCCGTCCTGCCTCACCGTCCAGACCGAGGCGACCCGGCCGTCGGCCGCGACCACCCGGCTGGCGGCGAACTCGGCCCGGGCCACCGGCGCGCCCGGGGTGCCGGAGACGAAGGCGGCGTCCAGCGTGTACACCGGCACGGTGTCCCCGGCCAGCCGGGGCGCGGCGGCGGCCGGCGCCTCCGGCTCGGCCGCCCCGGGGGCGAGCCGGCCGGCCGGACCGGTCGGCGGCTGTCCCTTGCCGGCGAGGAAGCGGCCCACCTGGTCGAGCACCGCGGGGCTCTGCACCGCGCTGCGGGCCTGGGCCAGCTCCGCGGCCGGCACCGGCTCGGGCACCCCGGCGGGACCGGCCGGACCGGCGGCGGAGGCGGCCGGCGCGAGCGCCAGCCCCAGACCGGCGGCGAGCAGGACCGCCGCCGCGCCGCGGACGACCGCGGCCTTGTGCGTGCTGCTCATGTCGCCCCTCACGCGCCGATCCGGTACAGGGAGTGGGTCCAGGAGAACGTGCCGTTCGACACGTAGTAGTTGTAGTCCGCCCAGTTGTAGCGGTAGTTGGACGGCCACGGGTCGCCCCAGTAGACCCAGTTGCTGCCGGTGTCGTACCCGTACAGGACGTGCATGTGGCCGCCGCCGGAACTCCACTGGATCCGGGTCTCGACCGGCCGGTCGGCGTTCACCTCGGTCTGCACCGTGCTGTAGCGCAGGTACCCGGACACGTACGAGCCCGGGTTGATGCCGATCCAGCTCAGGGCGTTCTGCACATCGCCCAGCGTGGCCTGGCTGTTGGGGCAGCTGGAGCCGGTCGAGCGGCCGAACGCGGCGTTGCAGAACTGGTTCTGGCTGTAGGAGTAGCCGTACCAGGTGGCGATGGTGTTGCCGCTCGCCGCCCAGCACCAGTTGCTCTGCTGTTGCTGCTGCATGGTGATGTCGAGCTTCTTGGAGGTGCCGGCCAGATCGGCCGTGGCACCCGCGGCGCCCGCGGGCCGCACCCGCTGCGAAGGGGCCTCGGCCGTGGGGGCGGCCTGGGCCGGGGTGACGGCCGCGACGCTGAGCGCCGGACCGAGGACGCCGAGCGCGAGCACCGAGACGGCGCGGCGCAGGCGTATCCGTGTGACGGACATGGGGGTTGTCCTCCTTGCGACAGGCAGAGGAGTCGAGAGGTGTGGGGGTGCGGTCCGGATCGCGCCACCGAGCATCGCGCCGCCGGCACAGCCGGTCAACGGCCCCCGGACGCCCGCCCACCCGGGTGTGAACGGACCCGCCGCGCTGTGAACGCCGGCCTCCGAACCCCCGCCCAGGACGTCGGGACCGGTGACAAACCCCCCTCCCCGTGTGAATATTCACGACCGACCGGGGCCCACCGCACAGCACACGCCGGACGGGGCCGGCCCCGTCCGCCACCCGAGGAGGCCGCATGCAGCGGACCGACCGAACCGACCTCGTCACCGCCCTGCGCACCGGCCCGTTCGACCTCGCCCTGCGCACCGCCATCGCCGCCCGCGGCCTCGCCCTGCACCGCATCCGCGACCACCTCGCGCTGCGCGGCGTGCACATCGGGGTCACCAGCCTCAGCTACTGGCAGCAGGGCCACCGCCGCCCGGAACGTCCCGAATCGCTGCGCGCCGTCCGCGAGTTGGAGAAGGTGCTGGACCTCCCCGCGCACTCGCTCACCCGGCTGCTCGGCCCCCGGCGCGCCGCCCCCGCCGCGCCGGCCGGTCCGCCCGTGCGCCCCTACCGCGACCTCATCACCCCGGCCACCGCCGTCGACGACCTGCTCGCCGAGCTGGCCGGCCCGCGCGACAGCGGGCTGCACACCGTCACCCACATCGAACGGATCCGGATCGGCGCCGACCGCCGCCTGCGGCGCCGCGACTCCCAGCACGCCCTGCGCGCCCACCGCGACGGCATCGACCGCTACCTCGCGATCCACCAGGGCGATCCCGGCAGCGACATCACCCGGGTCGGCGTCCGCGCCGAGGAGAACTGCCGCCCCGGACGCATCCGCCGCGACCAGGCCCACGACCTGCTGATCGCCGAACTGCTGCTGGACCGCCGGCTGCGCGCGGGCGACACCCACCTGCTCGGCTACGGCTTCGACGACGCCCCGGCGCCCGAGCCCAGCTGCGAGTACCTGCGCGGCTTCCACGCGGGGGCCGGGCAGTACGTCCTGCAGATCACCTTCCACCCGGCCGCGCTGCCCGTCCGCTGCCACCGCTTCGCCCGCCGCTCGCCCGCCGAGGAGCCCTACGAGAGCGAGGAGCTGACGCTCGACGGCCACCACTGCGTCCATCTGGTCGCCACCGCCGTGCGGCCCGGCATCCTGGGCATCGGCTGGGACTGGGAGTGACCGCGTCTCCCGGTCACCGGGGCACCGGGGCGTCGGGTCACCGGAGCGTCGGGTCCGGGGCCGCGCGGCGGGCGTCGTAGCGGGGGTCGACGGTGCCGAACAGCCGGTCCCAGAGCGTGGTGTAGAAGCCCAGGTTGACCGCCGGATCGGCGTGGTGACCGGCGTGGAACATCGGCAGCGCCACCCAGCGGAACACCGCGAGCCGCCGGACCCGGACCGGGAAGGGCTCCACACCCAGGTGCCCGAGCAGGCCGAAGACCAGGTTGACGCCGATGTAGCCGGCCAGCGCGGGCGCGGACATCCCCGGCCAGAGGCAGAGCACCGCGATCCA
Source organism: Kitasatospora sp. NPDC002551 (assembly GCF_040296005.1). Classification (NCBI taxonomy): domain Bacteria; kingdom Bacillati; phylum Actinomycetota; class Actinomycetes; order Kitasatosporales; family Streptomycetaceae; genus Kitasatospora; species Kitasatospora sp. NPDC002551. The sequence continues at coordinate 24,624 of NZ_JBEOWI010000010.1, read as the reverse complement.
CGCGCCGCCGAAGCCCAGCACCTCCAGCGGGTGCAGCACGAAGAGCGTCGCGGGGCGCGGGTCCGGATAGGCGTGGTGCAGCTCGTGGGCCAGCCGGTAGAGCCGGCGGCGGTGGGCCAGCCAGTGCCCGCCGTACATCAGCGCGTCCATCACCAGGGAGAACAGCAGCAGATCGGCCACCGCGCGCGGTCCCGCGTCGGCCGTGAGCCGGATCCAGCCGGCCCGCCAGAGCAGCCAGCCGGCCAGGCCGACGGCCGAGTTGAGCAGCACGGCGACCACCGTGAGCAGCCGCTCCCGGCGGTCGGGAGGCGCGGGTGGCGGGGTCACCCGCCGGTCGCCGAAGCGGCGGACCAGCAGGCCGCCGGCCAGCAGGGCCAGCGCGAACAGCGCCAGGTTCCCGGCCAGCGCACCCGCCGCCGCCTGCGCCGGGCTCAGCCGCCCGGCCCATCCGAGTACCGCGTCCACCGTCGGGCTCCCCCCGGTCGCCGGCCCACCCCTCCGGTGCGACGCCGCCCTGCCCGGGGCGGTTCCCGCCGTCGGACCTCTGGCGTCAGACGTCAGACGTCAGGCGTCAGGCGTCAGACGTCGAAGGCCAGCACCAGGCAGTCCTCCACCGGCCGGTAGCCGATCTGCTGGTAGATCGAGTTGCTGGTCGGATTGGCGAGGTCCGTGTAGAGCAGCACCTCCCCGGCCCCGCCGGCGAGGGCGGCGGCCGAGGCGGCCGCCGTGACGCCGCTGGCGTAGCCGCGGCCGCGGGCGTCGCGCGGGGTGTAGACCGGGCCGATCCGGGACATCCCGGCGACGACCGCGCTGACCCCGGCCACCGCGACCGACCGTCCCCCGTCCTCCCACAGGTGCAGCTGACCGGCCGCCGTCCGGTCATCGACCACCGTCGCGACGTCGGGGATGCTGATGTCCACCTCGGCCGCGAACTCCTCGAACCAGCGGACCAGCAGTTCGCGGTCGGCCGCCCCGGCGAGCCGCGGCCGGCCGGCCGGCGGGCGCGGAGGTCCGGTCAACTCGCCGAGCCGGTAGAGGCGTTCCTCGGTCCTGACGGACCCGGTGAGCCCGGTCGCCGCGCCCCACGCCACGCCGAACGCCCGCACCGCCGCGACCCCGCCGGAGACCCCGGTGAGCGCCGTGAACCCGGCCCGGGCACCGGCGAGGTCGGCCGCCAGCTCGGCGGCGGCCTCCGCCGGCATCACCCCCAGCCGCGGAACGAAGGGCGGGGTCTGCAGGAACACCCCCTCGACCGGCCCGTCCGGCTCGCGGCGCCACCAGCCGAACACCGGCGCGCCGTCGCCGTAGTAGTGCGGGCCGCGCGCCGCCAGTCGGTCCGTGACCGTGAGCAGCACGGTGTTCTCGGCCGGGTGCGCGGCGAGCAGACCGCCGGCCTGCGCGCGGAAGTCGTCCAGGGAGGTGGTGAGAGTCCAGGGCATGGCCCATCCTCGCCCGCGCCCCACGCCGCCCACCAACGGTTTTACCCCTCCGCCGCCCCCAGCCGCTCGGCCAGGACCGCCGGGTCGGTGGTCGGCGCGTCGCAGGTGAAGTGCCGGCAGACGTAGGCGGCGGGCGCGCCGTCGACCAGCGGCCGGCCGGAGAGCAGCGGGACCTCGTCGCTGCCCGCGCCCGGCTCGCCGAACGCGACCACGGCCCCGGGCGCGGTGCCGAGCAGCGCGGCCCGGTGCAGCGCGACCGTCCCGGGGTCGCCGGCCCGGCCGATCACCGCGACCTCACGGGGCCCGTCGGCCAGCGCCTCGGCGGCGGCCAGGCCCCAGCCGACGAACCGCGGCGCGCGCGAGGCGAGCGCCCCGACGATGCCGAGGGCCCGCTCGGCGGCGGTCCGGTGGCGGGCCGAGCCGGTGTACGCGGCGTACGTGAGCAGGGCGGCCGCGGCGGCGGTCCAGCCGGACGGGGTCGCGTTGTCGGTCGGGTCCTGCGGGCGCCGGATCAGCTCCTCGGCGTCGTCGGCGGTGTCGTACAGCGCGCCGGTCTCCTCGTCGGCGAAGTGCTTGAGCACGGTGTCGAGCAGACCGCCGGCCAGCTGGAGCCACTCGGCCTCGCCGGTGACGGCGTACAGCGCGAGGAAGCCCTCGGCGGTGTCGGCGTAGTCCTCCAGGACGCCCGCGTTGGCCCCGGGGCGGCCGTCCCGGGAGGTGCGCAGCAGCCGGCCCTCGGGGGTGAGGTGGACGGCGAGCAGCAGGTCGGCGGCGCGCTCGGCGGCCCGCACCAGGTCGGGGCGCTCCAGCAGCGCGCCGGTCTCGGCGAGCGCGGCGATCGCCAGGCCGTTCCAGGCGGCCACCACCTTGTCGTCCCGGGCCGGCGCCGGACGGGCGGCGCGGGCCTCCAGCATGCGCGCGCGGATCGCCTCGTACTCGGCGAAGTCCTCCGGTTCGGCGAGGAGTTGGAGGACGGAGGTGCCGTGCTCGAAGGTGCCCTCGGCGGTGACCGAGAACAGCCGGGCGGCGGTGGCGGCGTCGGCCGGGCCGAGCAGGTCGACCAACTGGCCGGGCTCCCAGACGTAGTAGGCGCCCTCGGCGCTGGTGCCGGTCTCCTCGTCGAGGCTGTCAGCGTCCAGCGCGGAGGCGAACGCGCCCTCGGTGGTGCGCAGTTCGCGCAGCAGGAAGTCGGCGGTGGAGAGCGCGACCCGGCGGGCCGAGGCGGAGCCGGTCGCCCGCCACAGGTGCAGGTAGGCGCGCAGCAGCAGCGCGTTGTCGTAGAGCATCTTCTCGAAGTGCGGCACCACCCAGCCGGCGTCCACCGCGTACCGGGCGAAGCCGCCGCCGAGCTGGTCGTGGATGCCGCCGCGGGCCATCGCCTCACCGGTGCGCACGGCCATCTCCAGCGCGGCCTGCGAGCCGGTCCGGGCGTGGTGGCGCAGCAGGTACTCGATCACCATGGCCGGCGGGAACTTGGGCGCCCCGCCGAAGCCGCCGTGCCGCGGGTCGAAGTCGCGGCTGAGCGCGACCAGCGCCTGGTGCAGGTCGGCCTCCCCGGGCGGCTGGTGCACCCCGCTGCCGACCGCGTAGACCGAGGCCCGCTCGGCCAGGTCGGCCCGGATCCGGCCGGCGACCTCACCCACCTCGTCCCGCCGGTCCCGCCAGGCGGCGTGCACCCCCTCCAGCACCTGCCGGAACGACGGCATCCCGTGCCGGGGCTGCGGCGGGAAGTAGGTCCCGAAGTAGAACGGCTCCTTGCCGGGGGTCAGGAAGACCGTCATCGGCCACCCGCCCTGCCCGGTCGCCGCCTGCACGGCCTCCATGTACACGGCGTCGACGTCCGGCCGCTCCTCCCGGTCCACCTTGACCGCGACGAACCGCTCGTTGAGGTACTCCGCCGTCCCCTCGTCCTCGAACGACTCGTGCGCCATCACATGACACCAGTGGCACGCCGCGTACCCGACCGACAGCAGCACGGGCACGCCGCGGCGCGCCGCCTCCTCGAAGGCCTCGGGTCCCCACGGCCACCAGTCGACCGGGTTCTCGGCGTGCTGCTGCAGGTACGGCGACGTGGCGTCGGCGAGGCGGTTCGGCATGCCCCCATCCTCGCGCATCCGCGCGGTGGAGGGGGCGCGGCCTCACTCCTTCGGGGCCTCCGGCTCCTCGGCGAAGTTCACCCGCTTGAACTGCTTGTTCATGGACTTGGCCAGGAACCAGGTGGCCACGCCGAGGGCGGCGAAGACGAGGAAGCCCAGCAGGCCGGGGGTGACCTTGGCGTCGTCGACGGCGAGCTCGGCGGCGAGGTGGGTGAGGTTCACGGAGGCGCTCATATCTCTATGGTGGCCCGGCTCACGGGGAGCCGGGCCGTCGGGGGGTGCTTCAGTCCCGCGTGTCGGCCGACTCGGCCGTCAGGCTGGGGGTCCGCAGGCCGGCGAACAGGTCGTCCTCCGGCAGGTCCACGTCGACCAGGGTACGGGCGAGTTCGTAGTCCTCGGTGGGCCACACCTCGCGCTGGACCTCCAGCGGGACGCGGAACCACGGACCGTCCGGGTCGATCTGGGTGGCGTGCGCGATCAGCGCGCGGTCCCGGGTCTCGAACCAGTCGCCGCAGCGGACCCGGGTGGTGATCTCGCGCTCCTTGCGGCCGCTCTTCTCCCAGCCGGCGATCCACTCGCCGTAGGGGGACTCGTGGCCGTTCTCGGAGAGGTACTTGTGCAGGGCGCGGATCCGGCCCATCGGGAAGCCGTGGTTGTAGTAGAGCTTCAGCGGCTGCCAGGGCTCGCCGGCCCCGGGGTACGCGTCGGGGTCGCCGGCGGCGTCGAAGGCCACCATGGTGATCTTGTGGGTCATGATGTGGTCGGGGTGCGGGTAGCCGCCGTTCTCGTCGTAGGTCGTAATGACCTGCGGCTTGAACTCCCGGATGAGGCGGACCAGCGGTTCGGCCGCCTCCTTGACGTCCTGCAGGGCGAAGCAGCCCTCGGGCAGCGGGGGCAGCGGGTCGCCCTCCGGCAGGCCCGAGTCCACGAAGCCCAGCCAGGCCTGCCTGATCCCGAGGATCGCGCGGGCCTCGTCCATCTCCTTGCGCCGGACCTCGTGGATGTTCTCCTCGATCTCCGGCCTGCCCTGCAGCTTGGGGTTGAGGACCGAACCGCGTTCCCCCCCGGTGCAGGTGGCCACCAGCACGTCCACCCCCTGGTCGACGTACATGGCCATGGTCGCCGCGCCCTTGCTGGACTCGTCGTCCGGGTGGGCGTGCACCGCCATCAGTCGCAACTGCTCAGTCAACGCGTGCGTTCCTTCCGAAAAATGTCCGGGCGTACCGCGCAAGCCGGTCCGCCCACCGTCCGAGCCGCTCGTGGGGCCGCGTCACCGCGGGTCCGGCCGCCGCGCGGGGGCGCCGACACGGCCGGGCCCGCCCCCGCCGGACCGGCCGCGGGCGTGCCCCTCCTATAGTGACGGACTGGAGGAGCAGCGCATTCCCCCGCACCACCCGCGCGGCCCCCTCCCCACGAGAGGACTGAGCCCCATGAGCGCTGGCACCAGGACCCCGCAGCTGCCCGAGGACCGCTACGGGCGGCGCGGCGACCGCGAGAGCGACCGCCGGCTCAAGGTGGTCGGCGCGGTCTGCGCGGTGCTGGGCCTGGGCCTGGTCGCCTGGCTGGGCGGCTCCTACCTGATCCGCGAGACGAAGATCAACGGCACCGTGCCGACCTTCCAGGCGCTCTCCGACACCGAGCTCCAGCTGCACCTGGCGGTGCGCAAGAGCGACGGCACGGCCGGCAGCTGCACCGTCCGCTCGCAGGCCGAGGACGGCGCGGTGGTCGGCGTGGCCGACTTCCCCGTCCCGGCGGAGGGCTCCAGCTACGACGCGGTGGTGAGCCTGCGGACCACCGCCCGCGGCACCACCGCCGAGCTGCTGGGCTGTACGCCCGAGTAACCGCGCGGCAGGCATATTCGCCCAGGGGAGCGGGCATCCGTAGAGGAGTCCCGCCCACCAATCCTGTACACCTTGGCGCAACGCTGTCGTCAATGGAGCGCCAACGACCCTCCCGATTGTCGGTGGGAGTTGTTAGGCTCGTGGTTTCGCCCCTTCCGCACCAACTGGTACGGGAGCGGGCGTTGCTTTGTAGTTAAGACCGATATCAGCACCACTCAACACGCTGACGACTCACACCCTCAGCACAGCCCCAGCACCTACGAGGAGCACCCGTGACCCAGACCAGCGAGAACGTGACCTGGCTCACTCAGTCCGGCTACGACCAGCTCAAGGCCGAGCTGGATCACCTGACCGGCCCGTGGCGGATCGAGATCGCGCAAAAGATCGAGGCCGCGCGCGAGGAGGGTGACCTCAAGGAGAACGCCGGTTACCACGCCGCCAAGGAGGAGCAGGGCAAGTACGAGCTGCGGATCCGCCAGCTCACCCAGATCCTCGAGCGCGCCAAGGTCGGCGAGGCTCCGGCGGACTCGGGCGTGGTGGCTCCGGGCATGGTCGTCACGGTCGCCTTCGACGGCGACGAGGACGACACCATGAAGTTCCTGCTGGGCTCGCGCGAGGTCGGCGACGACGACCTGGACATCTACTCGCCGCAGTCGCCGCTCGGCCGCGCGATCGACGGCAAGACCATCGGCGACGAGGCGACCTACGAGCTGCCGAACGGCAAGCAGGCCATGGTCAAGATCATCGAGGTCAAGCCCTACTCCGGCTGACCGCACCACGACACGCCGAAGGCGGCCGCGGCACCTGCCGCGGCCGCCTTCGCGCGTGCCTGGGACGGCTCCGGGCGGCTCAGCTGCCGGAGGAGCGGTACTTGCGCACCGACAGCCAGGAGAACACCGCGATGATCACCACCGACCAGAGCACCGACATCAGCTCGGCGTGCTGCATCGGCCACACGTCGTCCACCGGGCCCACCTGGTTGCCGAAGAGGTTGCGGCAGGCCTGCACGGTGGCGCTGAACGGGTTCCAGTAGGCGACCGCCTGCAGCCAGCCCGGCATCGAGCTGACCGGCACGAAGGCGTTGGAGATGAAGGTCAGCGGGAAGAGCCAGATCAGCCCGGCCGAGGTGGCCGCCTCCGGACTGCGCACCGACAGGCCGATCAGCGCGCCGATCCAGGAGAAGGCGTAGCCGAGCAGGAGCAGCAGTCCGAACGCGCCGAGCGCGGACAGCAGCCCCTCGTGGATCCGCCAGCCGACCAGCACCGCCACCAGGGCCAGCACCACCAGGGTGAACGCGGTCTGGCAGAGGTCGGCCAGGGTGCGGCCGACCAGCACCGCCGAGCGGGCCATCGGCAGCGAGCGGAACCGGTCGACCAGGCCCTTGGACATGTCCTCGGCGATGCCCGCCGAGGCGCCGGCCACCGCGAAGGTCACGGTCTGGGCGAAGATGCCCGCCATCAGGAACTGGATGTACGCCGAGGAGCTGGACTGCGTCCCCGGGATGTTGATCGCGCCGCCCATGACGTACGAGAACAGCAGCACGAACATGACCGGCTGCATCAGGCCGAAGATCACGATCTCGGGTATCCGGGTCATCCGGCGGAGGTTGCGCTTGGCGACCACCCAGGAGTCGTGCAGGACGGCGTCCGCGCCCCGGCGCTGCCTGGGGACCGCCCCGCCGATGGCGTGCTCGGTCGCGGTGGTCATCTCAGCGCTCCTTCCCGGCCGGAACGGCCTGCTTGCCGGTGCCGGAGCCGTTGCCCCGCTCGCGCTTCCCGCCGCCGGCGGCGCCGTTCTCCCCGTCCTCGGCCTCGGTGTGGTGGCCGGTGAGGGAGAGGAAGACGTCGTCCAGGGTCGGCCGGCGCAGACCGATGTCGTCGATCTCGATCGAGCGGGCGTCCAGCTCGCGGATCACGTCGGCGAGCACCCGGGCGCCGCCGCTGACCGGGACGGTGATCCGCCGGGTGTTCTTCTCCACCGCCGGCTCGCCGAGCGCGTGGGCGGAGAGCGCCGCGAGCGCGTCGGCGACCAGGTCGGGCCGCTGCACCACGACCTCGATCCGCTCGCCGCCGATCTGCGCCTTGAGCTGGTCGGCGGTGCCGCGGGCGATCACCCGGCCGTGGTCGACCACGGCGATGTCGTGGGCGAGCCGGTCGGCCTCCTCCAGGTACTGGGTGGTGAGCAGAAGCGTGGTGCCCTGTTCGACCAGCGTCTCGATGACCTCCCACAGGGCGAGCCGGTTGCGCGGGTCGAGGCCGGTGGTGGGTTCGTCCAGGAACATCACCGGCGGGCGGACGACCAGGGCGGCGGCCAGGTCGAGGCGCCGGCGCATGCCGCCGGAGTAGGTCTTGGCGGTGCGGTCCTTGGCCTCGGTGAGGTTGAACCACTCCAGCAGTTCGAGCGCCCGGGCCTTCGCCGCGCGGGCGGGCATCTGGTACAGCTCGCCCACCATCTGGAGGTTCTCGAAGCCGGTGAGGTACTCGTCGACCGCGGCGTACTGGCCGGAGAGGCCGATCAGGCTGCGGACCCGGTTCGGGTGCTTGAGGACGTCGACGCCGGCCACCGTCGCGCCGCCGGAGTCGGGGCGCAGCAGGGTGGTGAGGACGCGCACGGTGGTGGTCTTGCCGGCGCCGTTGGGGCCGAGCAGCCCGAGCACCGTGCCCTCGGGGACGTCGAGGCTGACGCCGTCCAGGGCTCGTACGTCACCGAAGGTCTTGACCAGGTTCTCGGCTTGGATGGCTGGCGCCATGGGCCTGCCTCATCTCCTCGGGGAAAATGGACATGCGTGGTCTGTCCCACTTTGCCCCCACTACGGGCAGGCGAGCGACTCTTTTTCGCCGCGACGGCGACAGAACGCGATGTATCGCGAGTCTGGCATCCGCGATATATCGCGTCAAGGATCAGGTGTCCGCCCCGGCGCCGCCCCGTCCGGGCCCCTACCGGGAGACCACGTACCCGGCGCCCCGCAGCTCGCCGAGCACCGCCGCGCAGTGCTCCGGCCCCTTGGTCTCCAGGTGCAGGTCCACCTCCACCTCGGTCAGCCCCAGCTGCGGATCGACCCGGACGTGCGCCACGTCCAGCACATTGGCGTCCACCCTGGTCAGCACCCCGAGCAGGCCCGCCAGCGCGCCCGGCCGGTCGGCCAGCCGCACCCGCAGCGAGAGGTAGCGGCCGGCCGCCGCCAGACCGTGCCGCAGCACCCGCTGCATCAGCTGCGGGTCGATGTTGCCGCCGGACAGGACCGCCACCACCGGCCCCTCGAACGAGTCCGGCCGCTCCAGCAGCGCCGCCACCGGAGCCGCCCCGGCCGGCTCCACCACCAGCTTCAGCCGTTCGAGACCGAGCAGCAGCGCCCGGGACAGCGAGTCCTCGGAGACCGTCCGGACGCCGTCCGCCAGCGTGTTGACGATCTCGAACGGAACGTCCCCCGGCCGGCCGACCATGATCCCGTCCGCCATGGTGGCGAACCGTTCCAGCGAGACCGGGTGCCCGGCCGCCAGCGAGGGCGGGTACGCGGCCGCGGCCGCCGCCTGCACCCCGATCACCCGCACGTCCGGCCGCAGCGGCTTGACCGCCGCCGCGATCCCCGCCAGCAGACCTCCGCCGCCCACCCCGACCAGGATGGTGCGCACCTCGGGGCACTGCTCCAGGATCTCCAGCCCGACGGTGGCCTGCCCGATCACGACGTCCCGGTGGTCGAACGGGTGGATGAACACCGCGCCGCCCGCCTCCGCGTACCGCTGCGCCGCCTGCAGCGCCTCGTCGACGCTCGCCCCGTGCAGCCGCACCTCGGCGCCGTACTCCCTGGTCGCCGCGATCTTCGGCAGCGGCGCGGACACCGGCATGAATACCGTCGAGCGCACCCCCAGCAGCGAGGCGGCCAGCGCCACCCCCTGGGCGTGGTTCCCGGCACTCGCCGCGACGACCCCGCCCGCCCGCTGCACCGGGGAGAGGCCCGCGATCCGCACGTACGCCCCGCGCAGCTTGAACGAGCCGGTGCGCTGGAGGTTCTCGCACTTCAGGTGGACCGGCGCGCCGACCAGCGCGGAGAGGTGGCGGCTGCCCTCCATCGGCGTCACCCGGGCGACCCCGGCGAGCATCTTCTGGGCGCCGCGGACGTCATCGAGGGTGATCGGCCAGCTGTGCATGACAGCAGCCTAGGGCGTCACGACACGTGGTCCGGGGACGTCGGCCCTGTTCCCGGGCCCGCCCGGCCCGCGTACGCTGCTGCTCCTGAGCCTTCCTCACCGCACGACGATCGTGAGCCGCGATGACGACGACCTCGCCCCAGGCCACCGACCTCACCGACCCCGTGCACACCCAACTCCAGTACCAGCTCGCGCTGTTCGCCCGCCGCATGGAACAGGTCCGCGGCTCCGACGGGGTGGCCGCCCTGGTCCGGGCCGCCTACCTGCTGCTCGAACGGCTGGAGCGCCTCGGCCCCGCCAACGTCAAGGCGCTGGCCGACGCGCTGGGTGTCGACTCGTCCACCGTCACCCGGCAGGCCGCCCCGCTGGTCACGGCCGGTCTGGTCGGCCGGGTGCAGGACCCGGCCGACCGGCGCGCCGTCCGGCTCGCGCTGACCCCGCTCGGCGCCGGACGGCTGGCCGAAGTCCGGGCCGGCAGAACCGAGTTGACCCGCCGACTGGTCGACGGCTGGCCGCCCGAGGAGCAGCGGGTGTTCTGCGCCCTGCTGGCCCGCTTCAACCACTCCATGGAGGAGTACACGGCGGGCCGGCAGGGCGCGGACGGCGCACAGAGCGCGTAGGACGCGCAGGACGCGCGGGGCGTGTCAGCCCAGCGCCTGCTTGAGGTCGGCCAGCAGGTCGTCGATCGACTCGATGCCGACCGAGACGCGCACCAGGTCGGCCGGAACCTCCAGCGCCGAACCGGCCACCGAGGCGTGGGTCATCCGGCCCGGGTGCTCGATCAGCGACTCCACTCCGCCCAGCGACTCGCCGAGGGTGAACAGCTCGGCCCGGTTGCAGACCTCGACCGCCGCCTCCTCGCCGCCGTTCACCCGGAACGACACCATGCCGCCGAAGGCCTTCATCTGCTTGGCGGCGATGTCGTGGCCGGGGTGCCCGGGCAGGCCCGGGTACAGCACCTGGCTGACCTTGGGGTGGCTCGCGAGCAGCTCGGCGACCTTCTCCGCGTTGGAGCTGTGCCGGTCCATCCGCACGCCGAGGGTCTTGATGCCGCGCAGCACCAGCCAGGCGTCGAAGGGGCCGGAGACCGCGCCCATCGCGTTCTGGTGGTAGGCGACCTCCTCGCCGAGGCCCGCCTCGGCGATCACCAGGGCGCCGCCGACCACGTCCGAGTGGCCGCCCATGTACTTGGTGGTCGAGTGCACGACCACGTCGGCGCCGAGCGCGATCGGCTGCTGCAGGTAGGGGCTGGCGAAGGTGTTGTCGACCACCAGCAGCGCGCCGGCGCCGTGCGCGATCTCGGCCAGCGCGGCCAGGTCGGTGATGCCCAGCAGCGGGTTGGACGGGGTCTCCACCCACACCGCGCGGGTGTTGGGGCGCAGCGCCTCGCGGACGGTGGCGAGGTCCTGGGTGTTGGCCACGGAGAACTCGACGCCCCAGCGGGTCAGCACCTTGGCGAAGAGCCGGAAGGTGCCGCCGTAGGCGTCGTTGGGGATCACGATGTGGTCGCCCGGCTTGAGGATCGTGCGCAGCAGGGTGTCCTCGGCGGCGAGGCCGGAGGCGAAGGCGAGGCCGCGGGCGCCGCCCTCCAGCGCGGCGAGGCACTCCTCCAGCGCGGTACGGGTCGGGTTGGCGCTGCGGCTGTACTCGTAGCCGCCCCGCAGGCCGCCCACCCCGTCCTGCTTGTAGGTGGACACCTGGTAGATCGGCGTGACGACGGCCCCGGTCTGGGGGTCTGCTTCCTGACCCGCGTGGATGGCGAGGGTCTCGAAGCCCTGGGGAAGCTGGTGCTCGGTCATGCTCCGAGCGTAGTCGGCCGGGGGGCGGCTGCCGCCCGGAAGCCGCCGGGACGCCGCCGCGCGGCCGGAATCCCCCGGTGCCCGGCCGTGTTGGAACGTCCGCAACCCTTCCCGAACCGTTGGAGCAGGCCGTGCTGTTCAACCGCCACAAGACCTCGCTCGTTCCCGCCGACCAGGCGCTCCCCGGCCGCCAGGCCCCGGCGTTCACGCTGAGCGAGCCGCACACCGTGCTCGGAAACCCGCTGACCGGCCCGTACCCCGGGGGTCTCGAGGTCGCGGACTTCGGGCTGGGCTGCTTCTGGGGCGCCGAGCGCACGTTCTGGCGGCTGCCCGGCGTCTGGACGACGCTGGTCGGCTACCAGGGCGGCCACACCCCGAACCCGACCTACGAGGAGGTGTGCAGCGGCCTGACCGGGCACACCGAGGCGGTCCGGGTGGTGTACGACCCCGCGGTGGTCTCCTACGAGCGGCTGCTGAAGACCTTCTGGGAGGCGCACGACCCGACCCAGGGCAACCGCCAGGGCAACGACGTCGGCACCCAGTACCGCTCGGCCGTCTACACCCACTCCCCGGCGCAGGCCGCCGCCGCGACCGCCACCCGGGACGCCTTCCAGCCGGCGCTCACCGCGCTCGGCCTCGGCCCGATCACCACCGAGATCGCCCCGGCGGGTCCGTTCTACCCCGCCGAGCCCTACCACCAGCAGTACCTGTCGGACGCCAAGAACCCCAACGGCTACTGCGGCCTCGGCGGCACCGGCGCGAGCTGCCCGATCGGGGTGGCCCGGACGGGCGCCGAGGGCTGAGGTCACCCACGGCTTCCGGCCCCGGCCGCGGGGGCGCAGACTGGAGGGACCGGTAGGGCGGCCGCGTCACCGTCCCTGGTGACGCGGCCGCCCCTGTCCCGAGGAGCACCTCATGGCCGGTCTCATCCGCAAGAACTTCGACACCGATCCCGACGAGGTCCGCCCGTTCGAGGCGGACAAGGGCGAGATGCGCCTGGTCCACCTGGACGGCGGGGGCGTCGGACGGGCGGTGTTCCAGCCCGGCTGGCAGTGGTCCCAGCACGTCAAGCCGATCGCCGGGACGGACAGCTGCCAGGCCGCCCACGCCGGCTACGTCCTCTCCGGACGGCTGAAGGTCGTCATGGACGACGGCGAGGAGGACGAGTTCGGTCCCGGCGACTTCATGCTCTGCCCGCCCGGCCACGACGCCTGGGTGGTCGGCGACGAGCCGGCGGTCGTCCTGGACTGGCAGGGCTACGTCGACTACGCCAAGCGCTCCTGAGCACCCGGCCGGCGCGGGTCAGCCCCGCCGGACCTCGTGCATGAAGCACCCGAAGTCCACCGCGCGGGCGTGCAGCACGGCCACCCGCGGGTCGGCGAGCAGCCGCGCCGCGACCGCCTCGGCGGTCTCCGGCTCGACCAGTTCGCCGCCGAGGATGCGCCCGCGCCGGTCGTAGGCGCGCAGCACCCGCTGACCGCCGTGGAAGCCGGCCGGCCAGCCCGGTCCGGCCGGACCGGCGCACGGCCCGTCGTGCACGAAGACCGGGCCGGTCTCGTCGTACGGTCCGGGCTCGGCCCCGGTCTCGGCGGCCCAGCGCCGCAGCGGCGCGTAGCTCACCAGGGCGATCCGCTCCCCGGCCCGCGCCCTGGTCAGGCAGCAGCGCAGCGGGGCGCCGCCGTCCTCGTCGACGGACCGCACGGGCGGGCGTCCGGCGTCGTCGCGCACCAGCAGGGCGCGGTGCACGGCGGGGTCGATCGGGCGGACGGTCAGGACGGACGGGACGGTGGAGGTTGTCGTCATGCCTCCACCCTCCTGCCGCGGCCGCCGGGAGTCCGGCGGTTTTCGGCCGTCGCGTTCGGCAGCCCGCCGGCCGTCAGCGCGCGGACGGCGTTCCCGTCCCGCTGCCGGCGGTGGCCCAGGGGTCGGGGCGGCGCGGATCGATCAGGGCCGCGAGCCGCGTCCCGTCCGCCGCCCAGGCCGCCACGTCCGGGGAACCGGTGCGCCCGTTCGGCCCGGAGGACGCGGGGGCGGCGCCGGGGAACACCGCGTAGTAGGCGGTCCAGCCCTCCATCCCGGCGGTGGTGACCAGGGTCGCGACCACCTGTGTGCCGTTCAGCTCGACCGTGATGGTGGCCGGCGCCGGGCCCAGGTACAGGCCGGTCACCACGGTCCGCTGCGCGTCGCCGCTGCTCTGCGCACCCACGGTGGGCCGGCTGTGGTCGAGGTTGTCGCTGGTGGCGTCGCGGCAGCCGAACGGTTTCTCCCAGGTACCGGTGGCGCTCTCCCACTGCTCGACGCAGGACTCGGTCGCGGTGACGCTCATCCGGAAGCCGTCGACGATCGCGACCTGCTCGCCGGGCGCCACCCGCTTGACCGGCGAGTCCGGCCGGTGCTTCGGCCCGCTGCCCGACGGGGTCGCGGCGGACGCCTCCGGCGCGACGGGCACGTGCACGGGCGCCGTCCCGTCGACCGGGATGGGGGTACCCGTGCCGGGAAGGCGGCTGGCGGCGGGGAGTCCGGCGGCGGTCGGCGCCCCCGCCGCCACCACCGCGCCGCCGCCCGGCCGGCCGTCACCCTGGGTGAGCGCCGCGCCACCGGCGATCAGCGCCACGGCGAGCGCGGCCGCCCCCGCGCCGGCCCGCCGGCGGGCCCGGCGGCGCCGCGCCACGGCGATCACCGCCGCCGGGTCGGGCCCGGCCGCCACCCGCCCCCGGTCCTCCTGCTTGAGCAGCTCGTCGAGCCGCTGTTCGAAGCTGCTGCCGTCGCTCATACCGCCACCTCGATGTCGCTCGGGTCGTGGCCCGCCGGACCGCCGGAGCGGTCGGCGAGCTCGGGCCGTGCGCGCAGCTTCGAGAGCGCCCGGTGCAGGGTGGACTTGACCGTCCCGGGCGCGATGCCCAGTTCGGCGGCGGTCTGCGCCTCGCTCAGGTCCGCGTAGTACCGCAGCACGACGACGGCCCGCTCGCGCCGGGTGAGCGCGGCCAGCGCCTGGTGCAGCAGCGCCCGCTGGGCCTGCTGTTCGGCGAAGTCCGCCGGCCCGGGCCGGTCGGGGGCGCGGTCGGTGGGCAGCTCGCGGTTGCGCAGCCGCCGCCACCAGTCGCGGTGCTGGTTGACGACGATCCGCCGCACGTAGGCGGCCGGGTCGTCCGCGTTCGCGGTGATCCTGGGCCAGTGCAGGTAGGCGCGTTCCAGCGCGGACTGCACGATGTCCCCGGCCCGGTGCGGATCACCGGTCAGCAGCTCGGCCAGCCTGGTCAGCTGGGGTCCGAGGCCGACGACGAACGCACTGAATTCGGCGTCCAGGCGCTCCCTCTGCTCGCGTTTCACACCCCCCTGACTCCTCGGGGGACGGGCGGGGTTCTGTCCTGCCGGGCGGAAGTCGCCGGCACCCCGGGGAGCGTCAGATCGCGCTGCCGGCCTTCCAGTCGGCCCAGCCCATGTTCCAGCCGCTCAGGCCGTTGGACGGCGCGATGGTCTTGTCGCCGGAGTTCACGACCTCGACCACGTCGCCGATCATCGAGCTCTTGTAGAACTTGTAGCCGTCCGCGCTCGCGTCCTGGCCGCCCTTGACGTCGCGCAGGCCGACGCAGCCGTGGCTGGTGTTCTGGCTGCCGAAGGTCGACGCCGGGGACCAGTAGTTGCCGTGGATGAAGGTGCCGGAGGTGCTGAGCCGCTGGGCGTGCGGCACGTCCGGGATGTCGTACTCGCTGCCGAGGCCGACGGTCTGCGAGTTCATCCGGGTCTGCTGGTACTGCTCGGTGATCACCATCTTGCCGCCCCAGGTGCGGAACTCGGGCGAGCCGCCGGAGATCGCGTAGACGGCGCTGACCTGGCCGTCCGTGGTGACGGTGAGCTTCTTGGCGGCGAGGTCGGCGACGCTGGTCTGCGCCCGGCCGATGGTGAAGCGCACGTCCTTGGACTGGGTGCCGTAGACGCCCTTCGCGCCCTGGACGTCCTTCAGCCGGAGCTTGACGGTCACCTTGGTGCCCTTGGCCCAGTACTGCTGCGGCCGGAAGTCGAGGCGGGTGCTGGAGAACCAGTGCCCGACGATCTCGACGCCCGGCTCGGCTATCACGGTGATCGCCTGCTGGACGGTCTTGCGGTCGGTGACTGGCTTGCTGAAGTTGATCGAGACGGGCATGCCGACGCCGACGACCGAACCGTCCTCGGGCGTGAAGTAGCCGACGAAGGTGTTGGCCGGGGTGGCCGTGGTGAAGACGGCGTTGGCGTCGGCCTCCAGCTTCTCCTTGTCGAAGGCGACCGCGGACACCGTGTACTTGGTGCCGCTGGCCGGGGCGGCGGCGGAGGTCCAGAGGGTGCCGTCCGCGGACAGCTCGCCGGCCAGCGCCTTGCCGGTGGAGTCGGTGACCTTGACCGTGGTGAAGGTGCCGCCGGCGACGGCGACCCGGACCGGCTCGCTGAAGCTGGCGGCGGTGGCGCCGTCGGCCGGGGTGACGGTGATCACGGCGGCCGAGGTCTTCGGGGTCGGGGTGCTGGTGGCGCTGGGCGTGGCCTGCGCGCCGCCGGTGGCCGTACCGCCGGCGCTGCCGCTCCCGCCGCCGCTGCCACCCGACCCGCCGCTGCCGCCGGACCCACCGCTGCCGGCGGTGCCGGTGCCGGTGCCGGCACCGGCCTCGGCGCTCTTGCTGTCGTTGCAGGCCGCCAGCAGCAGGACCGGGGCGCCGATCAGGCCCGCCAGCACACCGCGCCGGCTCCAGTTGCTGCCGGTCGTTCGACCGCGACCTTCCCGTGCCGTCACGTCGCCCACTCCCTGCTGATCATCCGGGCATTACGGATACAGAAACGCAATCCGTGCGTTCACGGTTCCATCACCAACGGCTTGCGATCGTACGAGAATCCGAAACGGGGCGCCAAATATGGACAAATGCCCGGTCTGCGGACAGCAGACCGGGCATTCACGCGCTGTGACGGGCGCGCCCTACTCGGCGGACTCCTCCACCGCGTACTCGTCCCACTCGTCACTCTCCGGGTCGAAGTCGGTCTTCGCCGACTCCCAGGTCGCCGAGGCGAGCTCGACGCCCGGGACGTCGCCGAGCAGCGCCACCGGGTCGATGAAGTGGGCGAGCGAACCCGACGGGTCCACCTCGATGGCCTCGACGGACTGCGCGCGCTCCTCGTCGTCGAGGTACTCGTCCTCGGCCACCTGCGCCAGGGCCGCCGCCTTGAGGGCGCCCTCGTCGGTGATCTCGGCGATGAGCTCGATGGCGAGCCGGACGTAGCGCGGGCCGTCCTGGTCGGTCGTGTCAGTGCTGGTCATGGCAGTGAGGTTACGGGAAGCGACGGGTGCGCAGGCACCGGAGACGGGAGGGGCCGGCCCTTCCCTGAGGAAGGACCGGCCCCGCCGCCTCCGCCGGACTCCCCCACCCGGGAGCCGCGGAGACGCGCCAAGCGGCGCGGTCGCCCGGGAACCGCCACACCCTGGCAACCGGCCGCAGCCGGGCAGGGGCGGGACGACGGCGTCTCCACGGGCAGGGACACCACCGGCCGGATCAGGACCGACCGTCGTGCCCGAGACGGGACGCGCCGCCGGGGAGCCGCTCCCGGTCGGTCGCCGCCGTCTCGCTCGGCGTCTTGCCGTGAGCACAACGATGCCGCAGCCGTGTTAAGCCCGTGCTGCACGGAGATGACGCCGGTGTACCAGTTCGCCCGGAAACGGAACCTCCGCCCCCCGGGCTCCCGGCCCACCGGCCCTCAGCCGCCGGGTCGGGGTCGGCGACTGACGCCGGCTCAGTGCCCGGCGCGGCTGCCGGTCAGGAAGCCCAGCAGGTCCTGGCGGGTGACGATGCCCTGCGGCTTGCCCTCCACCAGCACCACCGCGGCGTCGGCCTTCTCCAGCACCGTCATCAGGTTGGTGACGGTCTCGCCCGAGCCGACCACCGGCAGCGGCTTGGACATCACCTTGTCCAGCGTGTCGGTCAGCTGGATGTCGCCCGAGAAGACGCCCTCCAGCAGCAGCTTCTCCACCACCGAGCCGATCACCTCGCCGGCCATGATGTCCGGGTGGCCGGCGCCCGGCGAGACCACCGGCATCTGCGAGACGCCGTACTCGCGCAGCACCCGGACCGCCTCGGCGACCGTCTCGTTGGGGTGCATGTGGACGAACTGCGGGATGCCCTCGTGCTCGATGGCGTCCTTGCGGGCCAGCACCTCGCCGATGTGCGCCTCGTCGGTGGCGGACGGCAGGAAGCCGTAGTCGGCCATCCAGTCGTCGTTGAAGATCTTCGACAGGTAGCCGCGGCCGCCGTCCGGCAGCAGCACCACGACGACGTCGTCCGGGCCGAGGCCGCGGGCGACCTCCAGCGCGGCGACAACCGCCATGCCGCAGGAGCCGCCGACCAGCAGGCCCTCCTCCTTGGCCAGGCGGCGGGTCATCTGGAAGGAGTCCTTGTCGGAGACGGCGACGATGCCGTCCGCGACGGTGCGGTCGTAGGCGGTCGGCCAGAAGTCCTCACCGACGCCCTCGACCAGGTACGGCCGGCCGGTGCCGCCCGAGTAGACCGAGCCCTCCGGGTCGGCGCCGATCACCTTGACCTTGCCGCCGGAGACCTCCTTCAGGTAGTTGCCGGTGCCGGAGATGGTGCCGCCGGTGCCGACGCCCGCCACGAAGTGGGTGATCCGGCCCTCGGTCTGCTCCCACAGCTCCGGACCGGTGGAGTGGTAGTGCGAGGCCGGGTTGTCCGGGTTGGAGTACTGGTCCGGCTTCCAGGCGTTCGGGGTCTCGCGGACCAGGCGGTCGGAGACGTTGTAGTACGAGTCCGGGTGCTCGGGGGCGACGGCGGTCGGACAGACGACCACCTCGGCGCCGTACGCGCGCAGCGTGTTGATCTTGTCCGTGGAGACCTTGTCGGGACAGACGAAGATGCACTTGTAGCCCTTCTGCTGGGCCACGATCGCCAGGCCGACACCGGTGTTGCCGGAGGTCGGCTCGACGATGGTGCCGCCGGGCTTGAGGGCGCCGGACGCCTCGGCGGCCTCGATCATGCGCATCGCGATGCGGTCCTTCACCGAGCCACCGGGGTTGAAGTACTCGACCTTGGCGAGCACGGTGGCGCTGATCCCCTCGGTGACCTTGTTCAGCTTGACCAGCGGCGTGTTGCCGACCAGGTCGATGATCGAGTTGTGGTACCGCACGGGGGTCCTCCCGGTCTGTGGGCATGCAGTGGCTTTCGGTACTGCAAAGCCTAGGCCGTACCACGGGCCCCGGAAGGCCCGTGCGCACCACGAACGGCCCACCCCGGTCGTAGGGCGGGGCGATCGCGGGTACGAGGGGTGTACACGCATCGGGAGCGGCCCTTCACCGGGGTGGCACGAGGACGCGAAGGGGGCACCGGATGGCCACGGCACAGGAGTCACGGGCCCGGGTGGCCCGCCGGATCGCCACCGCGGCGGCGTACGGCGGCGGCGGGCTCGGCGTGCTGGGCGTGGGTCTGGTGGGTCTGCTGCTGACCGAGAGCAAGCTGGCCGTCCAGGCCATCGGCATCCTGGAGGGTGCCCCGCCGAAGGCCGACGGCGTCTACGGCGAGGCCTTCGCCGACACCTCCGCCGCGCCGCAGCCGCCGCTGGTGCTGGCCTTCCTCGGCGACTCCACCGCGGCGGGCCTGGGGGTGCTGCGGGCCCGCGAGACGCCGGGGGCGCTGCTCGCGGCCGGGCTCGCCTCGGTCGCCGAGCGTCCGGTCCGGCTGGTCAACGTGGCGTTCTCCGGCGGCCGCTCCGCCGACCTGGCCGGCCAGCTGGACCAGGCCCTGGCGTACCGCCCCGACATCGCCGTGATCATGGTCGGCGCCAACGACGTGACCCGGCACAGCCCGGCCCAGCTCGCCGTGCGCCAGCTGGGCGAGACGGTCGCCGCGCTGCGTGCCACCGGCTGCCAGGTGGTGGTCGGCACCTGCCCGGACCTCGGGACGATCAAGCCGGTCCGCCCGCCGCTGCGCTGGGTGGCCCGCCGGCTGAGCCGCCAGCTGGCCGCCGCGCAGACCATCGCGGTGGTGGAGGCGGGCGGCCGGACGGTCTCGCTCGGCTCGCTGCTCGGTCCGGAGTTCGCGGCCCGGCCGGAGATGTTCGCCGCCGACCGCTACCACCCCTCGGCCCAGGGCTACGCGACGGCCGCGATGGCCGTGCTGCCCTCGGTCTGCGCCGTGCTGGACCTCTGGCCGCAGGAGGAGCGGCCGGGCGCAACGGTGCCGGGCGAGGCCGTGCTGCCGGTGGCGGTGGCCGCGGCGGCCGCCGCCGGACGCTCCGGCTCCGAGGTGGCGGCGGTCGGCGGCGAGGCCGGGGCGGCCGGGCGCTGGGCCCTGCTGCGCCACCGGCTGCGGGTCGGTCTGCCGGGCTCCGGGGCGGCCGGGGAGCCCGGCGAACAGGGCCGCCCGGGCCCCGGGAACACGTCGGCCAGCTCACACACCGGGGCGGGTGACGACTGACCTACCAGACGGTAACTTTCCTCCCGGACGCCTGTCCGCCGCCACTCAGCGAGGAGCCCGCCATGCCCGAAGCCGTCATCGTCAGCGCCACCCGTTCGCCGATCGGCCGGGCCTTCAAGGGCTCGCTGAAGGACGTCCGCCCGGACGACCTGACCGCGCACGTCATCCAGGCCGCCCTGGCCAAGGTGCCGCAGCTCGACCCGCGCGAGATCGACGACCTGATGCTCGGCTGCGGCCTGCCCGGCGGCGAGCAGGGCCACAACCTGGCCCGGATCGTGGCGGTGCAGATGGGCATGGACTACCTGCCCGGCGCCACCATCACCCGGTACTGCTCCTCCTCGCTGCAGACCACGCGGATGGCGCTGCACGCGATCAGGGCCGGCGAGGGCGACGTCTTCGTCTCGGCCGGCGTGGAGACCGTCTCGCGCAGCGTCCACGGCACCTCGGACGGCCTGCCGGGCACCATGAACCCGCTGTTCGACGAGGCGCGGGCGCGCACCGCCAAGCGCGCGGAAGAGGGCACGTGGGGGGCGGCGCGCAGCGCCTCGAACGAGGGTGGTGGCGGGCGGCGGGAGGGCTGGCACGACCCGCGCGAGGACGGGCTGCTGCCGGACGCCTACATCGCGATGGGCCAGACCGCCGAGAACCTGGCGGCGCTCAAGGGCATCACCCGCGCCGAGCAGGACGAGTTCGGCGTGCGCTCGCAGAACCTCGCCGAGGCCGCCATCGAGGCGGGCTTCTGGGAGCGCGAGATCACCCCGGTCACGCTGCCGGACGGCACCGTGGTCAGCAAGGACGACGGCCCGCGCGCGGGCGTCACGCTGGAGGGCGTCTCCGGTCTCAAGCCGGTCTTCCGACCGGACGGCACGGTGACCGCCGGTAACTGCTGCCCGCTGAACGACGGCGCCGCCGCCCTGGTGATCATGTCCGACACCAAGGCCCGCGAGCTGGGCATCACCCCGCTCGCCCGGGTGGTCTCCACCGGGGTCAGCGCGCTCTCCCCCGAGATCATGGGCTACGGCCCGGTCGAGGCCTCGAAGCAGGCGCTCAAGCGGGCCGGCCTGACCATCGGCGACATCGACCTGGTCGAGATCAACGAGGCCTTCGCCGCCCAGGTGATCCCGTCCTACCGGGACCTCGGCGTCGACCTGGACCGACTGAACGTCAACGGCGGCGCGATCGCCGTCGGCCACCCCTTCGGCATGACCGGCGCCCGGATCACCACCACCCTGATCAACTCCCTGCAGTGGCACGACAAGCAGTTCGGCCTGGAGACCATGTGCGTCGGCGGCGGCCAGGGCATGGCCATGGTCATCGAGCGGCTCAGCTGACCCCGGCGGACCGCTCCCCCGTCAACCCCGAAGGGTCCAGACCACCCGTTTGGAGTGACGCAGCGTAATTGAGGGCCGGATCACACCGAGAGGTCGATCCGGCCCTCCTTCCGTTCATTTCCGGGCCGGAAATCGACGGTGCGGAGCGGATCAACTCCGCAGCGTAGAGCGGTACTACCTAACAATTTGGGGACAAGAGCGAAAGTCACTGACAAAGTGGACATTCGCCACTGCGGTAACAGGGCCGGATGCGGCAGTGTGGAGACGTAACCCCGTTCCGCTCCTCGCTAGGAGTACGTTCCGTGAGCGCCGTCTACACCCTCCTGCTGCTGATCCTGATCGCCGTGTCGACCTCCGTGCTGCTCCACCTCCGGGGAATCTCCCGCCGGCTGGACGAGCGGGCCGCCGCCGCTCCGGTCGTCGACGAGGCGGCGATACGCCGGGCCGTCGCCGAGGCCCTGGCCGCCGACCGCGAGCGGGAGATCACCGAGGCCCGGGCGTTCTGGGCCGAGCAGGAGGCCCGCGCGGCCGAGGACGCGCCACTGTTCGACTCCCCGTTCGCCGGGGTCTTCCAGACCACCGACGAGTGGCCGCTCTTCTTCCCCCGCCCGACCGGTCCGGGCGAGGCGGCCGACAACGCGGGCACCATGGACCCGGAGTTCGGCGAGGCGCTGCGCTCGGCGCTGGAGGACCTCATCAACGAGGGCGGCGTCCGCCCGGCCGGGCCCGACGGCGAGGGCGGCGCCCCGCTGCGCCCCGGCCACCCGGCCGGTGCCCCGGCCGCCGAGGGCTCCGGGGACGCCCGGGCCCGGCGCGAGGCCGACCTGCTGGCCACCGGTCTGGAGGCCGGGCTGCTGGACGCCGAGTCGGCCGTCGAGGACGCCCCGGTCACCGCGCCCGACCCGCGCCGCCACCCCTCGCACCCCGACTTCGTGCCCAGCCAGGCGCCGTCCCGGGAGTGGACCGACACCCGGCTGACCGCGCTCGCCGAGGAGGGCACCGCCCTGGTCGACGTCCGCCCCGGCCCGCTCGGCACCCTGGACGTCTACGCCTTCGCCGACGGCACCACGCTGTGCGTGGCCCCGGGCGACCGCGAGGCCGCGTACCGGCTGATCGACGCCGTCCGGGCCGGTGAGAACGTCCGGCTGCTCGGTGGCTCCCGGTTCTCCGGCTCCTACTCGCTGACCTTCTCCACCGACGAGGACACCGTCTACGTGCTCGCCGACCGGGTGGTGGCCAGCATCTGACCCGACCACAGCACGAGGCCCGGGGGCCGGACGGATCAAGGGGTTACCGATCCGTCCGGCCCCCGGGCCTTTCGGCTGTCCCGCGGCTTCTCCGCCGTCCCGCGGTCAGACCGCCGCGGTGGTCTCCGCGAGCCACCCCAGGGCCCGCTCCCGCACCGCCTCGGCCGTCACCGGTCCGTCCGCCAGCGCCACCGCGGCGTCCCCGGGCAGTGCGGCCAGCGCCGCCGCCAGGTCGTGTCCGACCACCGCGAGCTGGTCGCCGACGGCGAACGCCCCGGCGTCCGGCAGCTCGGGCAGCTCGGGCAGCTCCCCAGCGTGCGCCCCGCCGTCCGGGCGCGCCGCCTCGGCCGCCCGCGCCGCGACCGCCAGCCGGCGGGCCAGCGCCAGCCCGGCCGCCGCCCGCGAGGGGTGCCCGGGGACGGCGCCCAGCAGCCGGCTCTGCGGCATCGAGCGGAACCGGTCCGCCAGCGCGTCGACGGCTTCGGCCAGGGTGGTTTCTTCGGGCGTCTCGGACATGCCGCGAGCATACGGGGCACGGGCCCGGAAAGCCGCCGGGCCCCGGAGCGAACGGCTCCGGGGCCCGGCGGCAGTGGTGGTGCGACGGAGGATCAGTCGTCGCCGCGCAGGATCGCGATCAGCCGCAGCATCTCGACGTAGATCCAGACCAGCGACAGGGTGAGCCCGAAGGCCGCCCGCCAGGACTCCTTCTGCGGCGCGCCGTGGGCGATCGCCTCCTCGATGGCCGCGAAGTCCAGCGAGAGGAAGAACGCGCCGAGGCCGATGCCGACCAGGCCGACCACGATGCCGAGCGGGCCGGAACGCAGCCCCATGTCGGCGCCGAAGACCATCGAGGCGACCATGTTGACCAGCATCAGCAGCACGAAGCCCATGGCGATCGCGATGCCGATCCGGGTGTAGCGCGGGGTGACCCGGATCCGGCCGGTCTTGTAGGCGATCAGCATCGCCGCGAAGACGGCCGCGGTGCCCAGCACCGCCTGGATCGCGATGCCCGGCCAGATGGTGTTGAACACCTTGGTGATCGCGCCGAGCGCGAAGCCCTCCAGGCCCGCGTACAGCAGGATCAGCGGCGGGCTGACGCTCCGCTTGAAGGAGATCACCATGCCGACCACGAAGGCGATCAGCGAGGCGCCGATGGCCAGGCCGAAGTTCCGGTCCGGCAGCGCGAACCAGGCCAGACCACCGGCGGCGACCAGGGTGAGCAGCGTCATCGCGGTGCGCGCGACCACGTCGTCGAGCGTCATCCGGCCCGTCGCCAGCGGACCGGCGGACGGCGCGTTGTACATCTCGACGAGCTGCTCGTCGGTCAGCGGCGCCTGGCCCTGCGGCTGCTGGGCGTAGGGGCTGTTGGCGTACGGGTTGTTGCCGTAGGGGTTGTTGCCGTAGGGGTTCGTGGCGTACGGGCCCCCGGCCGGCGGGGTCTGGGTGGTCCCGAAACCCGCGTAGCCGGACTCGCGGGTGAAGGACCCCTCCCGCGAGAAGACCGGGTTGCTGCTTCTCATTGCTCATTCCCTCCGGGGCGGCACTGCACCGCCCGAAGCACAAGGGTAATGGCTTGGCAAAGAAATCGGCATCCGCCGCGAGAAGGATTCGCCGACCGGCGCCCTGGCGGGGACGCCGGTCGGCGTCCCCGCGAGCAAGCACGTGTGCCCAGAGCCGGACTCGAACCGGCACGGCCTTTCGGCCAAGCAGTTTTAAGCTGCCCGTGTCTGCGTTCCACCATCTGGGCGTCCTGCGGACCCGGCCCCGCCGACGGAGCGGAGAGCATCGCTCCGCCGCCCGTGCGGACCACCCCTGAGCCTAGTCTCCCGGCCTCCTCTTTCGCATGTTCCGAGGCGGGGAAGTTGTCATGTTTCCTTGCCATCTGACGAACTGTCCGTGATTTGGCCACCGGACCCGCTCGATCCGGCCACCGCCCTCCGACTCAGGGGCGGTGTCATACCGCAGGAGGAGGGCGCCACCTGGGCGTACGCCCAGCGGTGGTCGGACCAACCGTCCGACGGAGCGACGAGGAACCATGATCATCGGGCGGAGCATGGAGGTACGGCCGGACGCCCCTTGGAAGGGCCCGGCCGTCCAAGCACTTCTCCCGCGCCGCACCACCCGGCGCGCCCCCTGCCTGCCGAGCCCGAGGAGCATCCCCGTGACCACGTCGACCGCAACCGCCGTCCGCACCGGCCGGGCGGCCGCCCGCGCCACCGGCCTGAACAAGGTCTACGGGGAGGGGGAGACCCGCGTCGTCGCCCTCGACAACGTCAGCGTCA